>DASWRQ010000121.1:0-12035 GCA_036403095.1 Kutzneria sp. | reverse complement strand
GCGTGCGACGCCTCGGCCTCGGGCGCGCCGCCGACGAAGTCGGAGATCTGCGCCCAGGCGCTGGGCTCGGCGGTGCTCGGCGAGCTCGGCGACGCCGCCCAGCGGGACGCCAACCACGCCAAGGAACTGGCCGACCTGTTCACGAAGCTGTCCAAGCAGACCCAGGACCAGGAGCTGTCCAAGGCCCTGAGCGACGCCGCCTCGACCGCCGGCGAGGCCGCGTTGAAGCACCTCACCAACGGCGAGCTGGCGCAGTGGGCACAGCAGGAAGCCGACCGGATCAACGCCCTGCGCAAGGTCTGCACGAACTAGCCCTGAAGTTCGGAAGGGACCATTCCTCCACTCGGAGTGGAGGAATGGTCCCTTCACCGCCTCACTAGCCCTTGACCCAGAAGGTGTAGGTGGCCGAGTACCGGACGGAGACCTCGGCGCCGTCGGTGCACTTGCCGGCGGGGGCGAGCCCGCCCTTGGTGGCCAGCCGCTGCACGAACGTGACGTCGGAGAACTGCCCCTTGCCACGGGTTTTCGACGTCTTCAGCAGCAGCTCGGGGATGGCGTCGGCGTGCTTGACCGAGGCGCCGGGCACGGCGGTGGCGTCGACCTCGCTGCCGTCCTTGGTCGACACCCAGCTCGGGCCCACGGTGTGCAGGGCGACGGGTTTGCCGTGTTCGGTGATGCTGGCCGCGGGTTCCAGCAGCGTCCAGGCGGCATTCGAGCACTGGTAGATCTGGACGCCGTCGCCGTTGAAGCTGGCCAGCACCTTGTTGCCGGCCGGCGCCTTGACCGCGTCGGGTGCGGAAACCTCTTGCTGGGCAAGGGGTTTGATCGCGATCTGGGGTGTGGAGCAGGCGGCCAGGCCGACAGTGGCCGTCACGAGGGCGAGCGCCGGCGTCACACGGTTCATGGTCTTGGTCTCCCGGGGCGAAGGTGGCCGGTGCAGGAAGCAGCACCGCGAACACGAGTGATCCACAGTGCTGGTTCAGTCGGGTGACCCGGGTCACACCGGAACGCGAATCCGTCGTGATTCGTTCTGCCGGCGTGGAACGGCCACCGCTGGTGTACGGACAGGGCCAGCAGCTGCTGGTCGTCGACGACGAGCCGGGCATCACCGAGATGCTGGCCACCACCCTGGGCCTGGCCGGCTACCAGGTCCGCACGGCGGCGACCGGCCGCGAGGCGCTGCGGCTGGTCACGGCCGAGCCGCCGGACCTGGTCATCCTCGACGTGATGCTGCCGGACGTGGACGGCTTCGAGGTGTGCCGGCGGATGTCCGAGCAGCCGGACGCGCCGCCGGTGCTGCTGCTGACCGCCCGGGACTCGGTGCTGGACAAGGTCACCGGCCTGACCACCGGCGCCGAGGACTACCTGACCAAGCCGTTCAGCATCCCGGAGGTGCTGGCTCGGGTGCAGGTGCTGCTGCGCCGGGTCCGCCGCCGGGCCGATCCGGTGCTCAGCGTGGGCGACGTCGTGATGGACGAGGCGACCCGGCAGGTGACCAGGGACGGCCGGCTGGTCGAGCTGTCGCCGACGGAGTACCGGCTGCTGCGCTACCTGATGGTCAACGCCGGCCGGGTGGTGTCGAAGAGCCAGGTCCTCGAGCACGTGTGGCGGCACGACTTCGGCGACGGCGTGGTGGAGAAGGTGGTGTCGCGGCTGCGGCAGAAGCTGGACGCGGCCGGCGCGCCGCTGATCCACACCGTCCGCGGCTTCGGCTACAGCCTGCGGGAAGGCTGAGGTGCGCCGGGCGAACTCATTGCGCGGGCGGCTGGTCTGCGCGGTGATCGTGCTGGCGGCGCTGGGCATGGTCATCGTGGACACGGCCTCGATCGTCGCGTTGCAGGTCTACTTCCGGGACCGCGCCGACGTCTGGCTGGCCGACACCACGAAGCGGGTGACGCAGCAGATCGACACCGCTCCGGTCGTGCTGACCAGGGACAGCATGGCCGCGCTGCTGCAACCGGGCTACGTCGTCGCGCTGGTCGGCGCGGACGGCCGGGTGCTCGATCAGACGCCGGCCCAGGACTCGATGGGCCAGGCCGCGCCGCCGCCGACACTGCCGGCCGTACTCGGCAAGGACTTCGCGGCCAGTCCGACGACGCTGCAATCGGCCGGCGGCCCGGAGTACCGGGCGCAGCTGTTCGGCGTCGGCACGCACGTTCGCTACCTGGGCGCGGACGGGCGGTCGGCGCCGGTCGCCGGCGCCCTGATCGCCGAGAGCCTCGACCCCACGGCCGACGCGCTGAACCGGCTGATCCTGTTCGAGGTGATCGCCACGGTCGTCGCGCTGGCCGGCATCGGGCTGCTGAGCTTCGGCGTGCTGCGGGTGGGCCTGCTGCCGCTGCGGGACATGGCCCGCGCCGCACGCCGGATCGCCGCCGGCGAACTGCATCAACGTGTGGACGTACAGAACGAGGGCTCGGAGGTCGGCCAGGTCGCGACCGCGCTGAACGAGGCGTTCGACGCCCGCCAGCAGTCGGAGGAGCGGCTGCGCCGGTTCGTCGCCGACGCGTCGCACGAGCTGCGCACGCCGCTGACCACCATCCGCGGCTGGGCCGAGATGCACCAACACGGACTGGCCGACGAGGACATGACCGCGTTGTCGATGTCGCGCATCCAGCAGGAAGCGGCCCGGATGCAGGACCTCGTGGGCGACCTCCTGCTACTGGCTCAACTGGACCAGCAGTACGAGCCGGCAACCGAGCCGGTCGACGTCGCCGTGCTCGCCGCTGACGCCGTGGCCGACGCCCGCGTCACGACACCGAGCCGACGCGTCGAACTCGTCGTCGACGGCGACACCGAGGTGGCGGGCGACGAGAACCGGCTGCGCGAGGTGCTGCAGAACCTGATCAGCAATGCCCTGGTGCACACCCCTCCGGGCACAGAGATCGAGGTGCGCGTGACCGGGTCGGCCGGCAGGGTGGAATTGGTTGTCGCCGACAACGGACCGGGGCTGGACGAGGCGACCGCGGGCCGGGTGTTCGAGCGGTTCTTCCGCGCCGACCAGGCGCGGAGCCCGGGCACCGGCGGCACCGGGTTGGGGCTGAGCATCGTGCGCTCGATCGTGGCCGCGCACGGCGGCTCGGTCGACCTGGCCACCGGTCCGGGCCGGGGTTGCGCCTTCACTGTCAGGCTTTCGTCAGCTTCGTGGGAGTCGGCGGTCAGGCGGACCCGGTTGGCTGGCCATGACGCTGTCTGAGGGGAGACCACAGTGACCATCGAGGCGACACCGTTGCCCACGACGCGGCCGACGCCGTTCGACCCGCCGGAGGACTACCGCAAGCTGCGGGAGGACCAGCCGGTGAGCCGGCTGGCCATGCCGGACGGGTCACTCGGCTGGCTGGTGACCAGCTACGAGCTGGTCCGCGCGGTGATGTCCGGGCCGCAGTTCAGCTCGAAGCCGGAGAGCATCACCAACCCGCTGCGGGTGGTGGCCCCGGAGGAGAAGTTCACGTCCCAGCCCGGCATGTTCATCGCCATGGACCCGCCGGACCACGGCCGCTACCGCAAGCTGCTGACCGGGCAGTTCACCGTGCGGCGGATGCGGTCGCTCGAGCCGCGCATCCACCAGATGGTGGTGGAGCACCTGGACGCCATGCAGGCGGCCGGCGACTCGGCCGACCTGGTCGAGAAGTTCGCGCTGCCGATCCCGTCGCTGGTGATCTGCGAGCTGCTCGGCGTGCCCTACGACGAGCGCGACGAGTTCCAGCAGGGCACCAGCCGAATGCTGGACACCTCGTTGCCGTTCGAGGAGACCAGGGCGGCCGCCCAGAGCGTGCGCGACTACGTCGGCAGCCTGGTCGCGCGCAAACGGGTCGAGCCGGGCGACGACATGATCAGTGGCCTGTTCGAGTCGGACCCCACGCTGACCGACGGCGAGGTGGCGGAGATGGGCCTGTTGCTGCTCATCGCCGGCCACGAGACCACCGCCAACATGCTCGGGCTGGGCACGTTCCTGCTGTTGCAGCGGCCGGCGCAGCTGGCCAAGCTGCGTGAGGACCCGAGCCTGGTCAACAACGCCGTCGAGGAGCTGCTGCGCTACCTGTCGGTGGTGCAGTACGGCACCATGCGCGGCGTGATCGAGGACGTCGAGATCGGCGGCCAGCAGTTCCGCAAGGGCGAGACCGTGATCTGCTCGCTGGCCGCCGCCAACCGCGACCCGGCGCGCTTCGACAACCCGGAGATCCTGGACATCACCCGCACGCACAGCACGCACGTGGCGTTCGGGCACGGCATCCACCAGTGCCTCGGCCAGCAGCTGTCCCGGATCGAGATGCAGATCGCCTTCCGTGAGCTGTTCGACCGGTTCCCGAACCTGCGGCTGGCGGTGGAACCCGACGAGGTGAAGCTGCGCACGACGTCCGTGGTGTACGGGGCGGCGTCGCTGCCCGTCACCTGGTGACCGCCGCATGAGAAAGGCCCCCGCCGCGGCGGGGGCCTTTCTTCTCAGATGCTGATCAGATCAGGCCGAGGCTGCGCACGGCCTCACGCTCTTCCTCGAGCTCGGCCACCGTGGCGGCGATCTTGCCGCGGGAGAACTCGGTGACGGTCAGGCCCTGGACGATCTCGTACCTGCCGTCCTTGCAGGTCACCGGGAACGAGGAGATCAGGCCCTCCGGCACGCCGTAGGAGCCGTCCGACGGCACGGCCATGGACGCCCACTGGCCCTCGGCGGTGCCGTTCACCCAGTCGTGGACGTGGTCGATGGCGGCGTTGGCGGCCGACGCGGCCGAGGAGGCGCCGCGGGCCTCGATGATCGCCGCGCCGCGCTTGGCCACCGTCGGGATGAAGGTCTTCTCCACCCATTCCTGGTCGTCCACCAGTTCGAGGGCGTTGCGGTCGCCGACGACGGCGTGGGTCAGGTCCGGGTACTGGGTGGCCGAGTGGTTGCCCCAGATCACCAGCCGCTTGATCTCCGTGACCGGCACCCGGAGCTTGCTGGCCAGCTGCGAGTACGCGCGGTTCTCGTCGAGGCGGGTCATCGCGGTGAAGCGCTCGGCCGGCACGTCCGGCGCGTGCTGCTGGGCGATCAGGGCGTTGGTGTTGGCCGGGTTGCCGACCACCAGCACGCGCACGTCCTCGGCCGCGCCGGCGTTGATGGCCTCACCCTGCGGCTTGAAGATGCCGCCGTTGGCCTCCAGCAGGTCGCCGCGCTCCATGCCCTTGGTGCGGGGACGGGCGCCGACCAGCAGGGCGACGTTCACGCCGTCGAACGCCGTCTTGGCGTCGTCGGTGATGTCGATGCCCTCGAGCAGCGGGAACGCGCAGTCGTCCAGCTCCATGGCGGTGCCCTCGGCCGCCTTGACCGCCTGCGGGATCTCCAGCAGGCGCAGCCGGACCTTGGTGTCCTGGCCGAGCAGCTGGCCGGAGGCGATCCGGAACAGCAGTGCGTAGCCGATCTGGCCAGCCGCACCGGTGACGGTCACGTTGACGGAGCGTGCCACAGGGAAGATCCTCCCGAATCGCAGTCTGCATCACGTCCACGGGTGCGACCACCATGGCAGGAGTCCTGTCCGGCGGTCTCAGCACCGGGACCGCGCACCGGGCGCGTCGCCCGGTCGCCGCAGATTACCAAGCACCCGCGGACGCCAGCCGTTCACGGTGAGCAGCATCGCAACGTGGCCAAACCCACCCCCGCGAGTCGCGCTCTCAAGCACACCGAATGTAGGTCTCAGACATGTGTCTGAGACCTACATTCGGTGTGTCCCAGAGCGCGACTCGCGGGGGTTACTGGTCGAGCGGGCCGCCGGTGATGGTGGCGGCGACGAGGATGATCAAGAGGCCGAGGCCGCCGTAGAGGACGATGTCGGTGAGCTTGCGGCGCAGGGCGATCAGGCCCAGCTGCTTCTCCGGCAGCAGCACCCGCAGCCCGGCGGCGACCAGCAGCGAGCCGCCGATCAGGCCGGAGCCGATCCGCCAGTGGTAGAGGAAGATCAGCACCACGCCGGCCGCCGCGACCGCCATGACCAGTGCGAACGGCGCGTAGCGGCCGATCTCCCCGGTCCACCGGCGTCGGCCGGTCACGGTGATCACGAGTGGGCCGCGAGCGAGCGCTCGGCGGCCTCCACCACGTTCGCGAGCAGCATGGCCCGGGTCATCGGGCCGACGCCGCCCGGCATCGGCGCGATGAAGCCGGCGACCTCGCGCACACCGGGGTGCACGTCGCCGCGCAACCCTTCGTCCGTACGAGTGATACCGACGTCCAGCACGGCCGCACCCGGCTTGACCATGTCGGCGGTGATCAGGCCGGCCACGCCGGCCGCGGCCACCACGATGTCGGCCCGGCGCACCTCGGCGGCCAGGTCCTTGGTGCCGGTGTGGCACAGGGTCACGGTGGCGTTCTCGCTGCGCCGGGTCAGCAGCAGGCCCAGCGGCCGGCCGACCGTCACACCGCGGCCGACCACGCACACCTGGGCGCCGGCGATCGGCACGTCGTAGCGGCGCAGCAGCGCCACGATGCCGCTCGGCGTGCACGGCAGCGGGCCGGGCTCGCCCAGCACCAGCTTGCCCAGGCTGACCGGGTGCAGGCCGTCCGCGTCCTTGGCCGGCGCGATCCGCTCCAGCAGCGCGCCCGTGTCCAGGTGCTTGGGCACCGGCAGCTGCACGATGTAGCCGGTGCAGGCCGGGTCGGCGTTCAGCTCGTCCAGCACGGCCTCGAGGTCGGCCTGGGAGATGTCGGCCGGCAGGTCGCGGCGGATGGAGGTGATGCCCACCTTCGCGCAGTCCGCGTGCTTGCCCCGCACGTAGGCGTGCGAGCCGGGGTCGTCGCCGACCAGCACGGTGGCCAGGCCCGGCGTCACCCCCTCGGCGGTGAGCGCGGCGACCCTGACCCGCAGGTCGTCGAAGATCGCGTCGCGGGTGGCCTTGCCGTCGAGGATCGTGGCGGTCACGGCGACCATTCTGCCGTGTTGACGCCGCGCGTTCCGCGCGGGGCGAGGCTGTGCCCATGCCGCGCGTCCCGCACGGGACGAGGCCGCTCGTGACCGCTGCCTTCCCTCGCCGCATTTAGCCCGCCGCATCGCGGCTCGGGCGGCGGGGCACGTCGGGCGGCGGCGGCCGAAATCCGGCGACGGCCCAGGCACCGGCGCGGCCTCGCGGGATCCTCGGCCATGGCAAGTTGCCCAGAACCACCCCTTCGGCCGGGTAACGGACGTCACGACCACCGACCTCATAACTCACTGTCGCCCGATTGCGCCATTCGCCCCCCGTTGGCCTTCGTCAGGGACAATCATCGATGCTGGTGGTGACGAGGAGCAGGGAGGTCTGGGCCACACCCGGTGTGAGGCGGGTGTCAGATCGCAACGGAACGCGAGAGGATGGGCGTGTGTCACAGCCGACCCCGCTGAACCCAGTCGAACAGGACGCGTTGGTCAAGCAGATCGGGCTGGCCCTGATGAAGGCCGCTCCGCAGGACTGGGAGCAGGTCAGGGCCTACTACCGGGCTGCCGGGCGCTACTTCGAGCTGTCCGCCGAGGTCACCGATCAGGACGGCCAGAGCCGGGCCTGGACCGCGCCGGCCGACATCGCGTCGCTGTTCGCCCGGCTACGGGCCGGCATGTACCGCGAGGGCCGCGGCACCTGGTTCAACGCCCGCTACCAGCTCGACCGGCCGTCCAGCTACAACCTGGACTTCGACCGGGACGAGCCGCAGTGGCAGAACCCGCCGCCCCTGATGGCCTACACCGACGAGATGCGGTTCTTCCCCCGCACCGACGACAACGTGCCGGAATGGCTGGCCGGGCGGCTGCAGGCCCCTGGCCCGCCCCGGCCGCCGATGCCGCCGCAGCCGCCGAACGGCCCGGGCCCGCAGCCCGGCCGGCTGCGCACCGCGCGGATCTTCGACGGCCCCGGCCCGGACGGCCGGCCGACGGTCAACCGACCGCCGCTGGACCCGGCCGAGGTCGGCAAGGTGCTGGACTACCTGGAGGCGGCCCCGGTCGTCATGACCGCCCAGGGCATGGACAGCGACCGGCTGGCCCACGAGAACCCCGAGTCCATCCCGTTCGCCTTCCACACCGACGGCAGCTGGATCTGGCCGGCCGCGGTGATCTTCTACCTGGCCCGCTACGGCGTGCCGCCCGAGCCCGACCTGGTGCAGCACATCCGCGGGGCCAACTTCCTGGCCCCCGAGGTGGACGAGCCGACCCGTGCCCAGGCGGTGGCCCTGCTGAGCACCATGGTGCCCAACGGCCGCCCGGTGCCGGCCCAGCAGCCGCCGGCCACCCAGATGATGTCGGTGCCCGAGCCGCCGGCCCCCGAGCCGACGCCGGAGCCCGAGCCGCTGGTGATCGAGCAGCACAGGGAGCCGGAACCCGAGCCCGAGCCGCTGGCCGTCGAGCAGCACGTCGAGCCGGAGCCCGAGCAGCTCGGCGGGGCCAGCATCGACCTGCTGCGTGACCTGCTCGACGAGCTGAACGTGCCCTCGTCGGTGTACCGGATCGGCGAGCCGTCGCCGAACACCTGGTATCTGGAGCGGGTCGAGGACGGCTGGCAGGTCGGCTGGTACGAGCACGGCTTCAGCACGCCGATGCTGTTCGACGACGACAACGACGCGGCCGCGTTCCTGCTGGGCAAGCTGCTGCTCAACCGGCCGGTGCCGGCCGACGAGCCGCAGCACGCCGAGCCGGAGCCGATGGCCGAGCCGGCGGCGGTCGCGCCGGTGCCGGTCCAGCAGCTGCCGGACCTGGACCTGCCGCCGCTGGACATCCCGCCGCTCGACCTGCCGCCGCGTGACCAGCCGGAGCCGGAGCCACTGGACCTGCCGGTCCGGGCCCAGCACGAGCAGCCCTTGGACCTGCCGATACGGCCGGAGCCCATGGACCTGCCGTCCCGCAACCAGCACGAGCCGCTCGACCTGCCCGTCCGAGCCCAGCACGAGCCGCTCGACCTGCCGTCCCGCAACCACGAGCCGCTCGACCCGCCCATCCGGGCCCAGCATGAGCCGCTCGACCTCCCGGTACGGGCTCAGCACGAGCAGCCGATGGACCGGCCCCAGCCGGACGTGCCGCCGATGGATCTCCCGGTCCGGGAGTCGATGGACGTGCCGGCCCGGGCGCTGCAGGAACCGCAGTCGGACCTGCCGCCGCTCGATCTCCCGTCGCGGGACCTGCCGCAGCGGGGCGACCAGGCCACGCGGATGGAACAGCGCCCGGAGCCGGGCCTGCCGCCGATGACGCCGCCCCGCCCGATGCCGGCGCAGCCTCCCCTGGGCCAGCCGCCCCTTGGCCAGCCCATGCCGGGCCAATCGGTCCCGGGCCAACCGATACAGGGCCAGCCGGTCCCGGGGCTGCCGCCCGTCGGCGGCGACCGGCCGCCGCTGCCGCAGCCGATGGCCGGCCAGAACCAGCCGCCGATGCAGCAGAACGGCCAGCCCCAGAATGGACAGCAGCAGAACGGGCAGCCGCCGCGCGGCGACGACTGGCCGATCCAGCCGCTGCGGGGCGAGCCGCCGCTGACCCTGTTCCGGGGCAAGCGGGTGATCGAGCTGCCGCAGGGCGTCGAGGTCGACCGCTTCGGGCAGCCGGACGGCAACCTCACCTACGCCGGCGGCACGCCGTTCCCGCTGCGCTCGCTGGTGCCCGAGTGGGTGGGCCGGCCGTACCACGTGTACCGGCTCCAACAGCCGGTGCAGGCCCTGGCCGGCGTGGCCGTGCCGTGGTTCGGGCAGCCCGGCGGCGGCACGGCGTACCTGCTGCCGAAGTCGATCGACGAGCTGCTGGCCGACGGCACGCTGGTCGAGGTCCGGCAGGGCACCCCACCCCCGGCCGGGCAGTAGCCCTTTTTCCCAACGTGAGTGGCTCATCTGGCCGCTGAAGCGAAGTGAGCCACTCACGTTGCGACAAAAGCCGCTCAGCTCTCGACGAGCAGGCCGTGGGCCGCGGCGAAGCGCACGGCCAGTTCCAGGTCGATCTTGGCGCCGGTCAGCTGGGCCTGGCGCAGGCCGTCCGAGTCCAGTCGCGTCCCACGCAGGTCGGTGTCCTCCAGCCGGGTCCGCAGCAGCCGGGCCCCGGACAGGTCGGCGTTGCGCAGGTCGGATTCCCGGAGGTCGGCCTCGACGAGGTTGGCCTCACGCAGCCGCAGCCCGGACAGGTCCATCTTGCGCAGGTCGACCCGCCCGAGCCCGGCCAGCGACAGGTCCGTGTCGCGGATCACGCAGCCCCGCAGTCGGCAGTCGGTGAACGTGGAGCCGAGCAGGGTGCAGTGCTCGAACCGGGCCGAGGCGAACACCGTGCGGTTGAACGTGCAGCCGCGGAACGCGGTGCCGCTGTGTTTGCTGTCACCGAGGTCGGCCCGGGTGAAGTCGCAGTTGGTGAAGGTGCACGCCTTGGTGTCCAGGTCACGCAGGTCGGCGTCGGTGAAGTCGCAGCGTTCGAACGCGCGGCGCTCCCAGCTCTGGCCGGTGAGCACGGCGTCGGCGTAGTCCTGGCCGGTCTCGGTGCTCACGGGACGACCACGACCGGCCGCTGGGCCCGGGTGACCAGGGTTTTCGGCACGGAGCCGAGCAGGTGGCCGCCGCGCTGGGAGCGGCCGACGACGATGCAGTCGGCCCGCAGCTCCTCGGCGATCTGCTCGAGCGCGGTGGCCGGGTCGCCGCGGTGGTGCAGCAGGTCCCACTCGATCCCGTACTGGGTGAGGTACTGACCGGCCTCGGTGCGCAGCTCGGCCACGAAGTCGTTGGCCGCCTCGGCCGCGTTGATCATGCCGATGGACGTCCAGTAGGCGGCGCTGGCCAGCGGCTCGACGTAGACCAGCACCAGGCGGGCCCGCTCGCGGCGGGCCAGCCCGGCGGCCCAGGCGGCCGCGTGCAGCGCCGGCGGCGAGCCGTCGATGCCGACGACGATGCTGCCGACCCCGTCCTTGCCGATCTCGAACCCCGGTACGGCAGCGTCTTCTGGCACGTCAGCGATCGTAGTCAGTCCTGGGGCTCGCGCCGGAAGAACGCCTCGATCACCGCCCGGTCCACGTCGGCCGACGAGCCGGTGATGGTCAGCCGGTCCGAGCCCACCTGGATCTCGATCTTGCGCTCGGTGCCCCGCTTGACCCAGTCCCGCAGCGCGCGGCCGAGCTGGATCAACACCGGCGAGCTGCTCAGCGCCACGATGATCTCGGTGACGGTGGCCGGGTCCAGGCCCTTGCTGGCCGCCGGCGGCGGGCCGCCCGGCGCGAACTCGGCGCTGTCCACGTCCAGGTCGAGCAGCTCGGCCCGGAGCTGGCGGGCCTGGCGGTCGACGTCCTCGGGATCCCCGTGCAGCAGCAGCGAAACGGTGGTCACCGGTCGGAGATTACACCGTCCACAATGGACTCAAGGCCGGCCCTGACGATCCGGTGGTAGGCCACCAGCTCGCCGATCAGCTCGTCCACGTCCTCGCTGCCGTCGAACAGCCAGTCCGTGATCAGCTCGAACAGCGCGCCGACGGTGGCCAGCGCGATCGGCCGAATGTCGTCGTCGCCCCGGACCACGCCGTGCCGACGCCACACCGCCTCGACAAAACCGGCGGCCCAGCGGCGGTTCTCCCGCCGGCGCCGCTCGACCGTCGGCGAGACGCCGGCCGACTGCCCGAACACCACCCGCGGCACCTGCGGGTCGGCGACCAGGGTGCGGGCGAAGGTCTCGATCAGGTCGTCGATGCTGCCGCCGGCCTCGGCCAGCGCCGCCTGCATGCGGGCCGACAGGTCGTCGGCCAGCTGCTCGAACAGGGCCAGGTAGCAGGCTTCCTTGCTGTCGAACAGCTCGTAGAAGCTCTTGGTGCCGACGTAGGCCGTCTGGCAGATCTCCTCGATCGGCACCGCGGCGAAACCCTTGCGCCCGAACAGGGTCAGCGCCGCCGCCAACAGGTCGGCGCGGCGCAGCGCCCGGCGCTGCTCGGCGTCGAGTCCGCGAACCGTGCGGCCGCTACGCGTCATGCGGCGATGCTACGGAACCGGTTCTGGAAAATCTTCCTTGTTTGAAACAAGATGGCGTGTTGTACTCGACGTGAGCCAGGTCACTGACGCCCTGCCCCGGAGGTTCCATGCGCAAGCTCCTGATCCCCCTGTTG
>DASWRQ010000120.1:0-4153 GCA_036403095.1 Kutzneria sp. | reverse complement strand
GATCACCGGGCTCGTCGAGGCCCAGGCGGCGCGGACCCCGGACGAGACCGCCGTGGTCGCCGGCGGCGAGTCGCTCACCTACCGCGAGCTGGGGGCCAGGGTCGATCGCCTGGCCCGCGCACTGGCCGGCCGTGGCGTGGGCGCGGAGTCGGTGGTCGCGGTGTCGTTGCCGCGATCGGCCGACCTGGTCGTGGCCCTGCTGGCGGTGCTGAAGGCCGGCGGCGCCTACCTGCCGGTCGATCCCAAGTATCCCAGCCGGCGCCTTGAGGTCGTCCTCGAGCAGGCCCGGCCCTGCCTGGTGCTGACGGACTCCGACACGGTCGCCGTGCTGCCGGACCACGAGGCCCCGTACATCCTGCTCGACGCGTTCGACCGCGACGACGACACCGGCGCGCAGCCGAAGCCGGTGGACCCGCAGCAGTTGGCCTACGTCATGTACACCTCCGGCTCGACGGGCCGGCCCAAGGGCGTCGCCATCACCCACGCGAACGTGGTCAACGGGGTGCTGCGGCTGGCCGACCGCGTCGGCATGGGGCCGGGCCGGCGACTGCTGGCCGGCACGTCGATCAACTTCGACGTCTCGGTGTTCGAGCTCTTCACGACGCTGGCCCACGGCGGCGTCGTGGAGGTGGTCCGGGACGTCCTGGTCCTGGGCGAGCACGAAGGCTGGCACGGCAGCGTCGTGTCCACCGTGCCGTCGGCCTTCGCCGAACTGGTCGACCAGATCGCCGGCCGCACCAGCGTGGAGACGGTCGTCTTCGCCGGCGAGGCACTGCCGTCGGCGCTGGTCGAGCGAACCCGGGCCGCCTTACCCGGCGTGCGCATCGTCAACGCCTACGGGCAGAGCGAATCGTTCTACGCCACCACATGCACGGTTTCCGGCGGCACCGCAAGCGCGCCGATCGGCACCCCGCTGGGCAACATGCGGGCCTATGTCCTCGGCCCCGGGTTGTCCCCGGCGCCGCCGGGCGCGGTCGGCGAACTGTACGTCGGGGGCAGCGTCGGTCGCGGCTACCACGGCCGCCCCGACCTGACGGCCGAGCGCTTCGTCGCCGACCCGTTCGGTCCGGCCGGTTCTCGGCTGTACCGCACCGGTGACCTGGCTCGGTACAACGGCGAGAACCAGCTCGAGTACCTGGGCCGCGTGGACGAGCAGGTCAAGGTGCGCGGGTTCCGCGTCGAACCGGCCGAGGTCGAGGCCGTGCTCGCCGCGCACCCCGGGGTCGCGCAGGCGGTCGTCGTCGCCCGGGCCGGGCTCGGCACCGGTGTCGACAAGCGGCTCGTCGCCTATGTCGTGCCGGCCGACGACCGCGTGCTGGAACCCAAGGAGCTGCACGGATTCGCCTCGAGGCTGCTGCCGGAGTTCATGGTGCCGTCGGCCTGCGTGATCCTGGAACGGCTGCCACTCACCCCGAACGGCAAGCTGGACCGGGCCGCACTGCCCGCGCCGGAGTACACCGGCGCCACCTACCGGGCGCCCCGCACCGGCCGCGAGGAGGCCCTGGCCGCGCTGTTCGCCGAGGTGCTCGGCCTGGACCGGGTCGGCATCGACGACAGCTTCTTCGAGCTCGGCGGGCATTCGCTGCTGGCCACCCGGCTGATCAGTCGGGTCCGCGCCGAGCTCGGGGTGGAGCTCCCCATCCGCAAGATCTTCGATCTGCCGACGGTGGCCGAACTCGCGCCGTGGTCGGAACAACCAGCGGCGCCCAGTCGGCCCCGTCTGCGCAAGATGACCGTAGAGGAGTAGGGGAATGATCCCGCTGTCGTTCGCGCAACGTCGCTATTGGTTCCTGCACCAGCTGGAGGGCGGGGAGACGTGGAACATGTCGGCGGCGTTCCGGCTCGTCGGGTCGCTGGACCACGACGCGCTCGCCGCGGCTTTCCGTGACGTCGTCGAACGGCACGAGATACTGCGCACCACCTACGTTGCCGACGACGATGGTGAACTCCACCAACGGATCCTGTCGGTGGCGGAGGGCTGGGCGCAGGCGCGGTTGCCGCTGGTCGACGCCGCTGCCGAAGACGTGCCCGGCGCCGTCGAACGAGCGGTCGCGCACGCGTTCGACCTGGCCACCGAGATCCCCGTGCGGGCGAGCCTGGTCCGCAGCTCGCCCCGGGAACACGTGCTGGTGCTGGTCATCCACCACATCGCCACGGACGGCAGCTCGGGCGGGCCGCTGGCCCGGGACCTGGCCGCGGCCTACACCGCCCGGCTGGCCGGCCATGCGCCGGCCTGGGAGCCGCTTCCCGTGCAGTACAAGGACTTCACGCTGTGGCAGCGCGAGGTGCTCGGCGATGTGGCCGACCCGGGCAGCCTCGCCGCCACGCAACTCGAGTACTGGCGCAAGGAACTGGCCGGCATCCCTCAGCCGCTGAACCTGCCCCTGGACCGCCCGCGGTCCGCGGAGGTGCGCACGGCCGGCAACGCGGTCGCCTTCACCGTGCACCCGGACGTGACCGCCGGGCTGGAGAAGCTGGCGGCCGACCGCGGCACGTCGATGGCGATGATCCTGCAGGCCGCGCTGGCGGTCCTGCTCGGCAAGCTCGGCTGCGGGGACGACATCCCGATCGCCACCCCGATCGCCGGGCGCACGGACGAGGCGATGGCCGACCTGATCGGCTGCTTCGTCAACAACCTGGTGCTGCGGGTGGACCTGTCCGGCGACCCGTCGTTCACGCAGGTGCTCGCCCAGGTGCGGAACAAGGCGCTGGCCGCCTACGAGCACCAGGACCTGCCGTTCGACGTGCTGGTCGAGTCGATCAACCCGGACCGCTCCATCGCGCACCGGCCGCTGTTCCAGGTGATGTGCGGCTGGCAGAACTACGAGAAGCCGCCGCTGTACCTGCCCGGCCTCGAGGTCGAGTTCCAGCAGGCCCTGCCGGCCAAGACCATGGTCGACCTGTACGTCAGCATGGCCATGGACTCCTCGGGGCGGCTGCACGGCGACATCCAGTACGGCACCGACCTGTTCGACCAGGACACGATCGAGGCGATGGCCGACCGGTTCAAGCGGGTCCTGGCCCAGCTGGTCGCCGATCCGAACGTCCGCGTCGGCGACATGGACGTGCTGAGCGCGACCGAGCGACAGCAGTTGCTGTCGGTGGTGAACGACACGGCCGAGCCGACGCTGGAAGAGGGCCTGGTGGGGGCGATGCGGCGCCAGGCGCGGTCCACACCGGACGCGCTGGCCGTCGTCACCGAGGAGGAATCGCTTACCTACCACCAGTTGGACGCTCGGTCGAACCGAATGGCCCACTGGCTGATCGACAACGGCGTGCGGCCGGAGTCGCTGGTCGCCGTGGCGCTGCCCCGGACCGTGGACCTGATGGTGGCGCTGTGGGCGGTGCTGAAGTCCGGCGCGGCCTACATCCCGATCGACCCGGACCACCCGCGGTCCCGGATCGACTACGTCCTCGAACACTCGAAGCCGGTGCTGGTGCTCGATCCCGACGCGTTGGCCGACGCCGATCTGTCGGCCTGCCCGGACTCCGCGCCCGAGGTTGTCGTCCACCCGGACAACACGCAGTACGTGATCTACACGTCGGGATCGACCGGGACCCCGAAGGGGGTGTCGGTCCAGCGTGGGGCAGTGGCGAACTTCGTCGCCGCGGTGCGGCGGCGGTTCCCGCTGTCGGTCGGGGAACGGATGCTGTTCAGCACGACGGTGTCGTTCGACATGGCCAACACCGAGCTGTACCTGCCGTTCGTCTGCGGCGCGGTCATGGTGATGGCGAAGAAGGACACCGTCGCCGACCCGGCGGCGGTGATGAAGTTCCTGCGCCGCCACGAAATCTCCGTGGTGCAGGCGACGCCCGCCTTCTGGCAGATGTTGCTGGCGCACGACCCGGAGGCCGCCCACGGCCTGCGCATCGTGACCGGTGGCGAAGCTGTGCCGCAGCGGTTGGCCGAGACGTTGGCGGAGCAGGCCGCTGAGGTGGGCAACTGGTACGGCCCGACAGAAACGACGACCTGGTCGACGATGGCGCCGATCGAGGCCGGCACCGGGGTGGCGATCGGGTGGCCGGTCGGGAATACGCGGGTGTTCGTGTTGGATGAGCGGTTGGGTGTGGTGCCGCGTGGTGTGCAGGGTGAGCTTTATGTTGCGGGTGTCGGGGTGGCTCGGGGGTATCAGGGTCGGTCTGATTTGACGGC
>DASWRQ010000119.1:0-124153 GCA_036403095.1 Kutzneria sp. | reverse complement strand
TGTGCTCTCTCACGGCGTCACCGTCACGACGGCCGTCATGAAGGGGTGGATCGTGCACAGGTAGTTGAAGGTGCCCGGAGTTGTGAAGGTGAAGCTGAAGGTGTCGTTGGTGTTCATCGCCGGCGAGTTCAGCGGGCCGCCCGAGCCGGTGCTGGTGACGGTGTGCGCGTCGCCGTCCTTGTTCGTCCAGGTGACCTTGGTGCCCGCCTTCACGGTGAGCGAGGCCGGGGAGAAGGCGAAGTTCGTGATGGCCACCGTCGTGCCGGAAACCGGCGCGGCCGGCGCTGAAGCCGTCACCGACGACGACATGTCCATTCCGGGCATCGACGCCGGTCCACTGCCGATGGCCCCGGGCTGACCCGCGAGGCTGCCATTCGGTGCCGTCAACGTGTCTCCCGACCCGCCACAGGCGGAAATCAGTCCGACCGATCCGACGAGCGCCAGCGCGGCGACTTTTCGTTTCGAGATGATTGGCATGACCATGAATACGCGGTCGTGTTACACCGTCTCATTCAGGTTCCACCGGTTTGAGCCCCGGCCACTCCGGGTCGAGGCCGGCCGCTTTGCGCAGCGCCCGATGCTGCAGAACCTTCGCGTTGGTGACGGTGATGTCCATTTCCGCGGCCGCTTCACGGATGGAGTAGCCGTGCAGGAAGCGCAGCACCAGAATGCGGCGGTGCCGTTCGGGCAGGGCGGCCAGTATCCGCGTCGCGTGATCGACCGCCTTGTTGGCGGACTGGCTCGACGCGGGCTGGGCGAACGCGTCCAGATCGGTCACGTCCACGTCGATGAGGGTCACCTGGCGGCCGAGCGTGCGCTGCCAGTGCCCGGCCAGCACGGTGCGGGCGGTGGCCAGCAGGTAGGCCCGCACCTCGCCGACGGTGGCCGTGGGGCGCAACGACTTCAGCGCGGCCACGAAGACCTGAGAGGTGAGGTCCTCGGCGTCCGGCCGGTTGCCGACCTTGCTGTGCATCAGCCGGTAGAGCCGCGTGACGTTGTCGTCGTAGATGGCGTGCCAGCCGGGGTACACCGCGGTGGGCAGCTGGACGGGCCGGGCCTCGTGCGCGCCGCTTTCCGGCGTGCTCGGCCGCTCCGGACGGCCGTCACCCGCTTCACCGTCGCTCGCCGTCTTCCGTAGCCGCCCCATGCGGTACCGCCCCGTGTTCGTCCGGAGATGCCCAGCCCCATCACCTCTTGATAGGGGGCGGGGTTACGCGGCGCCGGCCGGCATCTCGGTAACGTGCGGCAATCGACGAGAAGCTGACGCTACCGGCTCTTGTTGGCGTGCTCCCCGAGAACCCGGACGGCCTCGTCCACGGCGGCGCACCGGGCCCGGCGCACGGCGTCGAGAAGCGGCCGAAGGGCCTCGTCCCGGCGCCGGGTGGCCGAGGCCGACATCGCGCCGCCGGGGGAGTCGCCCGCCGCGACCTCCAGGATCGCGGCGACCTCGGCCGCCCGCTGCAGCACCCGCAGCGACCGCGCCGGCATGCCGGCGGGCCACAGCGGCCCGGGCTGGGCCGCCATCACCGATTCGATCTCCTTGCGGACGTTGGGCCGTTCCCGGGCCACGTCGAGGTCCACGAGCGTGCTGGCGGCCTCGCGCATCGCGCCGGCCAGCGCGTGCTCGGCCTCGCCCAGCGGGATGTGCTCCGGCGGGGTGATCTCCGGGTGGTCGAACACCGTCCAGCGGATCACCTGGTCGGCCACCAGCCGCGGCACGATGCCCAGTCCGGCCTCGGGCAGCACCATGGCTTGCCCGGCGCGCAGGGCGGTGGCGCTCAGGGGGCCGTTGCCGCCGAGCCCGCGGGTGTCGCCGGGCACGGGCAGCACCAGCCGGCCGTCGCCGGCCTGGGTGCGCCGCAGCGCCGCGAGCAGCATGGCGGGGGCGGCCGGCATCTCATCGGGGCCGGGCAGGTCGAGCGCGGTGGCGGTGCCGTCGTCGTCGGCGACCACCTCGTGCAGCTCGGCCCAGATCTGGAGGGCGTCAAGGACATCGTCGGCCGCGGCCGCGCCGTGCAGCCAGGCCGACGTCCAGACGACCAGCGTCGCACTCGGACAAGACACGCCTACCGACCTTACAGAGGTCGGTCAGCCGGTCGGACCCACCCGCCGGATCAGCAGCTCGCGGAACATGTGCTCATCGGCCGGCAGCGCGAAAGCCCGGTGCGGCACGGCGTACACCGGGCCGTGGGCCCGCGCGCCGAGTCGCAGCACGATGCCGTGGTCGGTCTCCTGCCAGCTCTGCAGCGAGGACCAGGCCAGCTCGTCGGGCAGGCCCATGCCGTGCATGCGGAGCGCGAACTCGTCGGCGGTGGCCCGCACGCGCTGGCTGGCGGACAGGGTGTCCCGGTAGAGCAGCCTGGCCTGCCACGGCACGCCGATGGCCACCGCGCCGGCCGCCACCAGGCTGAACACCGCCGCCGACGTGTTGTCGGCGAGCAGCAGGACGGCTGCCAGCACCACCAGGCAGACCGCGAACGCCGGAGCCCAGCGGACCGCGGGCGCGACGGCACGCAGGGTGTCGCGCCGATCGGCCGCTTCCGGCTCCCAGGAGAACTCGACGCGCACGGGCGCCTCCGTTATCTACGTCACACTGCGGATGCGCCAGTCTGCTCCAGAAGAGTGATCGATTGCCACTTCGGCGCGCCGGGCGGTTGTCCGGGTTCGCCGAGCGTCATCACCGTCCACCGTCCGTAATAGAACTGACAACGGTTCGCATTCTCGTTCGCGCTGTATGCTCCCGGCGCGGCTCTGCTGGGGCAGGTGGTGGAAAGGTGCACGCGGCGAACGGGGTTCCGCTGCGGGTCGAGGTGCTGGGACCGGTGCGGGCGCTTCTCGGGGATCGCGAGATCGCGCTGGGTCCCCCGATGCAGCGCGCCCTGCTGGCTTTGCTGGCGCTGCGCGCGAATCGCGCCGTCGGACGCACGGAACTGGTCGACGCCCTGTGGGGCGACGACCCGCCGACCACCGCGGGCGGCAGCGTCTCCACGTACCTCTCGGCGCTGCGCCGCGCCCTCGAACCCGATCGGCCCAGCCGCGCGCCGAGTGCGCTTCTGGTCTCGGCCGGCGCCAATTCCGGCTACATGCTCCGGCTCGAACCGGGCACGCTCGACTGCGATCGGGCCGAGCAGCTGCGCGAACGGGCAAGAATCGCGCGAAGCTCGGGCGATCTTCACGGCGCGGTGGTCCAGCTCCAGTCGGCACTGCGGTTGTGGCGGGGGCTGCCGTTCGACGGCATCTCCTGTCCGTTCGTCGCCGGCGAACGGGCCCGGGTCGACGAGCTGCGGCTGGCCACCGTCGAGTCGCTGGCCGATGCCCTGATCGCGCTCGGCCGCAACGACGACGCCGTGGCCGAGCTGTCGCCGGTCGTGCGCCAGCAGCCGCTGCGCGAGCGGCCGCGGGCGCTGCTGATGACCGCCCTCTACGGCGCCGGCCGCAAGGCCGACGCGCTGGAGGTGTTCGAGGACGCCCGCCGCGTGCTGGTCGACGAGCTGGGCATCGAGCCCGGTCCCGAACTGCGGGAGCTGCACCGCGACCTGATCGCCGACAAGCCGACCGCGCCGTCCCCGGCCGCCGCCCCGGCCGGCGTCGGGGCCCTCACCACGCCCAAGCCGGCCCAGTTGCCGCACGACGTGCCCGGCTTCACCGGACGGGTTCGGGAGCTGGCCCAGCTGGAGGATGTGCTGGTCGGCGGCGACCGCACGGTGGCCGTGATCTCGGCGATCGACGGCAGCGGCGGCATCGGCAAGACCGCGCTGGCCGTGCACGTCGCGCACCGCGTGGCCGGGCAGTTCCCCGACGGGCAGCTCTACGTCAACCTGCGCGGTTTCGATCCGCAGCAACCGCCGCTGCAACCCGCCGCCGCGCTGGGGCAGCTGCTGCGCGGCCTGGGCGTGGAGGCGTCGGCGATTCCGGCCGAGACCGACGAGCAGGCCGGGCTGTACCGGAGTCTCATCGCCGGCAAGCGCATGCTCGTGCTGCTGGACAACGCGGCCAGCACCGACCAGGTCCGGCCGCTGCTGCCGGGCAGCCCCAGCTGCTCGGTGATCGTCACCAGCCGCAGCCGGCTCGGCGGTCTGGTGGCCCGCGACGGGGCCCATCGCGTGACGCTGGACGTGCTCGCCGAGCCCGAGTCCGTGCAGATGCTGGCGGCCGGGGTGGGCAAGGCGCAGATCGAGGCGCAGCCGGAGGCCGCCGCCGAGCTGGCCCGGCTGTGCGGGCACCTGCCGCTGGCACTGCGGATCGCCGCCGCGCAGCTCAACGACCGTCCGCACCTGGATCTGGACGACCTGTGCCAGGAGCTGGCCGACGAGCGGGCCCGGCTGGACGTGCTGGCCGTGGACGACGAGAGCACCGCCGTGCGGGCCGTGTTCTCCTGGTCGTACCACGCGTTGAAGCCGGAGCCGGCCCGTATGTTCCGCATGCTCGGGCTGCACGCCGGCACCGAGATCAGCGTCGCCGCGGCGGCCGCCCTGGCCAACGTGCCGGTGGTGCGGGCGCGGCGGCTGCTCGACGTCGTGGCCAGCGGGCACCTGCTGGAAGGCGTCGGCCGCGACCGCTATCGCTTCCATGACCTGCTGCGCGTCTACTCGGCCGAGTGCGCCGCCGAGCACGACAGCCGGGCCGAGCGGATCGCCGCGGTCAGCCGGCTGCTGGACTTCTACCTGCACACCGCCAACACCGTTGACGAGATGTTGGCCCCGTTCCGGCGGCGTTCCGAGCTGCCGCCGCCGGTGCCCGGTGGGCAGCCGATGACGTTCGTCGACGGCAGTGCCGCGCTGGCGTGGTGCGAGACCGAGCTGTCCAACCTGGTCGCCGCCACCGCGCAGGCCGCCGAGCTCGGCGACACCTACCACGCCACCGGCATTCCGGGGGCCATGTGGGCGTTCTTCGCGCTGCGCACCCCGTGGCCGGAGTGGATCACCAGCCACCAGACCGGCATCGGGGCCGCCGTCGCCGCCGGCGACCGGTACGGCGAGGTGCGGCTGCTGATCGGACTCGGCTACTGCTACAACGAGCTGCGCCGGCACATGCAGGTGCTGGAGTGCATGGAGCGGGCGCGGGTCGTCTACGAGCCGTTGTCCGGCGGGCCGCTGGACCACGTGGTCGGCGGGGCGCTGGGTTCGGCCTACTTCTGGGCCGGGCGGGTCGACGAGGCGTTCGAGCTGACCAACCGGGCGCTGGCCGCGAGCCGGGAGAGCGGCGACCGGTGGAGCGAGGCGTGGGCGCTGAGCCACCTCGGCTCGTACTGCCGGGTGCTGGGCCGGTACCAGGAGTCCGTGGCCGACTTCGACCGGGCGCTGCGGCTGTTCGTCGAGATGGACGACCGGGCCGGGGCGATCAAGGTGTACCGGGAGCTGGGCGAGGCGCACCGGCACTTCGGCAAGCTCGACCGCGCCGCCGACTGCTTCCGCGGGGCCGTGCGGCTGTTCCGGGAGTCCGGCGGCCGGCCGGGCGAGGCGTGGTCGCTGCACGAGCTGGCCAGTGTGCTGCACGAGGACGGGAAGCTGGCCGAGGCCAAGGAGTCCTGGGAGCAGTCGCTGGCCATTCTCGAGGAGGTCGGCGACCATCGGGTGGAACAGGTACGCCGCCGGTTGGCGGCGATCGACGCCGCGGCCGGGGTTCGGCGGGCCGGTCGGTAGCCGACCGGATTCACAGTCAAAACGTGACCGTTGTGGCCGGTTCTCCCGGTCCGCGATGGTGGGTCGATGCGCCGACTCCTTGCCTGCCTGGGCGTTGCCACCCTGCTGGCGACCCTGGCCCCGGCCGCCGAGGCGGCAACCGCCGTCATCGCCTGGCATCCGTGTGACGGCCAGCCGGCCGTGGACTGCGCGACGGTGCCCGTTCCCGTGGACTGGACCCGGCCGCACGGTCCGACCACCGGAATGGCCGTCGCCCGGCTGAAGGCGGCGAAACCGGCGCAGCGCAAGGGAGTGCTGGTGGTCAACCCCGGCGGCCCGGGCGGTTCCGGCGTCGGCTACGTGGAGTCCATCGCCCGCAACCCCCGCTACCAGGCGCTCGCCGACTCGTTCGACATCGTCGGCTCCGACCCGCGCGGCGTCGGGGCCAGCGCCGACATCCGCTGCGACAGCACGGTGCTGAACGAGCCGGTCGAGCTGGTGCCGACGACGCGGGAGCAGTACCGGAACCTGTTGGCGCACAACGACCGTGTCGCCGCGAACTGCCGGCGGCTGAACGGCCCGCTGTTCAACCACGTCGACACCGTCAGCGTGGTGCGGGACATGGACCTCCTGCGCACGCGGCTGGGCGAGGCCAAGATCAGTTACTACGGCGTCTCCTACGGCACCCAGATCGGTCAGCAGTATCTGGAGCGGTACGGCCACAACCTGCGGGCCATCGTGCTCGACTCCAATATGGACCACAGCATCGGCGCCACCCGGTACGAGGCCACGGCCGCGCTGGCGTTCGAGAACTCGTTCAAGGACTTCGCTTCCTGGTGCCAGCGCACACCGTCGTGCTCGCTGCACGGCCAGGATGTGTTGGCACTGTGGGACTCGCTCTACGCCAAGGCATCGGCCGGCACTCTGCCCGACACCTCGCCGGCCGATCTCCGTGACATCGCGTTCGGCGCCATGTACCACCCGGCCACCGCGTGGTTCGCCCTCGCCGACTCCCTCAAGCGGCTGGCCGCCGGCGCCCCGACGCTGGCCCCGCCGCCGGCCGACACCGAGGACAACAGCTACCAGGCCATCTGGTGCTCCGACTGGACCTGGCCCAGTGTCAACAACTTCTCGTCCCTCAGCGCCTTGCGCGCGACCTCGGAGGCCGTCGCCCCGCACACCCACTTCTCCGACTTCTTCTCCGACGTCACCAGCTGCCTCGGCTGGACCGGGCCGTTGAACAACCCCCAGCACGTGTTGCAGGTCCGCAACGCACCGCCGGTCCTGATGACCAACGGCATCCACGACGTCGCGACCCCGTACGAATGGGCCCTGAACGTCGCCACGCAGATCTCGACCGCGCGCCTGCTCACCTACGACGGCACCGGCCACGGCGACTACGGCAACAGCCTCTGTGCCCGCGACGCCATCAATGCCTACCTGCTCGACCTGCGCCTTCCCGCTCGCGGCACCCACTGTGCGGCGGAATGGCCGACGACGCCGCCGGCCGCGGACCTCGCCGCGACCGGTGTGGCCAAACCGGTGCACGCGGGATAGCGCGAACGATCCGGTCACGGGCCGACCGGGTATTGCTCTTGACCGGATCGTAAATTGGTAAGGCAATCAGGACACTATTGTCCGGCGGCCACACGTCCCGGGTGCTCGGTCCCAACACGCTCTACACCGCGCCGAACGGCGCCTTCACCGATGTGACCAAGGGGAGCAACCAGCCGGGCCTGTTCTCCGACGTCTGCACCGCGGCCAACGACGCGGACGGCCCGACCGGCGCCGGCGTGCCCAACGGCCTCGCCGGCTTCTGACGTCTCACAACCGGCATTCGGTCAGCAGGTCCTGCGCCGCCGCGACGTCCGCGGCGGCCAGGACGTGCTCGACCCGGGCGGCGAAATCCGTTGGTGCGCAAGACAACTGGGCGGTCGAGCGGACGGCGTTCTTCTCGGTCGCCAGCCAGGCGCCGGCGCGGGCGTGCAGGACGTGCACGAGACAACCGAGGCCCCGGAACAGGAAACCGGTAGCGGAGAAGCGATCGCCGCGCGCCGCCGGCACAGCGGCGTTGTCGACGCTGAACCGGGCCTCGAAGCCGTACTCCCGCTCGATCGCGGCGGCCAGCGCCGGGGGATAGGGGGCGAGGGCGGACCGCAGCGAGGCCAGCGTGTCACAGCGGTCGACCAGCACGACAGCGGTGGCCAGCTCGGCCAGATACGCGTACGAGAAGAAGCCCAGGGGATGGCCGACCTGACGTTCGCAGCGCACGACGCCCTGGTGGGCCTCGGCGAGGATCGCGGTGACCCGGTCCAGGTCCCGCCACAACAGGTCGGTCTTCGAGCCGGGAGTGGCCAGCCACGCGCCGCCGTCCACCCAGGGACCCCATTCGCCGGGCGCGGTGACGGTCGATCCGGGGTACTCGGCGGCAATTTCGCGGAGAGCGGACAACTCCATCTCACCCCGGCGGTAGACGCCGATATCGGTGTCGGAACGGGCATCGGCGGTGCCCCGGGCCCGTGAGCCGCCGAGCACGACGCCGACCACACCGGACACGTCGGCAATGCGGTTGGCCAGCGGCAGAAGGTCCGTCACGGCCCCCAGCCTGCCGCACGCGAGGCCGCCGCCCCACCGCATTTTACGCCTGCGGACCTCGCCATGTCGCCCGAACGGTCCGAACGACGTGACGAAGTCGGCCGGTGGAGTTGCTCCACGTCGACCTATTTGCCTACGGCTATTAACTTCATCAGGGTGACAGTTGTGCCGACCCCATCCCACTCGCTGCCGACGACCGTGGGCCAGTTGCGCGCCGCCGGGCACGAGCCCCGCTCCGTGAAGGCCGAGCTGCGGGACAACCTGCTCGACGCGCTGCGCGCCGGGCGCGACCCGTGGCCGGGCATCGTCGGCTTCGACCGCACGGTCCTGCCGCAGCTGGAACGCGCGATCATCGCCGGCCACGACGTCGTGCTGCTCGGCGAGCGCGGGCAGGGCAAGACCCGTCTGCTGCGCACGCTCGCCGGCCTGCTCGACGAGTGGACGCCGGTGATCGACGGCGCCGAGCTCGCCGAGCACCCCCTCGACCCGATCAGCCCCGCCTCCCGCCGCCGCGCCGCCGAGCTCGGCGACGAGCTGCCGGTGGCCTGGCTGCACCGGTCCCAGCGCTACACCGAGAAGCTGGCCACCCCCGACACCTCCGTCGGCGACCTCATCGGCGACGTCGACCCGACCAAGGTGGCCGAGGGCCGCAGCCTCGGCGACCCCGAGACCATCCACTTCGGACTGGTGCCGCGGGCCCACCGCGGCATCGTGGCCATCAACGAGCTGCCCGACCTGGCCGAGCGCATCCAGGTCTCGCTGCTCAACGTGATGGAGGAGCGCGACATCCAGATCCGCGGCTACACGCTGCGGCTGCCGCTGGACGTGCTGCTGGTGGCCACGGCCAACCCCGAGGACTACACCAACCGCGGCCGCATCATCACGCCGCTCAAGGACCGCTTCGGCGCGGAGGTGCGCACGCACTACCCGCTCGAGGTCGCCGGCGAGATCGACCTGATCCGCCAGGAGGCCCAGCTCGTCGCCGAGGTCGGCGACCACCTGATCGAGGTGATCGCGCGCTTCGTGCGGCACCTGCGCGAGTCGGCGTCGATCGACCAGCGCTCCGGCGTGTCCGCCCGGTTCGCCATCGCGGCGGCCGAGACGGTCGCCGCCGCGGCGCTGCGCCGGGCCGCGCTGACCGGCGAGGCCGAGGCCGTGGCCCGCCCGGTCGACCTGGAGGCGGTGCCGTCGGTGCTGCGCGGCAAGCTGGAGTTCGAGTCCGGCGAGGAAGGCCGTGAGCACGAGATCCTGGAGCACCTGCTGCGCCGGTCGGTGGCCGACACCGCCCGCGGCAAGCTGGCCGGGCTCAACCTGAGGTCGCTGGCCGAGGCCGTGACCGACGGCCACCCGGTGGCCACGGGCGAGCGTGTGCCGGCGGCCGAGGTGTTGGCGGCGCTGCCGGAGCTGCCGGTGCTGCACGAGGTCGCGGCGCGCCTGGACGTCAAGGCCGACCAGCCGGCCGGCTGGATCGCCTCGGCCGTCGAGTTCGCGCTGGAGTACCTGTACCTGAGCCGCCAGCTCGGCAAGGACGCCGACGACGAGATGACGGTCTACGGCTGATGGCGACCCCGGCACGGCGTTACCGCTACCACGAATGGCTGGGTGGCGATGATCCGCTCGCCCCGCCGCCGGATCTGCGGGCGGCGCTGGACGAGCTGGGGCGCGAGGTGATGGAGGGCTCGTCGCCGCAGGCCGCGCTGCGCGAGCTGATGCGTCGGGGCGTGCAGGGCACGCAGGGCCTGGACGACCTGACCCGCCGGGTGTGGGAGCGGCGCTCGCAGATCCAGCGCCGCAACAACCTGGACGGCACCATGCGGGAGGTGCAGCGCCTGCTCAACGAGGCCCTCACGGCCGAGCGGCGGGAGCTGTTCCCCAACCCGTCCGACGACGCGCGGTTCCGGGAGGCGCAGCTGGACGCGCTGCCGCCCGGCACCGCGGCCGCCGTCACCGAGCTGTCCACCTACGACTGGCAGTCGTCCGACGCCCGCGAGTCGTACCGGCAGATCCAGGACCTGCTCGGCCGGGAGATGCTGGAGCAGCGCTTCCAGGGCATGAAGCAGGCCATGCAGAACGCCACGCCGCAGGACGTGGAGCGGATCAAGGACATGCTGGCCGATCTGAACTCCTTGCTGTCGGCGCACTCGGCGGGGCAGGACACCACCGAGCAGTTCCGGGAGTTCATGGCCAAGCACGGCGAGTTCTTCCCGGAGAACCCGCAGAACACCGACGAGCTGGCCGATCTGCTGGCGCAGCGGTCGGCCGCGGCGCAGCGCATGCTCAACTCGATGACCGACGAGCAGCGGGCCGAGCTGGCCGAGCTCGGCCAGCAGGCGTTCGGCGACCCGAGCCTCGGGGCGCAACTCGACCTGCTCGACGCGCAACTGCAGCAGCTGCGGCCGGGGGAGGACTGGACCGGCTCGGCCCGCTTCCGCGGCAAGAACCCGATGGGACTGGGCGAAGGGGCCCAGGCCATGCAGGATCTGGCCGAGCTGGACGCGCTGGCCGAGCAGCTGGCCCAGTCGTATCCGGGCGCGTCGCTGGAGGACATCGACGTCGAGTCGCTGGTGCGCCAGCTCGGGCGGGAGGCGGGCGTCGACGCCCGTCGACTCTCCGAAATGGAGCGTGCGCTGCGGCAGCAGGGTCTGCTGGAGCGGGCCGCGGACGGCAGCCTTCGGTTGACGCCCAAGGCTTTGCGGCGGCTCGGCGAGACGGCGCTGCGTCAGGTCGTCGACCAGTTGCGGGGTCGCGGCGAGCGGGACAGCGACAAGGCCGGCGCGGCCGGTGAGCCGACGGGTTCCACGCGGGCCTGGGAGTTCGGCGACACCGAGCCGTGGGACGTGTCGCGGACCGTGCGCAATGCCGTGCTGCGCACCGTTTCCAGCGGTGGCGGCCGGGTTCGGCTGGCCGTCGAGGACGTCGAGATCACCGAGACCGAGCAGCGGGCCCGGGCCGCGGTCGCGCTGTGCGTGGACACCTCGTGGTCCATGGTGCAGGACGGGCGGTGGCTGCCGATGAAGCGCACCGCCTTGGCCCTGCACCAGCTGATCAGCACCCGGTTCCGTACGGATGCGTTGCAGCTCATCACGTTCGGGCGGCACGCGACCACTGTGGACATCGGCGAGCTGACCGCGCTGGAAGGCGCGTGGGAGCAGGGCACCAACCTGCACCACGCGCTGCTGCTGGCCGGCCGGCACGTTCGGCGGAACCCCGACGCGCAGCCCGTGGTGCTCGTCGTCACCGACGGCGAGCCCACCGCGCACCTGGAGTCCGACGGTGAGGCGGTGTTCAACTATCCGCCGCTGGAGCGCACTTTGGGCAAGACACTGGTCGAGGTGGACGCCCTGGCCAAGCTCGGCGCGTCCATCAGCGTCTTCCGCCTCGGCGACGAGCCGCGGCTGGCGCGCTTCGTCGACGTCATCGCCCGTCGCAGCGGCGGCCGCGTGATCGCCCCCGACCTCGACGGCCTCGGCGCCGCGGTCGTCGGTGACTACCTGCGCAACCGCCGCCGGCACTGAGTTCGGCCGCCTGGCGTCCCCTCGGGGACGCCAGGCGGTCAGCGCCGGGACCCGAGGTACAGGACGCCGCTGGTGATCAGGCCGGCGAAGCACACGACCAGGCCGACGGCCAGCCAGAGGTAGCCGGCGTCGCTGACCGTGGACACCTCGATCGCCGTGCTGCCGCTGTCGGTTGCCACGATCTGCTCCGACTTCGAGCCGGCGATCGTGACGACCATCCAGATGCCGGCGGCGAGGAACACCGCGGCGAACGCCAGCCACCACGCGCCGAGCCGGCGCAGCCCGTCGAGACGGTCGTTGCGGACCGCTCCCGGGAAGCGCGCCCGGATCGCCGCCTCCAGGGCCTCGCGGTTGTCGGCCGTGCCGTCGAACCGGGCCTTGTGGCCGTCGTCGAAGGACACCAGGCTCCGGCCGGCGCCCAGTCGCCGGGACAGCGCGGTCTCCCGCAGCGGCCGGCTGATCACCACGTCGTCGATGCTGTCCCAGGTCCAGCCGCGGACCTGCCGGGCCGTGGCGTGCACGATGCCGTGCTCGCGGACCTCGAAGTACTCGTCGGAGCCGCCGCGGATCGCCCGGCCCAGCGAGACGGCCGCCATCCACAGGCCGACGAGGCCGATGCCGAGCGTCACGCCGACGTTGCGGTTGATCGCGTAGCTCACGGTGTAGTCCACGTTGACGAACAGGTAGACACCCAGCACCGCGCCGACCGCGCCGATGGCCAGTGCCCAGAAGCCCGTCACCAGGCGCCGCTTGTTGTCCACGCGGTGCGTGCTCAGCACCGTGCCGAAGTCGTCGATGGTCTCCACGGGCGGGACCTTAACCGCGGCGGCTGACCGCGAGCTGAAGCCCTTGATCCACTTGTCGCAAGGGATCAGGCGTTGTCGGTGAGCACCTCGTCGACGAACTTGTTGAGGCTGACCATCGTCCTGGCCGCGTCTTCGTCCACAGTGGACGCCAATTTGGGATTCGGTGTGGACGGCTTGCGCTTGCCGCGCACGTAGAGGCTGCAGGCCAGGTCGGCGCAGATGTAGGTGCCGACCGTGTTGCCGAGCTTGCCGGCGTTGCCGATCCGGCGGGCCGCGAACAGCGACACGTTGGCCGCCGCGTGGGTCGTCATGCACAGGGCGCACACCGACCGCTTGAGCTGGCTCGAATGCGGCGCCGCGGCGCGCATCGCCAGGCCGACGACCTTGCCGTCACGGGGCAACACCAGGTACGCGTTGGCCGGCGCCTTCGGGTCGCGCCAGCCGAGGAAGTCCAGGTCGGCCCAGTCGACGTCGGCCAGCCGGCCCGGCAGGCTCAGCCGGCGGGCCTCCCCCTTCGAGCAGTTCACGAAGGACGCGCGAATGGTTGCTTCGTCGAGAGGTTCCACGGCCCCGATCATGCCTCACCCGCACAACCCCTTTTCCCCGCACCCAAACCCAGGCGAGTCCCGCTCTCAGGCAGGGCGAATGTCGGTTTCGGGCAGCTGATCGGCGGCGCGGCCATGGGCGTCGCAGCCATGCGTCCGGCTCGGGGATCGGGTTGGATGGGCTGATGCCGTTCAACCACAACGACTTCTATCACCCGCTGCTGTTACGACAGGTGCCGCCGGGGGCGCGGACGGCGCTGGACGTGGGGTGCGGCACGGGCAAGCTGGCCCGGCGGCTGGCGTCCAGGGGGCTGGCGGTGACGGGCATCGACGTGTCGACGAGGGTGCTGGACATCGCCCGGGCGATCGGCCCGGACAGCATCGAATACCGGCAGGAGGAGGGGCAGGCCGCGACGGGCCGGTACGACTTCATCACCTGCGTGGCGGCCCTGCACCACATGCCGGCCGACGCGATGACGGCGCTGCGGGCGCGGCTGAACCCGGGCGGCGTGCTGGCGGTGCTGGGCCTGGGACATCCCCGGTCGCTGGAGGAGTGGGTGCGCTGGGGTGTGCTGGGCCCGCCGGTGAACCTGGCGGCGCGGCTCGCGGTGCACGTGGGGGAACGGCTCGGCGGCGACCCGCTGCTGCCACCGCCGCCGATCAAGATGGAAATGCCGTCCATGACGGAGATCCGCCGCGACTCGGCCCTCCAGCTTCCCGGCCGCACCATCCGCATCCTGCTCTTCTGGCGCTACCTCATGGTCTACCGAAACCCCGGCGAGTCACGCTCTCAGGCAGGGTGAATGTCGGTTTCCGGTAGACCCGAGACCCGAGTCTCGTCCACCGCCCCGGTGTCACATGCGGACCGCGTGTGACGTGCGGAGGCAACAACGACGCTCATGTGCCAGTCGAATGTGCTCGAAACCGACATTCGGTGGGTCTGAGCGCGTGACTCGCGGGGGTCAATGCGCCTGTTCCTGGACGTGGATCTCGACGCCGGGACGGCCGGCGACGGCGGCCTCGACCTGGGCGACGGCGTCGCGAGGGATGTACGGGTCCTGGCCGCCGAAGTGGAACTGGAGCGGACCGGCGCCCTGGGCTTCTGCCTCGGCGGCTCGCTGGCCTACAACCTGGCCGCCGTCGGCGATCCCGACGCCGTCGTCTCCTTCCGCGGCTTCACGGCCCCGGTCTCAGGTCGATAACGACCCGAGTCACGGGGCAACGGTAATTCAGAAGATCCGTCTCCTCAAGGTACGGCACAATGAGTGTGATCGTCGGACGGTCGGCGGTCGCCGAGTGCGCTGATCTGGGGGGAACAACATGAGCGGGGCGGCGTTCGCCGTCGCGATGACGGCTGCCGTTTATTTGGTGGTCGCCATTGCGCCGGGGCTGCTTGTCGGGTACGCGTCAGGAATTCGTGGCTGGTTGTCGGCTGCCGCGGCACCCGTGCTGACCTATGGCGTTATCGGTGTTTTCGGGCCGTTAGTACCGCTGATCGGACTACGGTGGAATGCTCTTACGCTGCTCGGCGCGAGCCTGCTGTGCGCGGCGGTGGCGTACGGCGTCGGCCGGCTGTTCCGGTCGGCCGACCGGGGGCCGACACTGGATTGGCCCAGGTCAAGGCACTGGATGCTGGCCGGGGCGGTGCTGGTGGCGACCGTGGTCGGCCTGCTGGCGATGGGACGGGCGAGCGGCTTCACGGCGATCCCGCAGTGGTGGGACGCCTCGTTCCACGCCAACGCGATCCGATTCATCGCCGACTCGGGCAACTCGTCGCCGGGCGCGCTGAAAGCCATCAACGCGACCGCGAGCAGCAATTTCTTCTATCCGAACGCCTATCACGTGCTGGACGCGACCGTGCAGCAGATCGGCGGCTGGCCGGTGCCGCAGGTGATGGACGTGAGCAATGGGTTCCAGGTCGGCCTGTTCAGCCTGTCGATTGCCGTATTGGTGGCCGAGACGACAAGAGCGCCGGCGCTGGCGGCGGCATCGGGCGTCCTGGCCTGCGCATTCACCCAATTCCCTTACGACACTCTCACCTGGGGACCGCTGTTCCCCTTCACCGCGGGCGTGGCCCTCATCCCGGCCATGCTGGCGCTGCTCGGCCGGGCCCTGGCCGCACCGAGCGCCGGCACGATCATCACCACGGCCGTCGCCGGCGTCGGCCTGACGGCGGTGCATCCCAGCGTGACCGTCGCGGCGGTCATCCCGGCGGCGTTCTTCCTGGCCCAGCGCTGGATCAAGCAGCGCCGGGTCCCGCTGGCCGACCTCCGAACCCTGCTGCTCATCGCCGTAGTCGGCGGCGTCACCGGCGTCTTCCAGGTGCTGGGCACGCTCAGTGCGGCCGGCGGCGGCGGGTCGGCCTGGAAGGCGGACTGGACGGCCTGGCAGGCGGTCGAGCAGTTCACCACCGGCAGCCGGTCGATCGGCCTGCCGGAGATCTGGCTGGCCGGCCTGTGCGCGGTCGGCGTGGTCGGCCTGTTCCTGCTGAAGAGCACCAGGCCGCTGCTGTGGTGGCTGGTGGGCGGCGCGGTGTTCGCGGTGCTGTTCGTGCTGGACTCGTCCTCCGAGGCGCCCTGGGTGCGGGCGGTCACGCAGCCGTGGTGGAACGACTCCTGGCGGCTGGACGCGATCGGCGCGATGGGCTCGGTGGTGCTGGCCGCCGTGGGCCTGGTCACGATCGCCCGCCTGCTCAGCCGGCTCACGCCGCGCCTGACCTCCGCGGCCGCGGTCGCGCTGGTGGCGCTGCTGGTGATCACCGCCACCAAGGGCCTCTACGTCAGCCGCAACACCGTCCGCCTGGCCCAGGCGTTCTCCGACGGCCCGGTGGTCTCGCACACCATGGCGGCCGGCATGCAGGAGCTGGCCCGGCTGGCCCCGCCCGGCTCGCTGGTGATGAACGACCCGTACGACGGCTCGCCCTGGATGTGGTCGCTGGCCGGCGCGCACCCGGTGTTCGGGCACGCCCTGATCCTGCCGGGGGACGCGGTCCCGGCCGGCCAGGAGCGCATGCTCCTGTACGACGGCTTCGCCCGGCTGGACACCGATCCCGCGGTCCGGGCGGCCGTGCGCGACCTGCACATCCGCTATGTCTTCCTGTCGCAGGGGCAGATCGTCGGCGCCCCGCCGTCCCACATCCCCGGTCTGCGGGGACTTGACCAGGTCCGGAGCCTGAAAGTGGTGTGGCGGAATTCCCAGACCACGATCTACGCGGTGTCGTCCCAGATCGTGGACGGCTGATTCGGCCGGTCGGACGGGGTGTGCTGTCCCACCTGGGCGCCCAAGTTAGTGTCGGTGTCATGCAGACCTGGTCCTCAGTCCCGGTACCCCGGGTCCCCGGCACGCCCCGACCCCTGCGGCTGTTCGACACCTCGACCGCGCAGGTCCGGCCGACCGCCCCCGGCGAGACGGCGACCATCTACGTCTGCGGGATCACCCCGTACGACGCGACCCACCTCGGCCACGCCGCCACGTACCTGGCCTTCGACCTGGTGCAGCGGCAGTGGCTGGACAACGGGCACCAGGTGCACTACGTGCAGAACGTGACCGACATCGACGACCCGTTGCTGGAGCGGGCCCAGCGCGACCAGGACGACTGGGTCATGCTGGGCATGCGGGAGACGGCACTGTTCCGCGAGGACATGGTGGCGCTGCGGGTGCTGCCGCCGCGCGAGTTCGTCGGCGCGGTCGAGGCCATCCCGGAGATCGTCGAGGCCATCGCCAAGCTGCTGGCCGGCGGCGCGGCCTACCGGGCCGAGGACCCGGAGTTCCCGGACGTCTACTTCGATCGGAGCGCCTCGGGGCACTTCGGCTACGAGTCCAACTACGACATCCCGACGATGACGGAGTTCTTCGCCGAGCGCGGCGGCGACCCGGACCGGGTCGGCAAGCGCGACCCGCTGGACGCGCTGTTGTGGCGGATGGCTCGGCCGGGTGAGCCGTCGTGGGAGTCGGAGCTGGGCGCGGGCCGGCCGGGCTGGCACATCGAGTGCAGCGCCATCGCGCTCAACCGGCTGGGCGACGGCTTCGACGTCCAGGGCGGCGGCTCCGACCTGGTGTTCCCGCACCACGAGTTCAGCGCCGCGCACGCCGAGGCGCTGACCGGCCGGCACCCGTTCGCCCGGCACTACGCGCACGCCGGCATGATCGGCCTCGACGGCGAGAAGATGTCCAAGTCCCGCGGCAACCTCGTGTTCGTGTCCCGGCTGCGGGCCGACAACGTCGACCCGGGCGCGATCCGGCTGGCCCTGTTCGCCGGGCACTACCGTCAGGACCGGGCCTGGACCGACGGCCTGCTGACCGAGGCCGAGGCGCGCCTGGCTCGCTGGCGTGAGGCGGTCGCGCTGTCGTCGGCGCAGGACGCGACCGACACCGTGGCGCGGCTGCGGGACCACCTGTCCGACGACCTGGACACGCCGAAAGCCCTTGCCGCCCTTGATGCCTGGGCCGAGCAGGCGCTGACCCACGGCGGCTCCGACGCCGCCGCGCCGGGCCTGATCCGCACGGCCGTGGACGCCCTGCTGGGCATCGAGCTCTGACGGATCCTCGCACGCGCGCCGCCGTCAGGATCGGCGGCGGCGCGCGGTGTTCTTGCTGTGCTGCGGAGCCTTCAGCCGCCCAGGTAGGTCCAGTCCTCGACCAGTTCGAAGCCGAGCGACTCGTAGAGCGGGCGGGACATCTTGGTGTTCTGGGTGAAGCCGTGGCGTGCGCCGGCGGCCACGGCGTGCCGGAGGCGGGCGGCGACGAGGGCGCGGTAGTAGCCGTGCCGCCGGTGGCGGGCCGGCACGGTGCCGTTGTACAGGCCGACCTGGTCGCCGACGACGATGTTGAAGCCGGCGGCGACGGCCTCGCCGGCCACCTCCAGCACGAACGCGGTGCAGTCGGGGGCGTCGAGCAGGGCGGGTCCGGCGAAGACGGCCGCCATCTCCGGCGGCATCTCGAAGCCCTCGGCCAGCACCGCCGCGTACACATCGCCGTGCTGGCCGGAGATCTCCCGCACGGTGGTGCCGGCCGGGAGGTCGGTCGGCAGCGACGGCAGCAGCTGCGCGATGTCGGCGGCCAGCAGCGGCACCGTGCTGGCGTTGGTGCGGCCGTGCCGGGCGGCGACGTCGAGCACGCCGGCGTCGGGCTCACCCCGGGTCTGGATGCTCCACGGCACGCCCATTGTGGACATTTCCTTGGCGAACGTGTCCACCTCGGCCAGATCGGGGTCGAGTGCGACGGCCACACAGTTCAAAGTGGACATCGGGATGCCCGCGTACATCAGCTTCGTGCCGGCCGCGCCCTCGCGCATGAGCATGCCCGGGCACAACTGGGTGAACCGGCTGAGCGTGGCGTAGAAGGCGTTCGCGGTGGCGTTGGCATCGATCAGCTGGCCCATGGCTCGGTACGCTACCCCCGCGGCGGGGCCGAGCATGGCTCATGGTGGCCGAAAAGGCGCGCTTCGCTACCCGCGTTCACGGCCGAGGGCGACCTTTTTGTGGACATTAGCTCAGCCTCGCCTCATTGTTTTCGCGTTGCGATCATGGGTGCCCGATGGGAGCGTCGTGTTCGCCGAACCCGACGCCATGAGGAGAGCTCATGACCACCACGGAAATGCCGGTCGTCAGCGAATGCACGGTGACCGGCTGCTCGTACAACCACGACGGGTGCCACGCGTTCGCGATCACGGTCAGCGGCGAGAACGGCAGCGCCGACTGCGCCACGTTCATCCCGTTGGCCCGCAAGGGCGGCCTGCCCCGGGTGATGGCGCAGGTCGGGGCCTGCTCCCGGAGCGACTGCCTGCACAACCAGGACCTCGAGTGCACCGCGGCGGACGGCGTGCGGGTGGCGCCGGGGGAGGGCGGGCACGCGAGCAACTGCATGACCTACACCAGGGGCTAGCTGTTCGCGGCCGGGGAAACGTTCCCCGGCCGCGAATCGGCGTCATTTCCTAGTTCGAACGCGCGGTGAACACCGCGAAGCTGGGGCTGCGCCGGAGGTCGGCCCAGAACTGTTCGCCGCGGTCGTCGTCCGGGACGACGGTGGGGGCCCGGCGCACCTCGACCAGGCCGGCGCGGCCGAGGGCGGCCTCGAACGCGCCCGGCGGCCAGAAGAAGGAGTCGAAGGCGAAGGCCGGGGCGTCCAGCACGCGGACCGAGACCGGCTGCCGGAAGGTCGGCTCGGCCGTCCTGATCACGTCGTAGCCGTAGCGGCCGTAGGGGCCGGCGAGGATGTCGAAGTCGGCGTCGGGATTGGGCGCCAGGACCACGAGCGTGCCGCCGGGGGCGAGGTTCGCCGCGAGGTTGGCCGCCATCCGGTCGAGGGCCTCGGGGCTGTCGGCGTAACCGAGCAGCCAGACCGCCGTGACGACGTCGAACTGCCCCAGCGCCGGCAGCGCGGCCGCGTCGCCCTGGTGGTACTCGATGCCGCGGGGCTCCTTGCCCTCGACGTGGTTCGCGTACGCCACCATCTCGGCGGCCGAGTCGACGCCGACGACCCGGGTGGCCCCGAGGTCGACGAACTTGCGGGGATAGAAGCCGGTTCCGCACGCGACGTCCAGCACGGTCTTGCCGGCCAGGTCGGGCAGCGCGGACAGGAAGGTGGCCTGCTCGGCCAGGCCGGTGGGGATGTGCTTGGCCCGCTCGTAGGTCTGGCCGAGCGCGTCGTACTGCTCGTCGGTTTCCGCCATACGACGACGGTAGTGGCCGGGGCGCCTCCCGAACGGGCAGAGCTGTGCGCCGGCGCGCGGACCGGTGTCACCCCTTCCGGTGATTTCGGGGCGTTCGACAACTCCGGGCGGCGCAAGACAACCGGCGACTCTACGGCGGGTCGGCGGGTGTCGACCGACCGGGGTGGCCCACGGTCGGCCGACACCCGCCGAGAGTCCCGGTCGATCCGGAGACGGAGATGTGGACGGGTGGCCCGGATCACTTCCGACACCCTGCGAACGTCGGGTCAAGCAGTCGTGACGAGATCAAAAAAAGGCCATCCACCTCGGGATCCGTTGGCTCCGGCCGGATCTATGGAGAAGGCGTAGAGACGACATTGATTCGCTGTGGATCTGGTCAGGGCAGGCTGATGATGGATGGGAGGTGGATCGGTGGGCAGCAGAGAGCGCTCCCACCGACGGATGGATGATCGTGCAGCGTCGCTCGTGCTCAGGGGCAGGTTCGGTCAGGTGCCGTCGCGCGGCGGGGGCCGGGTCCCATAGGACCTTCGCGTGGGCGTGCGGGGACTGGCGCCGGGCACGGCCTCCGTCCACTATGGACCTGATCGGGCAGTCGAGGAGGCCGGCCGTGACAGCACGTCGGTTACCACGCGCCGGTGACCAGCGCTCATGCCCGCCATCCGGCCGGGTATGAAGCGGGTCACAGGCCCGAACCGGTTTTGTCGCCCGTCCGTGTGAAGCGTGTGCCGGGTAACGCCAACGCAGACTCGACGTAAGACAAACGGTACGACATTGTTGCGATGTAGTTCCGGGTTGCCTGATGCAAACGTCGTAGAACGTTCCTGTAGTTTTCTCATGTCCGTCGGTCCATGCGCCCCGACCTGGGAACTTGGGCGGGTGGATCAACCCCTGGGCAAGTGTGGTGAGGGACCTTAGGGCACTCATCACTTGCCATTGATGCCCTGTAGTACAACAGCTACTCATCGCCTCACATAGCCTTCGATGAGCGTGCCGCCGCGAGCCCTGGAGTCAGACAGATGAGCATCGTGATCGTCAAACGATCGCAGCGCGTCGCCGGCCCGGCCCTGCCGACCGGAGAGGTGGAGCTCGCCGAGCCCCCCGTGCTCGGCGAGCCCGCCGGTCTCGACTTCAGCTCCGCCATGGTCTACCTGCCGATGGGCCTGGGCAGCGCCGCGATGGTCATGATGTTCTCCATCGCCGGCAGCTCCCCGACCGTCTACATGATGTCCGGCATGATGGGCGTCTCCATGGTGTCCATGAGCGTCACCCAGATCGGGCGCCAGGGCATGGAGCGCAAGCGCAAGATGCGCGCCGAGCGCCGCGACTACCTGCGCTACCTGGCGCAGCTGCGCGGCCAGGCCCGCGCCGCGGCCGACGAGCAGCGCGCCGCCTCCCGCTGGGACAATCCCGAGCCTTCCTCGCTTTGGTCGCTGGTCTCGGGTCCGCGGCTGTGGGAGCGCCGGGCCAGCCACGAGGACTTCGGCCGGGTCCGCATCGGCCTGGGCGCGCAGCGGGCCGCGTTGGAGTTCATCCCGCCGCGCACTCGCCCGATCGAGGACCTCGAACCGCTGACGGCGATCGCGCTGCGCCGCTTCATCCGCGCCTTCCGCACGGTCGGCGACCTGCCCATCGCGGTCGGCCTGCGCAGCTTCACCAGCGTCGAGTTCGCCGGCGAGGCCGGCCCGGTGCTGGCGCTGGTCCGCGCCATGCTGTTGCAGCTGGCCGTGCTGCACTCGCCGGACGACCTGAAGATCGCCATCCTGACCGACGAGCCGGGCAGCGCCGAGTGGGACTGGTGCAAGTGGCTGCCGCACGTCACGCACGCCACCATGCGCGACGGCGCCGGCCCGCTGCGCCTGGTCTCCGACGACCACGACACGCTGATGGACCTGCTCGGCGCGGCCGTCACCGACCGCCCCGACTTCGACCGCACCGTGCCGCCCGGCCCGAACGAGCCGTTCCACGTCGTGGTGGCGCACCGGGTGCAGATCCCCGAGCACTCCCGACTGCTGGACACCGGCCTGCGCAACGTGGTGCTGCTGGACGTCACCGGCGGCATGCACGGCGGCCCGGACGTGCTGCGGCTGACCGTGTCCGGCGCGGAGGTGGAGTTCCCGGCCGGCGAGAACACCGGCAAGGCCGTGGTCGACGCGGTCAGCGTCACCGCCGCGGAGAACGTGGCCCGCCAGCTCGCCCCGATGCGCACCAGCGGCACCGTCGACCTGATCGAGCAGCCGTTGGAGAGCAACTTCGACCTGACCGCGCTGCTGGGCATCCGCGACGCCCGCAGCTTCGACGTGCAGAACCAGTGGCGGCCCCGCCGCAACCAGAAGGCGCGGCTCACGGTGCCGGTCGGCGTCACCGAGAGCGGCGAGGTCGTCGAGCTGGACATCAAGGAGTCGGCGCAGGGCGGCATGGGCCCGCACGGCGTGCTCATCGGCGCCACCGGCTCGGGCAAGTCGGAGTTCCTGCGCACGCTGGTGATCGGCCTGGCCTCGACGCACTCGTCCGAGGTGCTGAACATGGTGCTGGTCGACTTCAAGGGCGGCGCCACGTTCATGGGCATGGACAAGCTGCCGCACACCAGCGCGGTGATCACCAACCTGCAGGACGAGCTGCCCCTGGTCGACCGCATGCAGGACTCGATCAGCGGCGAGATGAACCGTCGCCAGGAGTTCCTGCGCCAGCACGGCTACTCCTCGCTCTACGACTACGAGAAGGCCCGGGCCGGCGGCGCGCAGCTGGCCCCGTTCCCGGTGCTTTTTGTGGTGGTGGACGAGTTCTCCGAGCTGCTGTCGTCCAAGCCGGAGTTCATGGACCTGTTCGTGCAGATCGGCCGGCTGGGCCGGTCGCTGGGCGTGCATCTGCTGCTGGCCTCGCAGCGCCTGGACGAGGGCCGGATCCACCGGGTCGAGGGCCACCTCTCGTACCGGATCGCGCTGCGCACCTTCTCGGCCATGGAGTCCCGCAGCGTGATCGGCGTGCCCAGCGCGTACGAGCTGCCCTCGGCTCCCGGCCACGGCTTCCTCAAGATCGACACGACCAACCTGGTGCGGTTCAAGGCCGCCTACGTCTCCGGGCCGTGCCCGGACGGCCCCGGCGAGTCCGCCGCCGCACAGAGCCGGGCCGTCGGCGAGGTCGCCCCGTTCGCGCTGCTGCCCGGCCGCATCCGCCGTCCCGAGGATGACGAGCCGGAGCAGGTCACACAGGAGCGCCTGGAGTCGGCAGGCGACAACGAGGACAGCCTGATGGAGGTCCTCATCGACCGCCTGGTCGACCAGGGCCCGCCGGCCCGCCAGGTGTGGCTGCCGCCGCTGGCCTCCTCGCCCAGCCTGGACGAGCTGCTGCCCGGCATCGTGCCCGACCCGGTCCGCGGCATGACCGCGCTGGACCACCCGGCCACCCGCTCGCTGCGCGTGCCGCTGGGCATCGTCGACCGCCCATACGAGCAGATCCGCGAGCTGCTGGTGGCCGACCTGTCCGGCGCCAACGGCCACGTCGGCCTGGTCGGCGCGCCGCAGTCGGGCAAGTCGACGCTGCTGCGCACGCTGATCCTGTCGCTGGCGCTGACCCACACGCCCGACGAGGTCCAGTTCTACTGCCTCGACCTGGCCGGCGGCGGCCTGGTCTCCACGGCCGGCCTGCCGCACGTCGGCTCGGTGGCCACCCGCCTCGAGCGCGACCGGGTGCTGCGGACCATCGAGGAGATCTCGCAGGTGCTGGAGCGCCGCGAGCAGGTGTTCGCCCAGGCCGGCATCGACTCCATGGTCGCCTACCGACAGGGCCGCACCACCGGTCGCATCCAGGACCCCAACGGCGACGTGTTCCTCATCGTCGACGGCTGGAGCACGCTGCGCTCGGACTTTCCCGACCTGGAGCCGCGGGTCAACGAGCTGGCCTCCCGCGGCCTGGCCTTCGGCGTGCACGTGGTGATCGCCTCCAACCGCTGGTCGGAGATCCGCCCGGCGACCAGGGACCCGTTGGGCACCAAGCTGGAGCTGCGGCTGGGCGACCCGGTCGAGTCCGAGCTGGGCGCCCGCGTGGCGGCCCGGGTGCCCGAGCAGCCCGGCCGCGGCCTGACCCACACCAAGTTCCACTTCCTGGCCGGCCTGCCCCGCATCGACAGCTCGTCGGCCACCGACGACCTGACCACCGCGACCAAGGCGGCATGTGAGGAGATCTCGACGTTCTGGACCGGGCAGCGGGCGCCCGAGGTCCGGATGCTGCCGACCCGGCTGCCGATGGGCGATCTGCCGGCGGCCGAGGGCAGCCGGATCTGCCTCGGCATCGACGAGCAGCGCCTCGCGCCGGTCTGGCACGACCTGGAGCAGACGCCGCACCTGTCTGTGTTCGGCGACACCGAGACCGGCAAGACCAACATGCTCAAGGTGATCATCCGCAACGTGGTCAGCCGCTACAGCCCGCAGGAGGCGCGCATCCTGCTCGGCGACACCCGCCGGCAGCTGCACGACGACGTGCCGGAGCCGTACCGGATCGGCTACGCCGTCGACGCCGACGCGCTGACCGACCTGATCGCCAACGCCGGCGTCTCGATGACCAAGCGGATGCCCGGCAAGGACATCACCCCGGAGCAGCTGGCCAAGCGGGACTGGTACTCGGGGCCGAAGCTGTTCATCCTCGTCGACGACTACGACCTGCTGGTCAGCGGCGGCAGCATGGCCTCGCCGACGCAGCCGCTGATCCCGCTGCTGGCCCACGGCGCCACCATCGGCATGCACGTGGTGATCGTGCGCAGCACCTCGGGCGCGATGCGGGCGATGATGGACCCGCTGCTGCGCCGCATGTGGGAGCTGGGCAACCCGGGCGTGCTGCTGAGCTATCCCAAGGAAGAGGGCAAGTTCCTCGGCGAGGCCAAGCCGCGCACGCTGCCGCCGGGCCGGGCCCAGCTGGTCACCCGCCGGTCCATCCGGCTGTTCCAGAGCGGGTCGGTGTGATGACCGTCAACTTGCGTCACGAGCAGAACCCGAGCATGTCTCACTCCCGGCACGGATCCGCGACAGGAGCAGAAGAATGAGGCCCACGGACGCGATCGGCGCGGACGCGTCGTTCCCGGCCACGCCGCACGGGACCACGGTGGCCGTCCAGGAAGCCCCCGAGCAGGTGGCGCTGGCCGGCGGCGCCGGCGCCGCGGACCTGTGCCGGATCACCGTGCACGGCCCGGACGGCCGGGCCGACCTGGCCATTCCCGCCGCGGCCACGTTCGGGCTGCTGCTGCCGGTGCTGGCCCGCCACGTCAACCGCGGCCAGGACGAGGGCAAGGACTGGGTGTTGCAGCGGCTGGGCGAGCCCCCGCTGGACGTGGACGCCACGCCGGAGCAGGCCGACCTGCACGACGGCGACGTGCTCTACCTGCGCGCGGCCGAGGCCCCGATGCCCGAGCTGACCTACGACGACCTGGCCGACGGCGTCGGCGAGGCCATCGCCGCCCGGCCGGACCGCTGGCGGCCCGAGTCGACCCGGCGGATCTTCCTCGGCCTGGCCACGCTGACCGTGGTGGTGCTGGGCGTCGCCACCCTGTTCGCCGGCGGCGCCGGCGGACTGCTGGCCATCTACTGCGGCGTGATCACGCTGGCCCTCGGCGGCGGCGCGGTGGCCATCCACGAGGTCACCGAGGACCGCGCGCTTTCGTCGGTTGGTGGCGTCGCCGCCTGCGTGTTCGCCGCGGCCGCCGGCCTGACCGGCCAGCAGGACGTGGCCGATGTCCTTGCCCCACAGCCGTCCGGGGTTCTGCTGTCGGGCATCTGCGTGGTGCTGGTCGCGGCGGCGCTGGCCGCCGCGACCAGGGACGGCATCGCCGTCTACGGCACGGCCGGGCTGCTCGGCCTCTGCGGCATCCTCGGCTCGGTGCTGCTCACCGGCACCTCGGCCGACGTGCCCGGCGCGGTCAGCATCGTCGCGGTCTTCCTGTTCCTGTTCGCCACCTTCGGCGCGCGCATCGCGGCCCGGCTGGCCCGGCTGCGGGTGCCGAACCTGCCGCGCACCACCGAGGAGCTGCAGATCGACATCGACCCGGCACAGGCCACCCAGGTGGCGGCCAAGGCGGCCGTCGCCGACGGCTACCTGACCGCGGTCATCGTCGCCGCGTCCGTCGTGTCGGTGGTGGACTGCCTGGTGCTGGTGCGGATGGTCGACGGCTGGATCGGCTGGGTGCTGCCGCTGGTGTTCGGGCTGGCCGCGCTGCTGCGGGCCAAGTCGCTGCTGTCGGTGTGGCAGCGCGGCTCCACGGTGTGGGCCGGCGCGCTGATCATCACCGCGGTGGTGCTGTCCTACGCCTTTTCGCTCACCCCGACCGGCCGCATCGGCCTGCTCGTCGGCGTGCTGCTGGTCGTGGTGGCGCTGGTGATCGGCGCGTGGCGGCTGCCGCAGACCCGGCTGCTGCCGATCTGGGGCCAGGTCGGCGACATCGCCGAGCTGTGGACCGCGATCGCGCTGGTGCCGCTGCTGCTGGTCGTGCTGGACGCGTACCACTGGTTCCGGGCGTTGGCGGGCTGAGGCATGCAGAGTCGACGCGATCACGTGCAGGCCTACCAGTTCGTCACCTCGCGCCTGGCCAGCGCCCTGACCACGGGCGACGCCGGCCGCGGCGAGCCGCCGCTGCGCCGGTCCTCGCTCGGGCTGATGTGGGGCGTGCTGGTCGCCGTGCTGCTGTGCCTCGGCTTCGCGGTGTACGGCCTGATCGTGCCGGGCGGCAACACCGACTACAAGAAGGCCGGCGCGATCGTCGTCGAGAAGGAGACCGGCAACCGGTACCTCTACCTCGACGGCGCGCTGTTCCCGACCCTGAACACCGCCTCGGCCATGCTGTTCTTCGCCGGCAGCAACCAGACCGGCGTGTTCACCCCGGTCTCCCGCAACTCGCTGGTCGGCGTGCCGCACGGCCGCGCGGTCGGCATCCCCGGCGCGCCGGACTCGGTGCCGCAGGCCAAGGACATGCTGCCGGCCGAGTGGTCGCTGTGCGCGGCCCCGGGCGCCACCGAGCCGTCCATGCTGATCGACCTGGACCCGAACACGCCGGCCAAGGGGCTGGACGACAACTCGCGCTTCCTGGTGCAGGGGCCGGACCTGGTCAACTACGTGGTGTGGCGGGACCGCATCTTCCCGATCGGCTCGCACACCGCGTTGGTGGCGCTCGGCTTCGGCGACGTGCCGCCGACCAAGGTGCCGACCGTGTGGATTCACCAGCTCGTCCAGGGCCCGACCCTGGACGTGCCGAAGATCCCCGACGCCGGGACGAACTTCCAGGCCGGGCTCAAGGTCGGCGACCTGGTGCGGGCCGACGCGGGCGGCGAGCAGCAGACCTTCGTCGTGCGCAGGGACGGTGTCGCCCCGGTCAACCCGACCGCGCTGGCCCTGCTGCTCGGCCAGCCCGGCGCCCCGCAGCCGAAGCAGATCAGCACGGCCGAGCTGGCCACGCTGCCGGAGTCCGCGGACCACACGCTGTTGCAGGGCACGCCGAACCTGGTGTCCGCGCACAACTACATCGCCGACGAGGCGATGTGTGTGCTCCAGCGCTCGCGCGGCGACGCGGTGGGCAAGGGGGAGCTGGTGATCGAGCCGCTGCCGGTGGCCGCCGGGCGGATCACGATGGACGTGCCGGCCGGGCGGGGCATGCTCGCCGTCGCCGAGCCGGCGCCGTCGCAGGCCAACAACCGGACCTACTACCTGATCACCGATCTGGGCGAGAAGTTCCGGGTGGCGCAGCAGGCCTTCGGCCCGCTGCAGCTGGGCAACGCGCCGGTCGGCGTGCCCAAGGAGGTTCTGGACGCCATGCCGTCCGGCCCCGACCTGGTGATGGGCCGGGCCGTGTTGACGGCGAACAGCGGAGGAGGGCAGTGACATGATGCTGGGCACGAGGTTGCGCACCTGGGCTGTGGGCACCACTTCCCAGACCACGGCACTGCCGCCGGTGGTCAGTGTCGACGCGGGGCACGCCATGCTGCTGCACCTTGAGGGGCACCTCAATCAGCGCGCGCTGGCCTTCGCCCGCATGATCGCCAAGGACCCCGACCACACGGTCGTCGTCGTGGACGTGCCGCCGGACGGGCCGATCGAGTTGTGGCACGCCGTCGCCGCGCTGCTGGGCCGTCGTCGCGGCGGATACCGCCTCGTGCTGGGCAAGCACTCCCGGGACGCCGCCGTGATGACCGGCCAGTGGATGGCCGAACGGCTCAACGTGCCCGTTCTCGTGCCCGACGGCGACGTCGTGATGGCGCCGGGCGGCGCGCTGTTCAGCTCCGCGCTCAAGGGCGTCGGCTGGGTGCTGTTCAAGCGCGGCCGCGCGCCGCAGCACGACTCGCGCCGCTTTCCCATTCCCCCGTGGTCGTTCCCGGGCACCGAGCAGATCTGGCAGCCCGGCCCGGTCAGCGTGGTCGAGCCGCTGCCGTCCGGCGTGTGGATCCGACCGCTGGAGTCGGCCGACGACCAGCGGGCGTTGCTGATCTCCGGCCTGGTGCCCCGGCTGGACCTGATGACCGTGGTGCTGGGCTCGCCGAAGTCCCGCCCGGTGCCGATGAGCGAGATCGCCCGGTTCTGCCACTCGGTGCCGCCGGAGAGCCGCGACCGCCTGCGGTTCATCCACTATGGACCGGTCGAGACGCTGCGTTCCTCGGTGGGGCAAGCGCTTGCGGACCAGTTGGGCGCGCCGGTGACCTTCCACGCCGGCATGCCGTCCACCGCGGGCACGCTGCACGTGGTGTCCCCGGAGGGACAGCTGGGCTGGCGTTCCTTCGCCCGTGAGCTGCGGTACCAGCCGCGCGCCGCGGCCGCCGGCCGGATCCTGCCGCCGCAGCTGCTGTCCCACGACAGCCCGATCGACGGCGCCACCGAGCTCTCGCCCGGGGTTTACTGGTACGCCAACGACGCCGTGGTCGAGATCGTCCAGAGTGGACTGTGGCTGCGGCCGCCGGTGGCCCCGGTGAACGCCGACTTCGTGCGCACCGCGCCGATCGACCCGCGGCACGCCGCCGTGGTGTTCGACACGACCACGCGCCACCTGTCCGAGCGCATGCAGAAGCTGGCCGGCGACCTGATGGGCACGCTCGACCCGGCGATGCGCCGCATGTTCCGGGTGCTGCCGGCCTCGGTCTTCTCGTCCGGCAACCACGTTCCGACGCTGCCGGCCGCTCGCGGCATGGTCGTGGAGAGCGTGCCCGGCCGCTGGACCGGCGGCTCGTCGGTGCAGCTGCCGGCCGACACCGGCGTGGAGCAGATGGCGCCGCAGCTGTCGCTGCCGGCCCTGCCGTCCGCTGCCGTCGACGCCCCGGCCGAGGCCGGCCAGATCGAGGCGACCCAGGTCGTGTCGGTCGACATGATCGAGGATGCCGACGTCGTCGAGGGCGAGGAGTTGGACGCGCCGACCGTGCACGTCCCGTTCACCGCCCGGGTCGCCCCGGCGGAGCCCGAGGTCGAGTCGGCGGCCGAGCCGGTTGTCACGGAAACCGTTGCGACGGAGGGGGTTCCGGCCGAGCCGGCGGTGGTCGAGACCGGCGCGGAGATCGTGCTGGAGTCGGCGGTCATCGGGCTCGCCGGGAAGACGGCCGAGACAGAGCCGGTCGAGGATGGGCCGTTCGCCGACGCTCCGGCCGCCCAGGCGCTGGTGGCCGAGGCTCCGGTGGTCGAGACGCCGAAGGCCGTGGAGACCGAAATCGTTGCGGCCCCGGCCCCCCAGGTGCTGGTCGCCCGGGCCCCGGTGGTCGGGACGCCCGTGGCCGCCGAGACCGCTGTGGCCGAGGTTGCCGCGCCGGTGATCGAGTCGCCGGCCGCCGCCGCGCCCGAGCCGATCGTCACCGCCGCGGTGGACGCGCCGCCGGCGGCGATGCCGTCCGGGCTGCGCCTGGAGTCCTCGGTGCCGGACTTCGGCATCGACTTCGCCGCCATCGCGGTGCCGGCCCCGGTGGCCGCCGCCCCGGCTCCCGCCGCGACGCAAACCCCGTCGCCGCAGGAGATCCTGGAGCCCCAGCCGCTGCCGACGTCCACCCCGCAGCCGGAGCCGGTCGTGGCGGCCGAGGCCCCGATGGCCACCGCGCCGGTCACCGAGGCCCAGGTCTTCGCGACCGCCCCGGCCAAGCCGACCGCGCGGGTGGCCGTGCAGCCGGTGCCGGCGGCCAACGCCTGCGCGGTGCCGCCGGGTCGGGCCCTGACCGAGGAACGGGCCTGGCTGCGCAAGACCCTGAGCTCCCAGTACGACGTGGCCGCCAGCACGGTCGGCCGGATGCTGTCCCAGGTGCCGGGCCTGCGCGTCGGCGTTGACGCCGACGAGGTGCTGGCCGACCTGGTCGGCGTGCGGCTGTACCTGACCGGCGACTCCGCCGGCGTGGACGAGGCGATCCGCTCGGCCGCCCCCGGCCCGCACGTGCCGCTGGCCCGGGTGGTCAGCTCCGGCCTGAAGCGGCTGCCGTCCTACCGCGGCGCCACCCAGCTGTGGGCCGCCGCCGGACCGTCCGAACTGGACTGGTACCGCAACCGCCTGCTGGTCAGCGAATGGGCCTTCCTGACCGCCACCATCAGCGGCCGGCCGGCGGCGGCGGGCGAGGTGGAGTTCCGGGTGTGGTCGATGACCGCGCGCCGGACCCAGCTGATCGACCCGTCCGTGGCCGACCAGGTGCTGTTCATTCCCGGCACCAACTTCAAGGTGCTCGACGTGCGGGCCGAGCCCACCCCGGTGGTGCTGCTGCGCGAGCTGTCCACGGCCGAGATCGGCGAGGACGGCCAGGTCAACACCGGCCGCAGCATGTTCGACGACCTGGCCCTGTCCGGCCTGGACCAGGCCGCCGAGGCGTGGGCCGGGTCGACCGACAAGAACGCGGCGCGGCCGACCGCGAGCGCCCCGCCCGGGCTGCTGTCCACCACGCTGGAGAGGACGAGCGCATGACCCGCCAGGTCCTTCAGGTCCCGGGCGCGTTCCGGACCATCGCGGAGGCACTGACCAGAGCGACCAACGGCTCGGTGATCAACGTCGCCGCCGGCCGCTACGAGGAGTCGCTGGCCATCACCGGCGTCGTCACGATCAACGCCGAGGACGGCCCCGGCACGGTCCGCCTGCACTCGGCCACCGGCAGCACGGTGGTGGTCGCCGGCGGCGCGGTGCAACTGTCCGGTTTGGACATCACGGGCGACGACGCCGAGCTGCCGGTGCTGGACGTCCGGCACGGCGAGGCGGCGCTGGACAACTGCCGGGTCGGCGGCGCGGCGTGGACGGCCGTGCTCGCCCGGCAGACCGGCGTGCTGGCGATGCGGCAGTGCCGGGTGCAGAACCCGACCGGCGCCGGCATCGTGGTCACCTCGGTGGGCAACAGCTCGGTCGAGGAGACCGTGATCGTCGAGGTCGGCTCGTCGGCGATGGTCGTCGCCGAGCAGGGCCGGGTGCAGGTCCGCGGCTGCGTGTTCGACCGGGTCAAGGGCAACGGCCTGTGCGTCAACGGCACCGGCGTCGGCCAGGTCGAGGACACCAGGATCATCGGCGCGGGCAAGCCGGCCGTGGTGATCGAGCAGGACGGCCGGGCCGAGCTGACCCGGGTGTCCATCACCGACAGCGCCAGCCTGGACGCCTACCTGACCAGCGCCGGCGCGGTGACCCTGACCGAGTGCGAGTTCACCGGCTCCGGCGGGCAGTCCGTGCACATCGCCAACGGCGCCAAGCCGGTGCTGCGGGGCTGCACCTTCACCGCCGCCGCCCGCCAGGGCGTGCACGTGACCGGCGGCGCGTCGCCGGTGATCGAGGGCTGCACCATCACGGACAGCCCGATCGGCCTGCTGGTCGACGCCAACGCCGACCCGAGCGTGAAGATGCTGACCGTGACCAAGGCCGAGCAGTCCTCGGTTCTGGTCAGCGGCGGCGGCAAGCCCCGCATCGACGGGCTCTCGGTGACCGGCGGCGTCCGGGTCGTAGACTCCCGCATCGACCTGCGCCGGGCGCTGGTCGAGCTGGACAGCGGCGTCGGTGTCGCGCTGGAGGGCTCCTCCACCGGCCGCATCGACGAGCTCAGCGTGCGCACCGGCTCCGGCGCCGGCCTGCTGCTTACGGGCAATGCCAACGCTTCCGTCACGTCGGCGGCGGCCAAGGGCTGCCCGGTCGAGATCGGCTCCGGCTGCCTGCTGACCCTGGAGGCCAGCGAGGTCTCGGAGGTCAACGGGGCCGGCATCGTCGTCGCCGACGGCGGCACGCTGCGGGCGACCCGCTGCCGGGTGCACCACAACTCGGGGCCCGGTATCGATGTCCGGGGCAGCGGAGTGTCCGAACTGGACACCTGCGAGATCTTCGACAACGAGGCCGTCGCGCCGCCGGCCCCCGCTCCCGCCGCCGCGCCGGCCCCGGCCGCCCCCGCGCCGCCGGAGCGCACGCCGACCGCCCCGACCGCCCAGCAGCAGCAACCGCCGCTGCCGGCGGCCGAGGAGGCCCAGCACCGCGGCGACGGCCCGCTGGCCGACCTGCACAGCCTTGTCGGCCTGGACTCGGTGAAGGCGGAGGTCACCGGCCTGATCAACTTGAACCGGATGGCCCAGCGACGCGAGCAGTTGGGCCTGCCGATGCCGTCGGTGAGCCGGCACCTGGTCTTCGCCGGTCCTCCCGGCACCGGTAAGACCACGGTCGCGCGTCTGTACGGCTCGGTGCTGGCCGAGCTGGGCATTCTGCGTGAGGGCCACATGATCGAGGTGGCGCGGGCCGACCTGGTCGCGCAGTACATCGGCGCCACCGCGATCAAGACCACCGAGGTGTTCGAGAAGGCCTTGGGCGGCGTGCTGTTCATCGACGAGGCCTACACCCTGACCTCCCAGTCCGGCGGCTCCGGCCCGGACTTCGGCCAGGAGGCCGTGGACACGGTGATGAAGCTGATGGAGGACCACCGGTCCGACATCGTGGTCATCGTGGCCGGCTACACCGACCAGATGGAGCAGTTCCTCGCCTCCAACCCCGGTATGGCCTCCCGCTTCACCAAGACCGTGGAATTCCCCAACTACACGGTGGACGAGCTGGTCACCATCGTGCGGGGGATGGCGGCCAAGCACTACTACGAGCTCGACGACGACGTGCTGAACGCATTGCACCGGTTCTTCGACAAGACGCCGAAGGGCAAGACCTTCGGCAACGGCCGGGTGGCCCGGCAGCTGTTCGAGTCGATGATCTCCACCCAGGCCTCGCGGCTGGCGATGACCGGCGGCGCGGACAACGAGCTGTCCCGCTTCGCGATCAGCGACGTGCCGCTGGCCGAGGGCGACGACGGCACCGACACGCCCGAGGACAACCTGCCGCCCGGGGCCAGCGCCCGCCGACTGTCCACCTTGGTCGGACAGGCCGCGGTCAAGGAGGCCCTGCTGGCCCGGCTGACCGGCCTGCTGGCGCTGAGCCGGCGCCGGCAGCCGCTGGGCGGGCTGGCCAACCTTGTGCTGGACGGCCCGCAGGGCACCGGCCGCCGCACGGTGGCCCGGCTGTTCGCCCGGTCGCTGTCCGAGCTCGGCCTGCTGGCTTCCGGTGTGGTCACTGAACTTCCGCTGTCCGCGGTGCCGGGCCGCCACGACGGCCAGGCCGCCGTTCGGGTGCGGACGGCGCTGGACGCGGCCGCCGGCGGCGCGCTGCTCGTCGACATCGACCCGGCCTTCCTGCGCCGCTCCGACGAGGAGAAGAACCGCGTGGTCGCGGCCGTGCACGAGGTGCTCGGGGCCGCGTCGGACACCGTGCTGCTGCTGTCCGGGCAGCAGCAGCTGATCAGCGCGCTGCTCGGCGGCCGGACCGACCTGGCCGGCCGCTTCGCCGAGCACCTGCGCTTCACCGACTACTCGCCGGCCGAGAAGGCCGAACTCGTCCTCCGCTGGTGGACCGAGAACGGTTGGCAGGCGGGGGAAGGCGTCGTGGCGGCGCTGGCGGCCGGGGCAACGGCCGGCGGCGTGCGCGAGGCGCACCGGTTCGCGGCGGCGGTCGCCGCGAACGCCACCTCAAGGACGGTCACCACGGCCGACCTCGACGGCGCCACCACGCCGTCGACCGAGGAGCGAAAGGCGGTCCCCGTGCCGGCCTGAAGCGGCACGGACGACCGGGACAACCCCACGTGGTGACCAAGCGCACCACCGAGTCTGAGGAGTGAACCGCATGGCTTCCGTTTCCAAGGTGACTGTGCAGGAGCTGTACAACACCGCGACCAGCCAGGACGACGCCATCCAGGGCGCCGACAAGGAGCTGCAGAACCTGCAGAGCCACTGCGACACGCTGGCCAGCGTCTGGACGGGTCAGGCCGCGTCGACCTACCACGAGGCCATGAACTCCTTCCAGGACGGCGCCAAGCAGGTGGTGGCGAAGCTGAAGGAGATGCAGCAGACGATGCTGGACACCGCCAAGCTGTACGGCGCGACCAACGACAACATCATCGCGACGGCGGGCAAGGCCCGCAGCCACACCGGCGGCCTCGGCATCTGAGCTTTCCTCGACTTCCCTTCCCCCTTAGCAACGTACGAAAGAGGAGACAATGTCCGACTACTCCATGGAACTCCACGTCGTCGAGGACATCTCGCAGTCCATCCAGGCCGTGGCCAACCACCTCAACCAGGTCGGCGAGACGCTGTCGCAGCAGGTCAAGCAGCACACCAACGAGTTCGAGGGTGACACCAAGAACGCGTTCGTCCAGGTCGAGGCCCAGTACGAGCAGGCCCACGAGACCATGACGAGCGACCTGGCGCTGGCCCAGCGCGACCTGGAAGACATCCGCAACCACATCCTCGAGGCGGAGCGGGTCGGCTCCTCCAAGTGGGGCGTGTGACCGAAGGAGGTTCGCCATGACCTACGGCACGCTCGATGGCAGCACGATCCCGCCGCCTCCGCCGCCGCCCAAGCCGGACGCGAAGCCGTTCGACACGAACAACATCCCGGGCTTCACCACCGCGGACGGCACGCCGGACAACCCGAGCTTCACCCCGCCGGACGTGCCCGGCAACAAGGGTGACGGCAAGGGCGGCAAGACCGAGGTCCACACGGCGACGTTGAAGTTGTTCGCGGACAACATCGACAAGCTCAAGGAGCCGCTCAACAACGCGTTGACCAAGCTCCAGGAGCTCAAGCCCGTCGAGGCCGGGGACTTCAACACGGGTCACGTGATGAAGACGATGCTCACCGGCACCGACGGCACCGGCATGATGCAGGCCGGCTTCGAGACGGTGCTCAAGAAGACCATCAAGACGGTCACCGACGTGCACGAGGCCGTGGTCAAGATGGCCAAGGACTACGACAACGTCGACGACCTGAACAAGATGACCGGCCAGCAGCTGAATCGGGCGCTGGACGACAACTGGGTCACCACCGACATCGGAGCCGTCGGCGACTCCGGTTCGGCGTTCGGCAAGGGTAAGTAGAAGCGGGTCCGGGTCCTGACCGGCTGATGGCCGGTCGCCCGTCCACACTGGACGGGTGACCGGCCGGCCCCCGGGATCCTGCACGATGTCGGTTGAAGGAGCTGGAAGAGCACATGGCTGACCCGAGCGAGACGAACAACAATCCCGGCGAAGGCACGCCTGACGACTTCAGCACCTGGGACTGGCACAAGATCATGACGGCCATCGTCGGGTACTACGGCAGCGCCTCCAACAGCGGCCTGTCCAACCCGCAGTCGCTCAAGGACGCGGCCAACGCGCTGAACTACGTCAAGGGCGCGCTGGAGATGGTCGGCCAGAGCATCCGCGACCAGGCCGACGCCCTGTCCTACGGCGACGACGCGCCGTGGAAGGGCGAGGCGGCCACCGCGTTCAACTCGAAGATGTACCAGCTCAGCCAGAACATCAAGGCCACCGCGCAGGTGTTGAACGGCGACGTCGCCGCGGACAACATCCCCAACCAGGTCTTCCAGAACGGCGTCCGGCTGGACTCCGCGATCCAGACCATCCACGCCATCGACCAGTGGTACGCCGACCAGGCGTTGGCCCGCGGCGCCAGCAAGGACAAAGACGGCTACGTGATGGTCCACGAGGACCAGGTCATCGTGGACATGATGACCAATGACATGCGCAAGGTCATCACCAACCTGTCCGGCCACTACCAGGTCACCAACGACGGCTTCACCGCGCCGAGCACCGACGACCTGCCGGGCCCGAACGACGGCGGCAACATCCCGCCGCCCCCCGGTGGCGACGGCGGTGGCGGCGACAACAACCCGTTCGGCGACGGCAACAACAACCCGTTCGGCGATGGCGGTGGCGGTGGTGGCGGCGGGGGCAGCGACTTCACGCCGCCGCCCGTCAAGGCATTCACCGGCGGCGGTGACGGTGGCGGTGGTGGCGGCGACGGCCTCGGTGGTGGCGGCGGTGGTGGCGGCAGCGACTTCACGCCGCCGCCGGTCAGCCAGTTCCCCGGTGGCGGCGACGGCCTGGGTGGCGACGGCCTCGGCGGCGGCGATGGTGGCGGTGGCCTTGGCGGCAACAACCTGGCCGCGATCCCGCCCCCGAGCCAGTTCCCGGGCGGTGGCGACGGTCTCGGCGGCGACGGGCTGGGCGACACGGGACTCGGCGGCGGCGGTTCGGGCGGGGGCAGCGGCGGTGGCGGCAGTGACTTCGTGCCGCCCCCGGTGAGCCAGTTCCCCGGCGGCCTCGGTGGCGGTGGCGGCGGCCTGGGCAACACGGGCCTGGGCAACAGCGGCCTCGGCAACAGCGGCCTGGACGGGTTGGGCAAGAACAGCGACCTGTTCAACGACAAGAGCGGCCTGGACACCGGTGGCCTCGGCGACAACAAGTTCAGCCCGCCGCCGATCAGCCAGTTCCCCGGCGACCTGGGCGCGGGCGGTGGCGGCGGCGCGGGCGGCGGCCTCGGCGACGACAAGCTCGGTGGCCCGGGCGGCAGCGGCCTGGACGACCTCAAGAACCTGGCCAACAACCTGGAGCAGAACGCCCCGAACGCCTTCCCCGGCCTGGGCGACGGCACCGGCGGCGGCCTGGGTGGCGCGAACAACAACCAGCTGGGCGCGGGCGGCATGCCGCCGATGGGTGGCATGGGCGGCGGCATGGGTGGCATGGGGCAGAACAACCCGCCGCCCAAGTCCGACGCCAGCGGCCTGCTCAACCCGACCAAGTTCCCAGGCTCGCTGGACGGCGACATCTTCGACCCGTCCACGCTGCTGCACGGCGGCGACGGCGCCTCCGGCGGCGGTGGCGGCCTGTCCGGTCTGGACGGTCTCCAGGGCCTGGACGGCCTCGACGACGTGAAGGGCTTCAACGGCCTGGACGGGCTGGACAACTTGGCCAGCACGGGCGGCGGTGGCGGCGGCAGCGGCGCCGACCTGCCGCCGGTGAGCGGCTTCCCCGGTGGCACCGACGTCAACGACCCGTCGCTGGCCGGCGTGGGCGGCGACCACGGCCTGGGCCAGGGCGGTTTTGGGGACGGCTTGGGCGGCAACGACCAGCAGCTGCTGCCGGCCGGCGGCGGTCCCGCCGGTACGACCGGCGCCCCCGGCTCGGGCATGCCGATGAGCCCGGGCATGGGCGGCATGGGTGGCGGCATGGGCAACCAGAACCAGGCCCAGCCCAAGTCCGATGCCAGCGGCCTGCTCAACCCGACCGCGTTCCCGGGCGGCGACGCCACCGACTACGCCGGCGACCCGTCGGTGCTGCTGTCCGGCGGCACCGGCGCGGCCGGCGGCTCCGGCGCGCTGTTCGGCCTGGACGACACCGCCCCGGCCCCGGTCGCGGAGGCCGCTCCGGCCACGCTGCCGGACGACGGCACCGCCGTCGACCAGCCGGACCTGCCGGTCGCCGACGTCACCGAGGCCGCGGCCGAGCCGCAGCCGGCGATGCCCGGCGTGCCGCTGATGATGGCGCCGGGAATGGTCCCCGGCCAGCCGTCGTCGACGACGCCGGGCGGTCACCGGTCCGACGCGTCCGAGCTGCTCGCGCCGGGCGCCGGCTTCGGCGAGAGCGCCTTCGCCGAGGGGCACGGCGGCCACCACCCTGGCGGCACCGAGCACATCGGCGTGCCCTCGGCTGAACCGGCGACGCCGCCGGACCGTGTGGCCATGGTGCACGGGAGCGACGGGGCCGAGGACTTCACGGCGTGGGAGGTCGGCGGCGCGACGTCGGCCGCCGTGTTGCCGTGGCTGTTCGGCCGCAAGGGCAAGGACGGCGAGGAGGACCTGGCCACCGACGCCCCGGTCGAGGACAACGACAAGTGGGTGCAGGGAGACCTGCGCGGCGTGCCCGCACCGGCCGAGGACCAGGCAAAGCTGGCCACCTGGCGACCCGGGAAGATCATCCCCGGCTCGTCCGAGCCGGAGCCCGAGGTCATCGGGCCGCGCAGCTCGTTCCACGTGCCCGACCCGAACGCCGAGCCGGAGCCCGAGCCGGAGCCGGCCGTCGCCGAGGGCGAGGAGCCCGAGGAGGAGCCCGAGCGGACCTCGGCCGACCTGCTCGACCGTCGTTCCGACCAATGGGACAGCCAGGACGGCCGCGGCTCCGATGTGCCCGGAGTGCTGGGATGACCGTGACCACGTGGGAGAGGAGCTGAGGATGTCGGAGTACGACGACGCCGTCGAGAAGCTGATGGCCGAGTACCAGCAGCAGTTGGAGAAGCTCGGCGAGCACCAGCGCAAGATGTCCGAGCTCACCGGGACCGGTGTGTCGCAGCGCAAGCAGGTGTCGGTGACGGTCGGCGCGCAGGGACAGCTGATGGAGCTCAAGTTCCTGACCGACTCCTACCGGGACATGGCGCCGGCCGAGCTGTCCAACCTGATCATCGACACCTTCGCCACGGCCCGCAACGAGCTGATCAAGCAGCAGCGCGAGCTGATGGCGGCCAACGCGCCGGCCGGCGTGAACGTGGGCGCGCTGTTCGGGTCGGACGCCGATCTGACCAAGGCCATGCCCCGCAACCCGTTCATGTCCGACGAGCTGCGCGAGTACGTGGACAACGGGCGCATTCCCGGCGTCGCTGACGACTGATCGTTTCCGCCCGGCCACCCGACACAGGAGGTTCTCATGGCCGATGACAAGGTGTCCGTCAACACCGAGGGCATGGCGCCCGCGGTCGACGGCTTCAAGAGCCTGGGTGACCGGTTGGTGCAGATCACGTCCAAGCTGGAGCACACGCTCGACAGCCTCGGCACGCCGTGGGGCGACGACAAGAACGGGCACGCCTTCTTCAAGCAGTACGGCACCGCCCGCGATCAGACGCTCAGCGGCGTGACCGACATGGCCGACGTGGTGCACAGCGTCGGCCAAGGCGTGCGACAGATGATCGACGCCTACGAGAAGGTGGAAGAGCACAACCAGGAGCTCGCCCGCAAGATGCAGCTGCGCCGTGAGGGCAACGGGGACGGCGGCGGTGGCGGTGGTGGTGGCGACAACTACGGTGGTGGCGACGACCAGAAGGTGCCGTTGCAGCCGCGGTTGAAGGCGCGCGAGCTGACCAAGCAGACGCCGGCCGTCGACGAGAACGGCCATCCGTTGGAACCGTTGCAGCCGACGCTGCGCCGGGCGATGACCTCGCGTCTCCCGGCGGAGCCGGCCGTGGACGAGAACGGCCACCCGCTGGAACCGTTGCAGCCGCGTGAGTTCACCAAGGCGACGCGGGGGCTGGCCGCTGTCGACGAGAACGGCCATCCGTTGGAACCGTTGCAGCCGCGTGAGTTCAGCGCGCTGCGCCCGGCGATCCCGGCGGAGCCGGCCGTGGACGAGAACGGCCATCCGTTGGAACCGTTGCAGCCGCGTGAGTTCATCCCGGCCACGCCGACCATCCCGGCCGAGAGCCGGTTCGCCGCGGAGATCCCGGCCGAGCGGGGCGAGCTGATCCCGGAGACGCCCGCGTTGCCGGTGACCGAGGCAAGGTCGTTCGCCACGCCGATGCGGCACCTGATGCCGCGCGAGGGCGAGGTGCTGCTGCCGACCGAGCCGGCAAAGCCGTTGGGGCACATGGTTGCCCGCGAGGGTGAGGCGCTGCTGCCGGCGGAGCGGGGCATTCCGACCGAGCCGCTCATCCCGGCCGAGCCCCTGCACCGGGCCGACGGCGTCGTGACGCCGCCGTCACACGTCAATGCGCCGCACCTGACCTCACGGTTCGTGGCCCAACCGGACCCGGGCGAGGCGACGTTGCCGCGGCACGAGGGCGTGCCGGCCGAGCCACTGGTACGGGCCGACGGCGTGGCGACCCCACGGCTGCACCGGGGCTTCGCCGAACTGGAGCCCGAGAGTTTCATCCCGGTCGAGCCGGCGATCCCGGCCGAGCCGGAGAAGTAGTCCGACGCTGTAGGACCTTGAAGGGCAGACCATGAGTCTGGAGATGCCGTCCGAGCTCGACTGGCTGTTCAAGATCGTGGCCGGCCAGGCTTGGCCGAAGGGCGACGAGGACAAGCTGCGCGAGCTGGCCCGCGCGTGGACCGAGTTCTCGACGTCCGTGCACGACATCTCCGCCGACTTCGAGCCGTACTTCGCCATGGTCACGAGCAACGCGACCGGCTCGGCCGGGCAGCAGTTCGCCGAGTTCGTCAAGCAGATGCACCAGCAGTTGCCGGCGTTGGTCGACGCGGGCGGGCAGATCACCAAGCTGTCGTACAAGACGGCCCAGCAGGTCGAGTACTCCAAGTACATGATCATCGGCCAGCTGGTGCTGCTGGCCGCCGAGTTGGCCTGGTGTGTGGCCAACGCGGTGTGGACGTTCGGCGGGTCGATGGCGATGGAGCCGGTGTTCATCGCCGCCACCCGGCTGACCGTGAGCATGATCCTGCGGCGGCTGGCCATGGCCATCGCCATGGGCGTCATCTCCCAGGTCGCGTTGGACGTCGCCATCCAGCTCATCCAGAAGCTCAAGGCCAAGGACCCGGGCGAGTTCTCCTGGAACCTGCAGAACACCGGCATGGCCGCCGCGATGGGTGGCCTCGGCGGTCTGATGGGTGGTGGCCTGCACATCGGCCTGAACAAGGGCATGTCGAAGGGCTTCGGCGACAGCATCGTCGGCCTGTTCACCAACGCCGGCCTGACCGGACTCGGCATCACCGGCATCAACGTCGCCATGGACCCCGAGCACGACACCAGCGACCTCGGCTACGGTGTCACGTCCGGTCTGGCCGGCGCGATCGGCAGCGCCATCGGCGGTGGCCGCGGTGGCCGGGGCGCGCACGGCGGCGTGCCGAAGATGGGCGAGATCCACGTCGGCAACGTCGACGGCGTGCACTTCGACATGCCCGACATCAAGGACGACCTCAACCTGGATGTCCCGCCACCCAAGGAATCCCTCGGCGACGGCAACCACGGTGGACTGTCCGGTTTGGAGGCTCCGCCCCCGCCGTCTTCGGTCGGCGGCAACCACTCGTCCACCGGCAGCACTGGTGTGGGCGGCAGCAACAACACCGGTGGCGAGCACAACAACACCAGCACCGGTGGCGGGAACTCCAGCGGTGGCAACAACTCCGGCAGCCACACCGAGGTCAGCGCGCCGCCGCCGGCCAACACGGGCGGCGGCAACACCGGCACGCACAACACAGGTGGCACCAACAACACCGGTACGCACAACACGGGTGGCGCCAACAACACGGGCGACGCCAACAACACCGGTGATCACAACACGGGCGTGAACCAGCCGCCGCCTCCGGTCAGCACCGGTAGTGGCAGCAACACCGGCGACCACAACACGGGCGGTGCCACCAACACCGCCAGTAACAACACCGCCAGTAACAACACCGGCACCCACAACACCGCGCAGCCGCCGCCTCCGTCGCACAACGAGACCGGTGGGTCGGCGAACACGAACCAGCCGCAGCAGCACCAGAACGTGCCGCCGCCGCAACAGCAGCAGCACGACGTGCCGCCGCCGCAGGAGACGCAGAACCAGGACACGTCGCAGCACAACACCGCCCAGCCCCCGGCCCAGCACAACGCCCCACCGGTGCAGCACAACGCGCCGCCGGTCGAGCACAACGCGCCGCCGGTGCAGCACGACAACACGCAGACCAACACCGGTCAGACCAACACCGGTCAGACGAACACTGGGCAGCACAACACGGCGCAGACGCCGCCGCCGGTGCGCCAGGACACCGGCGGCTCCTCGAACGTGCCGCAGCAGCACGAGAACGGCCCGCAGCAGAACCAGAACGTGCCGCCGCGGCAGGAGGCGTCGCCCACCCAGCACCAGGACACGACTCAGCACGACACGACTCAGCACGACACGACCACGCAGGAGCACGTGGGCGGCGGGACCCGCACGACCACGCAGGACAACAGCGGCGGCAACGTCCGCTCCACGGGCGACGACCACACGACCGCCACCCAGCACCAGAACGACAACGCTGCGGTGCCGCCGCCGGTCGGGATGGGCGGCCATCACGACGGCCCGACCAACACGGGCGACCGCAACACGGGCACTCAGAACGCGGCGACGCCGCCGCCGAGTCGGAACACCGGCCAGCCGCAGTCGTCGACTCCGCCGCCGCGTCCCGGCGAGCGGCCGTCGGTGTCGGACAAGACGCCGGACACCACCAAGGTCGAGCAGCCGAAGATTGACACTGACCGCACCGCGCCGCCGACCGAGGTCAACGAGCCGCACACGAACGTGCGGGAGCAGCCGCCGGCCGAGCAACCGCACGGCAACCAGGAGCACCTGGCCCAGACGCCGCCGCCCCGCACCCCGACCGACACGCCCGAGCCGCCGCGCACGCTGACCGACACTCCGGCCCCGCCGCCGCGCACGCCGGCCGAGATGCATGAACCGCCGCATACGCCGTCGGACACCCCGAACCCGCCGCGCACGCCGGCCGACGCTCCGGCCGCGCCGCCGCGTACGCTGGCCGAGACGCATGAACCGTCCCGTATGCCGTCGGACGCCCAGAACCCGCCGCGCACGCCGGCGGAGACGCATACGCCCGAGCCGGTGCCGCACGAGGAGCCGTCGGCTCAGGGCCATCGGCCGCCGCCGGAAGAGATCATCACCCGGCCGCTCGACAACGTCGACGTTCGGTTGGGCGCCAACGACGAGAAGATCGGCAAGCCCGGCTACTACGAGCCGAAGCTGCCGTCCGACAAGGCGTTCGGCAAGATGACGCCCGACCAGCAGCGCCAGGTCGAGCAGCGGTTCAAGGAGCGCGACGACGAGTTCCGCAAGCTGGCGCCGGACATCGCCAAGCTCACCGCCAACGGCAAGATCAAGGTGGTCGACGGCGCGCTCGAGTCCGCCGGCCCGGACACGCACCACACGCCTGGCGGCGACGAGCAGACGCACCACTCGACCGGCCAACCCCAGGCGCACAACGACGACACGACGCCCGCGCCCAAGAACCCGGCCGCCGACAAGAACGAAGGCGACAAGAACGAAGGCGACAAGAACAAGGGCGACAAGGACACCGCGCCGCCGAAGGACAAGGCGCCCGAGGACGACGGTCCGATCAAGCTGCCCAAGAAACAGGTCTCGGACGACGAGAGCTGGCGGTACAGCGAAGCGGAGACCGCGCCCTGGATGCTGCCGGACAAGCCGGTGCACAACGACCAGTGGTCGCACCTGCGCGGCACGCCGGCGTACGAGAACGCCAAGGTGACCGTGAAGGTGGAGAAACCGGCCTTCGTCACCTCGTCCAAGGTGGAGATGACCGACGTCAACCGTCGGCACTACGACGACCCGCCGGCTCCCAAGACCGGCGACAAGTCCACTGTGGATCCCAATCCGAAGTACCGTACGCCGGAGGAGAAGGAGGCCGCCAAGAAGGCGGCCGAGAACGATCCCGGGCCCAAGGTCACGATCAAGCAGGAGAAGGGCCCGAAGCTCACCCTCAACGCCGAGCAGAGCCCGACGACCTACGACGTCCGGCGGATGGAGGTGCTGCCGGGCAAGTGGGTCAAGGAGTTCACCGTCAAGGTGCACCTGGACGTGCCGCCGGGCGCCGACCCGGCCGCGGTGCAGCGGGTCCAGCAGGGCATGGGCCGCGGCGTCGACCGGTTCTACAACCAGGGCAACCGGCTGCCCAGCGGCGACCAGCTGCACGTGAAGGTCGAGTTCACCAACGACAAGGACAAGGCGCACATCTCGGTGGCGGCGTTGCCGGACGGCGCGCGGGCCCACCAGCTGGGCTGGACCGGCCTGGACAACGACCACACGCTGGCCCACGAGATCGGCCACACGCTCGGCTTCTTCGACCACTACAAGAACGAGAACGTGGTCTTCCAGGACCAGGCCCACGGCACGAAGATCAAGGGCTGGAACCAGAGCAGCAAGACCTCGCACGACACGCCGCACACCGTGCACAACCGGGTCGTGTCCGACTCGGACAAGGGCATGATGACCAACGGCCTGTACGGCCCCGACTCGGCCATCAACCCGCGAGAGCTCTGGCTGCTGGAGCGCAACCTGGACCACTCCGGCGCCATCGTCCGGGACACGCCGCACAAGGACCTGTACGGCGACCAGACGCCGAATCCCGGCCCCTCGGTGTACGACAAGGCCGCGGCCGGTGACGGCAACGCGTTGACGCAGCTCGCGGAAGAGGGCAACCGCGATGCCATGAAGACGCTGACCGACCTGGCCCGCAACGGCGACGCGGGCGCCCACCAGGTGCTGGTCGACCTGGCCGGCAAGGAGCACGTGCACGCGGTCGACGGCCTGGTCCGGGCCGGCGAGCAGGGCCCGTTGGACGTGCTGGGCAAGCAGAAGCCCATCGACGTGCTGGAGGGACTCGCCTTCCGCAACCCCAGCCACGAGGTGGCCAAGGCGCTGCTGACCAAGCTCGGCCAGGACAACCACGTGCCGGCGCTGGAGGCGTTCGCCAAGCACGGGGACACCGGCGCCGGGGAGCGGCTGCTGTCGCTGGCCACGGGCGGCGATCACGACGCGCTCAACGGCATGGTCAACCGCGGCGAGGTGGACAACCTGGCCGAGGTGGCCAACCGCGGCAATCAGTCCGGCTACGAGGGCATCAAACATCTGGCCGGCCAGGGCAACGTGCCGGCGGTGGACCACCTGGCCGGCAAGGGCGACGTGCCCGCGCTGGTGGAGGCGTCCAAGAACAGCTCGCTGCCGGCCTACGACAAGGTCAAGGAGTTCGCCGGCAAGGGCGACACGCGGGCGGTCGACCACATCGGCGACCGCCAGGACGTGCCGACGCTGGTCGACCTGGCCCGCAACAACAACCAGCACGCCTACGACGCGATCAAGAAGCTGGCCGTGGCCAACCACGTGCCGGCGTTGGAGGCGCTGCACGGCCAGAACGACGTCGCCGGACTCAAGCACGTGGTCGACTCGGGCAATCATGCCGGTTACGCCGGCATCAAGGACCTGGCCGGCAAGGGCAACACCGAGGCGCTCAAGCTCGTCACCGAGGCCAAGGACGTCAACACCCTGACCGACCTGGCCACCAAGGGCGTGCCGCACAGCACGGACGCGCTGCGCCACCTCGCCGGCCAGGGCAACGAGCCGGCCGTGCACTCGCTGGCCAACCTCAAGGACGTGCCGGGGCTGTCCGACCTGTCGCGCGGCGGCAACTCGCACGCCGAGGCGGCGCTGAAGAACATGGCCATCGGCGGCGACCACAACGCGCTCAACGCCTTGGTGCAGAACCGGAACCTGGACGCGCTGAGCGACCTCGCCCGGCACGGCGACGCCGCCGCCAACCAGGAGCTGCTGAAGCTGGCCCAGACCGGCGACATGGACGCGATCCGCGCTCTGGCCAATGCCGGCAACCCGGAGGCCATCCAGTTCCTCAACAGCCAGCAGCCCACCATGGCCGCGCCGAACCCGCAGCGCGGCGCCGACTTCGGCGCCGGCGACCACGTGATGCCGGGCTCCTTCGAGCAGCACCGACCGCCCCGCGACGAGGACGACTCGCAGGCGTGGCGCGGAATGCAGGAGCACCAGCCGAACATGGACGGCGTCGGGCTGGTCGAGTCGGTGCTGCGCAGTTCGGCCTTCCAGCACGTGAAGGTGGACGGGGCCGCGCCGTTCGTGGGCCGTGACGGCGTGAAGACGGCCACCGACTCGGTGCTGTCGAAGATCGGCGAGAACCCGGACCGCTTCGAGTTCCCCGGTCTGGACAACCGCGGCCTGTCCAAGTGGGCGGCCGATCACTTCGGCTCGGACGACCTGGCCAAGTTCGCGCCCGACCTACGCCCGGACCACCAGGGGCTGACCGACGAGGCGCACACCCAGCAGTGGCGCGACGCCGTGGCGCACGACCTGGCGGGCGGCTCGTCGCGGCGCTGGCAGGTCGTGCGGGCCGGACTCGACGACGGACCGATGTCCGCCGGGGACAAGGAAGTCCTCGACCACGTCACCGACACGGTGGTCAACGAGCACCGGCTGCCGACCTCGGCCGAGCTCGTCAGCAAGGGCCTGCAGACCCCGTCGTGGCACTCCTCGCACGTCGGCCAGCACCTGCCCGACGCCGTGGCGCACGCGCTGGGCGTGCACCTGTCCGTCGACCACGACGGCGTGACGAGCCACCACGGCCCGGCCGACGGGTCCCCGCTGAAGATCAACTCGAAGGACGGCCAGTACGCCGCGCTGGGCGAGCCGACCCGCAAGGAGATGCTGGACGGCCTCGAGGCCTCGCTGTCCACCAAGAGCACGGCGGACATCGGCCGGACGGTGGCCGACATCGTCGGCGGCGGCCAGGACAAGCAGGTGTTCGACACCGTGCACCGGATGCAGACGCTCAAGCGAGCGGTCGAGCATCCGGGCGGCCCCAACGAGTTCCTCCGCGACCTGACCAACGAGGCGCAGGGTTTCCGGGACCGGATCCAGAAGCTGGAGTCCGAGGCCAACCCGCTGCCCAAGTTCCTGCAGAGCGAGCGGCAGCAGCACGCCGAGCAGCGGCGGCAGCAGCAGATCGACGACCTGCGGCAGCTGGTCGACGACCGCGAGGGGCGGATCGGCGAGCTGCGCTCGGAGTCGCACACGCTGGGCCTGATGAACCTGGTCGACAAGAACGTCGAGGGCCGCAACGCCGACGGGTTGGCCAACCTGACCGCGCCCCAGATCGTGAACCTGGGCGAGCATCTGTCCAAGCAGATCTCGGCGGCCGAGAAGGCCGGCTTCGACGCCACCCACCTCAAGTCGCTCAACGACCGCGTGAGCAACGAGATGGGCGTGCGGCAGGTCTACGCCAAGGTCACCAAGGACGGCGTCGACGGGCTGCGGGAGACCCAGCGCAACTTCGAGGTCGCACTGCAGAACCTCAAGGAGGGCAAGGAGTCCCGCACCGGCTTCGTGCACCTGTTCTCCAGCCTGTTCGACGAGCACACGCGGGCCGAGGACGCCGAGCTGGAGACCAAGCTCGAGCAGGCCGAGCACGGTGTCGCCGAGGCCAAGCGTGAGCTGGACCTGATCGACCACCCCGACTACCGGGAGCGTTTCGAGCGGGCCGAGGGCACGCACCGGACGGTGCAGAAGCTGCGCGGCCTCGACACCCTGTCGAAGGGGATCCAGGAACGCCAGGAGGCCCGGGTCGAGCAGGCCATGATGGCGGCGGTCGAGCAGCGCCGGCAGGAGGAGATCGAGCGCCAGCAGGCCGAGATCGCCGAGATGCTGGCCGATGCCGAGGCCAAGCAGCGGCAGCTCGACGAGCAGCTGGCGCACGACATCGGGCACGGCGCGCTGGACCGGCAGCAGGAGGAGATCCAGCGGCAGCTGGCCCAGATGGAGGCCGACCAGCACCGCATCCAGGAGCAGGTCGACCGCAACCGGCTTGACGCGGCGCTGGAGCGCCAACAGCACGAGCTGGACGAGCAGCTGTCCCACGCGGAACGGCAGGCCAACATCGCGCCGCCGCGGGAGCTCACGCCGCGCCAGGAGCACGCCGCGTTCGAGGCCTCGCTGTACGGCAAGAGCGTCGACGAGCTGCGGCAGCTCGACGCGGTGCACGGCGACGACCCGTACCGGCATCGCGCGATCGAGCAGATGCTCGAATACCACGCCATCTCCGACAAGCCGGGCGGGATCGAGCAACACCTGCGCGACCTGGAGCGCGAGGCCGACTACACCCGTCGCCGGGCCGGTGAGCTGAGCAAGGCCACCGACATGCTGCCGGACGCGTTCAAGTCCGAGCTGACCCGCCGCGACCAGGCCGACCGCGAGCGGCAGCAGAGCGAGCTCAAGCAGCACGTGTGGCGCCTCAACAACCAGATCGAGCGGCTGCGGCACGACCGCGACGGGGCCATGACCGCGCATGCCCTGTCGCTCGGCGACGACCCGCACGCGCCGGGTTGGAACCGGTTGACGCCCGACGACCTGCTGGCCGTCGAGGACCACGTCAGCGACCTGATCCACGACGCGCAGCTGGGCGGCCACCCGACCGAGCACCTGGAACGCCTGTTCGACCGGGCCCGGGACATGCGGGTGGTCGACCGGATCCCGTTGCCCGACTCGGGGCCGGCTCGGCCGCAGCCCGGCTCGGTGCACGACTCCGCCGGCGCGCACAACACGGGCCACGACACCAATCCCGAGCCCGCGCGCGATGCAAACGGTGACACGAATCGGGAAGCCGACCATCAGCCGCCGCCCGAGCAGCGGCAGCCGTTCATGCGGAAGGGGCCGGACACCCGGTCCGAGCACACGCCCGACGGCGACCTGCATCTGCCCGGCGGCCTCACCCCGGTGGCCGAGGGCGGCCTGCGGTCGTTCGAGGCTTCCCTGTACGGCCGCAACCGTGAGGACCTCGAGCAGTTGCAGCAGTCCTTCGCCCACGACCAGGCACGGTCGGACGCGATCAAGCGCATGGTCGACCTGAACCGGGCCGGCGACTACGACCACCGGATCCAGACCGCGCGCGAGGGCCTGCGCGACGCCGAGTCCCGCCGTGACCGGTGGAAGCTCACCGACGTCGTGCCCAACGCGCTCAAGAACGACCGCATGCTGCGGGACGAGGCCAGCAACAACGACCGCGTGCAGCAGCTGCAGGACCGGCTGGCCAAGCTCACCAACGACCGCGCCGCCGCGCTCACCGTGCAGGCCTTGCGGTTGCCCGACGACCCGGCCGCGCGCGGCTGGCGGGACATCACCCGCGACGACCTGGCGACCGTGCACGAGCACGTCCAGCAGCAGATCCACGATGCGCGCCAGGGTGGCCACCCGGTCGAGCACCTGGAGCAGTTCCGCGACTTCACCCAGAAGCTGCGGGAGGACCGCGGCTACGTCGCGCCCGCAGAAACTCATCAGCCGGCAGCCCATCAGCCGGCAACGCACGAGCCGGAGACCCATCACGCGACTAACGCGCCGGTGGCGCCGCACACCGACCTGTCGCCGGACGCCGACGTGCATCGCGAGCCGGTCGACCACGAGACGGCGACGCGGACCGTGCTGGACGCGTTCGAGCAGCAGCACGCCGCAGTCGTGCGCGAGTTCGGCACGGGCGCTCGGACCGAGGGTGAGCACGGGCCGTCCGAGCTGTTCGGCTCTTCGCACAGCCAGCACATGCCCGGGCTCGGCTCCTCGCACACGGTGCCGACCCGGGACCGTGGCCGGCAGTTGGAGGAGGCCCGGAACAACCAGCGGATCCACGAGAACAACGTGCGCCTCGGCCAGGAGCACGTGAACAACATCCGCCAGCGGGCCGAGCTGCTGAACCGGCAGATCACCGAGCAGCGGGCCGGCGTCGCGCGCGCCGAGCAGGGTGTGCACAACGAGCAGTCGCGGTTGCGGCAGCTGAACCACAACCGCGACTTCATCGCTCGGGCCGGTGGCCGGAACATGCACAACGCGTTGGCCCGGGCCGATCACGAGATTCGCCTGCAGCAGGACAATGTGCGGCGGGCGCAGCAGCATGCCGAGAGCTATCGCCTGGGTCTGTCGCAGCTGGAGGACAACGCGCGGGCGACGCAGCACGAGCTGTCCGAGAATGAGGCCAAGCTGCGGGGCGCCGAGGGCGAGCTGAACGATGTCCGGCGGCGGGCCGAGGAGTTGGCCGTCCCGGAAGTGATGTGGCGGGAACGGTATCCGGAGCACTCGCTGGAGCCGATCCGCTTCATTCGCGAGAACTATGGGCAGTTGCGTGACCTGAACGCGCCGCGGTTCAACGCCGGTCATCAGGATGCGATGTACAACTGCGTCAACAACGTGGTGTCGACGATCGAGACCCTGGGCGGCAATCGGACGGTGCCGCATCCGTCGGCGATGCCGCGCAGTGGTGATCTGTTGACGTCGCACTACAATCGTCCGCAGCGGATGATGAGTGGTCCTCAGGAGATCGTGGACACGCTGCGCAACTCGGGTCCGGGTTCGCACGGCATCGTGTTCGAGCATCGGGCCGACGGCGGTCACGTGTTCAACGCGACCTATGACCGTGACCTGAACTCGATCGTCTTCCTGGACACGCAGAACGGCCGCCTGGCGTCGCTGTCGAACCAGCACCGTTACGGCTTCATGATGGTGCAGGGTCACGACCCGCACGCCCCGGCCCCGTCGAACCCCGGTCCCTACGGCCGCCGTTACGGCGGCGCGGACGACGAGGCAGCCGGCGGGCACGACAATGTCGAGTCGCACGGCTTCGGGGACAAGACCCCGGAGCACGCGCCGCCGGCGTCGGATTCCGGTTCACGCAAGCGGAAGTTCGAGGTGGACGAGGACAGCGAGTACGGCCGCGAGGGTGTGCAGCACCACGAGGCCGTCGAGCCGAACCCGACGTCTCATGTGGACCCGAACAGCCCGGATCATGTGGCGGCCACCCGGTCCTTGCTGGATACGTTCGAGCAGAAGCAGCGGTCGATCGAGCACGAGCTGCGCACCGCGCATGAGGGCCCGGAGTCGCAGGAGCACGAGCCGGCGCCCGAGCACAACCCGACAGCGCATGAGCGTGAGGAATCGGCAGAGCCGCCGCTGTCCAAGGACTTCGGCATGCCGCACTACGTGCCGACGCGCGAGCGGGGCCAGCAGCTGCAAGAAGCGCGTAACACCGTGCAGAACCACGAGGAGCACGTCCGCAACGGACACGCCTATGTGGACAATCTGCGCACCCAGGTCGGCTTGGCCGAGCGTCGGGTCGCCGACCAGCACGCGCTGGCCAGTCGCGCCCAGCAGGCCGCCGACGGCTACCACCGGCAGTTGCGTCAGCTGGAGACCAACCGCGACTTCATCGCTCGGACCGGCGGCCGGCGCAACCAGGAGGCGTTGGCCCGCGCGGATCACGACATCCGGCAGCAGCGGGGGATCGCGGAGCGCGCGCAGCAGCAGGCCGACGGCTACCGGCGTGGTCTGACGGACCTGGAGAACCAGGCCAACACGTTGCGGTACCAGGTTTCCGAGGGCGAGCGTCAGCTGCGGCAGGCCGAGAACGACCTGACCTCGGCGCGGCAGCGAGCCGATCAGCTGGCCGAGCCGGAGATCATGTGGCGGGAGCGGTATCCGGATCACTCGCTGGAGCCGATCCAGTTCATGCGGGAGAACTACCCGCAGCTGCGCGACCTGAATGCGCCGCGGTTCAACGCCGGGCACCAGGACGCGATGTACAACTGCGTCAACAACGTCGTGTCGACGATCGAGACGCTCCACGGAAGTCGGACGGTTCCGCATCCGTCGGCGGCGCCGCGCAGCGGTGATCTGCTGCGGTCGCATTACAACCGTGACTACCGCATGGTGACTGGTCCGCAGGAGATCGTGCAGACAATGCGTGTCTCCGGTCCGGGCTCTCGGGGCATCGTCTTCGAGCACCGCGCCGACGGCGGCCATGTGTTCAATGTGGACTACAACCGCGATCTGAACGCGATCGTGTTCCTGGACACGCAGAACGGCCGGTTGGCGTCGGTCAACGACCAGCACCGGTACGGGTTCATGATGGTCGACGGGCACGACCCGCACGTGCCCGACGCGATGGACACCCGGCCCTACGGTCGTTACGGCGGTCCGAACCAGACGCACTTCGGCGGTCCCGCGCACGACATCGAGACCCCGTCGGTGTCCCAGCACGACTCGACGTCCGCCGAACACGAGACCGCGAACCACGACGAGACGCCGCCGGTCGAGCACGGTCCGGAGCACGAGGCGAACACGCGGACCGTGCTGGACGCGTTCGAGCAACAGCACGAGCAGGTGGTCAAGGAGTTCGGCGGGGAGCACCGCCCGGCCTCGGACGAGCACACCGGGCCCGAGCTGTTCGGCTCTTCGCACAACCAGCACATGCCCGGGCTCGGCTCCTCGCACACGGTGCCGACGCGGGATCGGGGCCGGCAGCTGGCGGAGGCCCGGAACAACCAGCAGATCCACGAGAACAACGTGCGCCTGGGCCAGGAGCACGTGAACAACCTGCGTTCGCAGGCCAACCTGCTGGATCACCAGATCCGCGAGCAGCGGTCCGGGGTCGCGCGGGCCGAGCAGGGCGTGCACAACGAGCAGTCGCGGTTGCAGCAGCTGAACCACAACCGCGACTTCATCGCTCGGGCCGGCGGCCGGAACATGCACAACGCGTTGGCGCGGGCCGATCACGAGATCCGTCAGCAGCAGGACAATGTGCTGCGGGCGCAGCAGCACGCCGAGAGTTATCGGGCTGGTCTGACCGAGTTGGAGAACCGGGCCCGGACGGCCCGGCACGAGCTGTCCGAGAACGAGGCGAAACTCCGCGGCGCCGAAGGCGAGCTGAACGAAGTGCGCCGGCGGGCCGAGCAGCTGGCCGAGCCGGAGATCATGTGGCGCGAGCGATTCCAGGAGCACTCGCTGGAGCCGATCGCGTTCATGCGGGAGAACTACCCGCAGCTACGGGATCTGAATGCGCCGCGGTTCAACGCCGGTCATCAGGACGCGATGTACAACTGCGTCAACAACGTCGTGTCGACGATCGAGACGCTGGGCGGCAATCGGACGGTGCCGCATCCGTCGGCGATGCCGCGCAGTGGTGATCTGTTGACGTCGCACTACAACCGCCAGCAACGAATGATGAGTGGTCCTCAGGAGATCGTGGACACGCTCCGCAACTCGGGTCCGGGTTCGCACGGCATCGTGTTCGAGCACCGTGCCGACGGCGGTCACGTCTTCAACGCGACCTACGACCGTGACCTGAACTCGATCGTCTTCCTGGACACGCAGAACGGCCGCCTGGCGTCGCTGTCGAACCAGCACCGTTACGGCTTCATGATGGTGCACGGCAACGACCCGCACGCCCCGACACCGATGGACACCAGCCCGTACGGACGTCGTTACGGCGGCGGGGACGACGAAACGGCCGCGCAGCACGGCCCGGTCGACAAGAGCGGCTTCGGTGACAAGGCCCCGGCGACCGTGTCGGATTCGGGTTCCGGTTCGCGCAAGCGGAAGTTCGAGGCGGACGAGGACAGCGAGTACGGCCGGGACGGCGTCCAGCACCACGAGGCCGTCGAGCAGAACCCGACCGCGCACGTCGACCCGAACAGCCCCGAGCACGTGGCGGCGACCCGGTCTTTGCTGGATGCGTTCGAGCAGAAGCAGCGGTCGGTCGAGCAGGAACTGCGCGCCGCGCATGAGAACCCTGAGTCGAAGGAACACGAGCCGACAACCAGCGAGCGCAAGGAAGAGCCGCCGCTGTCGAAGGACTTCGGCATGCCGCACTACGTGCCGACGCGCGAGCGGGGGCAGCAGCTCCGCGAAGCGCAGAACGCCGTGCACACGCAGGAAGAGTTCGTCCGCAACGGACGGGCCTATGTGGACAATCTGCGCTCGCAGGTCGGGACGGCCGAGCATCGGATCGCCGACCAGCACGCCGCCATTGACCGCGCGCAACGCACGGCCGACGGCTACCACCAGCAGCTCCGGCAGTTGGAGGTCAACCGAAACTTCATCGCCGGCACCGGCGGCCGTCGCGCCCACGAGGCCCTGGCTCGCGTGGATCACGACATCCGGCAGCAGCGGGGGATCGCGGACCGGGCGCAGCAGCAGGCCGACGGCTACCGGCACGGCCTGACCGACCTGGAGAACCAGGCGCGTATGTTGCGGCAGCAGGTTTCCGACGGCGAGCGTCAGCTGCGGCAGGCCGAGGACGACCTGACCAGCGCGCGGCGTCGGGCCGACGAACTGGCCGAGCCGCAGGTGATGTGGCGGGAGCGGTATCCCGAGCATTCGCTGGAGCCGATCCAGTTCATGCGGGAGAACTACCCGCAGCTGCGCGACCTGAATGCGCCGCGGTTCAACGCCGGTCATCAGGACGCGATGTACAACTGCGTCAACAACGTGGTGTCCACGAACGAGACGTTGAACGGCAACCGGACGGTTCCGCATCCGTCGGCCGCGCCGCGCAGCGGTGATCTGCTGCGGTCGCACTACAACCGTGACTACCGCATGGTGTCCGGGCCCGACGAGATCGCGCGCACGATGCGGGCGTCGGGCCCCGGTTCACGGGGCATCGTCTTCGAGCACCGGGCCGACGGCGGCCATGTGTTCAATGTGGACTACAACCGCGACCTGAACTCGATCGTCTTCCTGGACACGCAGAACGGGCGGCTGGCGTCGATCAACGACCAGCACCGCTACGGCTTCATGATGGTCGAGGGCCACGATCCGTACGCGCCCAACGCGATGGACACCACCCCGTACGGGACCGGCCGTTACGGCGGCCCCGAGCACACCGTCTTCGGCCACAGCGGCTTCGGGCGCGACTTCGCCGACCCGACGACGTCCACCAGCCACGAGTCCACGAGCCAGCCCGCCGTGCCCGGCGCGTCTCGGCACGCCGGCACGTTGCGCCTGGACGAGCCGCACGAGCTGACCAGCATCCCGGAAGAGTTCGACGAGGAGCGGCTGCCCAGCTACGTGCGGGACAACGAGTCCCTCGGCCTCGGTCGACTGGTGAACGGCGATGCGCTGGCCGACCGGGTCCGCCAGGGCGTGGCCGAACAGCTGCCACACGGCTTCGAGGAGCGCGCCGGCGCTCGGGGACTCGACGACGTGCACCACGCCGTGACGGAGAACTTCGACTCGCTGCTCGGCGAGGGGCGCAAGTTCGAGGTCCGGGTGGGCGACAAGGTCTACGAGGCGACGGTCAAGGCCAAGGTCGACTTCGACGAGGCCGAGCACACCACGGAGACCGGCCGGAGCCTGGCCCGGTCCGGTGGCACCGACCGGTCCACCGCGGAAAGCACCACCAAGGCCAAGCAGCACGACCTGGCCGCCGCGGTCAGCGCCGGCAACGGCATCGGCGGCGGCTCGGTGTTCGCCTCGATCCTGCACGCCAAGCCGGTGGTGACGCTGGAGTCCGCGCACGGCGCCAGCCACTCCGTCTCGATCAGCCACGAGGGCTCGGACCTGGTCGACGCCAAGGCGCACATCGAGATCACCCTCACCGACCACAAGGGCGCGCAGGTCCACCCGGGCGGCGTCCACCTGGATCACGACGCCACCCTCGCGCTGCCGCACAGCGCGTTGGGCACGAAGGCCGACCACGCCACCCCGCGCCCGGTGGACGGGCGAGACCTCACCGTGTTCGCCGCCGAGTCGGTCCGCAGCGTGCGCGGGGCGTTCGACCTGATGGCCAAGGACCTGGACCCGAAGGTCACCGCGATCGGCTCCCCGGGCCGCAAGCAGCTGCTGCACTTCCTGTCGGCCGGCAACATCAAGGACAACATGCCGGCCATGACCAAGGACTGGATCTACTCGCCGGACCTGCTCAGCGCCGACGGCAGCAAGATCGGCGCGGTCCGGATGAGGATCGAGCCTGTCGACGCCACGCTGGAGGGCAGCGGCCAGGGCTACAAGCTCGGCTCCACACTGGGCGGGTCCGGCAGCGCCGGACGTTCCAACACCTCCACCACCGGCGGCGAGCTGTGGCTGGGCGGCAGCGCCGCCGGCGTCGCCGATCCCACGCACAGCATCGCCGCCGGGGCCAGCCTGACCGCGGCCTTCAGCAAGACCGACAGCGTCGCCACGTTGATCGGCGACGCCGCCAAGTGGGAGTCGGTGCTGGCGACCGAGGGCGTCACCGGCCTGTACAAGCTGGGCTTCAAGCTGCACGTGCAGGCGATCGGCCACGACCCGGTGGTGTTCCGCGACGGCTCCGCGCACGTGCGGATGTCCGGTGTGGAGGCCAACCGGGCCGGCATCGAGCCGCCGCACGGCGCCAGGACCGACTTCGAGCCGACGCCGGAGCCGCTGCACGCGCCCAGCTACCTGTCCTCGGGCAAGTCGATGGGCCTGGCCAAGATCCTCAGCCTCTCCGGCGGCGACGACGTGCGCCAGCGGGTCGAGGAGACGTTGCAGGGCAACGACAAGCTCAAGGAACTGGCGCCGGACTTCGGCAGCGCCAAGTTCGCCGACGCCTCCCGCGGCGACAAGGCGCTGGCCGCGGCCAACCGCCGCGAGCTGGACACCAAGCTGTCCGACGAGCACCTCGCGGCCAACATGGACAGCATGCTCGGCAACGGCATGAAGATCCGGCTGAAGAAGCCGGGCCTGTTCTTCAACCGCTACGTCACCGTCACGGTCAAGGCGCGCCTTACCGAGTTCGAGCACCTGGGCCAGGCCCCCGACCACACCGTCACCGGGGCCGGCGGCACCTCGCGCGAGCTGGGCATCTCCGGCTCGGCCAAGAAGGGCGTGACGGTGTACGCGGACGGCCGCGTCACCACGCCGTTCGACGGCGGCCACGTCAAGGGCGCGCCGGCCGCGTCGGTCGGCGTCCAGTACGGCTACAACCGTTCGCACGACACGGAAGCCGGCCCGTCGACCGGGCACACGCTGTCCACCGGCGGCGGCGAGGACGTGCACGGCTTCAAGGCCAAGGTGGCCTACGACGTCACCGTGGACGACCACAGCCGGTCCCGCTCCTGGGTCCGCCGGCTGACCCCGGGCACGCCCGGCATCGACGTGCCGCCCGTGCACCGCACCCCGCACGTGGGCCCGAACGACGGCACGCACCGCACGCCGCCGGCCGGCGAGGTCACCGTCCTGGTCCCGCACAGTCTGACCAGCAAGACCCCGCCGCACCAGCACGTGGACAACCACGTCACCACGCCGATGGCGCACGCCCCGCACATCAGCGACCTGCGGGCCACCGCCCGGGCCAAGCGGCAGCCCGAGTTCCAGCGGATGGAGGCGATCGTCGGCGCGGAGCACATCCAACGCGCCGCCGAGGACGCCCTGGCCGAGGCCGGTGGCGGCGACCGCGCGCTGGCGTTGCAGGGCACGGTCAGCGCCGACGCGTTGCACCAGACCTTCAGCCCGGAGACGCTGACCTCCGACCCGCAGCTGATCTCACACGGCGTGCAGCTCGACGGCTTGCAGCACAACCGGCGCGTGATGGACCGGGTCGGCGCGGTCGGCATGACCATGGAGCTGTCCGAGCCGAAGCTGGTGTCCGTCTCCGACGAGATCTCGTTGAAGCAGCAGCAGTCCGGCGGCTACTCGGCGGCCGGGGCCAAGCAGACGCAGCACTCCGTCGGCGTCAACGTCGGCACGGCCTCGTCCCGCAACGCCCTCACGCTGACCCCGGACACCGCACACCCGCACGGCCGGGCCGGCGTGTTCGCCACGGCCAGCCTGCGTAACTGGACCTGGACGTCCAAGGTGGCGCGGTCGGTGGGCGGCACCGCCGAGCACAGCGTGTCCTCGCCGGACGGCCGGACCGTGCTGCTGCGGATGAACGCCAAGGTGCACGTGGTCGCCGAGTCGCGGCAGACGAACATGTTGCACGACACGGATGTCCGCACCGCCGGCCGTACGGTCGACCTGCCGGACAGCGTGTTCGTGCGCGTCACCGAGCGGCAGGCCCGGGCCATGGGCGTGCTGCCCGAGCACGACCTCGCGACCGACCCGACGCCGGTCGGGCCCAAGCCGGGCCTGCCGGTGCCGAACACGCTGCGCGCCGACCGGCCGTCGATCGGCTTCGGCCACGTGGAGCCGGCCGGCGACCTGGTCAAGCTGGTGCCGTCGTTGCGGGAGAACCTGGGCGGGCTGGGCAAGGAGCTGCTGCCGCAGTCCGTGCTGGACGACGCCATGGGCAACCTGCGGCGCCTGGAGGAACAGTCCTCTCAGGACGGTGTTCGCTCCCTTGTGGACAGTGCGCTCAACGGCGGCGTGTCGCTGATGACGCCGAAGCCCAACACCTTCACGCACGACAACTACGAGGTCGTGCTGCACGCGACGCCGACCGAGGACGGGCCGACCTATCTCGGCGTGTCCAACGACGGCAGCGTGCTGGCGCACAACGCCACCGGCGCCCTGTCCGAGGCCAACACCAAGGGCAAGGAGGCCAGTTCCGGGGTGGGCGGCCGGTTCATGGGCACCGGGATGCCGGAGCTCAAGGACCCGGCGGCCAGCATGACCGTCAACAACGCGACCTCGGCCAGCATCAGCCACTCGACCGGCAGCAAGACCACCAGGACCGACTCGACCGAGATCACGCAGACCAGCGAGGCCGGTGGCCCGCAGGCCCGGTTCAAGCTGCCGGTGAACTTCCAACTGGAGATCAAGCACAAGGGCGAGCACCTGCAGTTCTCCGCGCCCGAGCCGCACGACCTGGTGGTCCGCAAGCTGGCCGACGACGTCAGCACCACCACCGACGTGCCGGTCCGTAACGCCGCAACCGTTACGCGGATGGAGGACGGGCCGGTCGACCACGCCGACTGGCAGCGCGACGGCTCCAAGCTGCCGGACGAGGTGCATGTCGACGACTTCACCGGCTCGGTGGACGCGCTGCGCACCGAGGCCCGGCGGCTGGCCGGCGACCTGAGCACCACCTCCGAGCACGCGCTGACCACCACGCTCACCCCCGAGGTGATCAAGGCCAACCTGCCGGCGATGCTGCGCGGCCCGGTCGACCTGCCCGGCCTGCGCGAGGCCGGCCTGACCGCCTACGCCAAGCTCACCAACCCGCGTCTGGTCAGCGTCAGCGACTCCGTCGACCTGGGCGGCGGCACCGCGCACTCGTCGAAGATCGACACCACCGTGTCGCGCACGGTCTCCGGTTCGGTCAACGCGATCATCGGCGGTGTCGGCGGCAACGTCACCGACGCCCCGCACACCCCGCAGCACCGGGACTTCAACGCCGGCGAGACCGGCGTCTACCTGGACCGCGGCGGCATGAACAACACGCAGAGCGCCAGCACAAGCGGCACCGTGCACCCCGCGCCGGCGGGCAGCACCGCCGCCCCGGGACGCACCCAGGTCCTGGTGCACGACACCGAGATCCGGCTGGTCAAGGGCGACCGGGCCGTCTCGCTCAAGTTCGACGACTCGTCCCGGGTCCGGACCTACGACGACGGCACGCTGCCGGAGCCGGTCCGGCAGGCCCAGGACAAGGTCCGCGACACCGAGAAGGCGTGGCGGGCCGCGGAGAACGACGTGGTCCGGGCCCGGCACGTCGCCGACGACGCCTACTTGGCCGCGAAGGAGCAGACCGAGCCGCTGCGGGAGCAACTGGAGAGCAACCGCCGGGCCCAGGAGACCAACAACGACGAGCTCGGGCGGCTGCGTGGCGAGCTGTACAACGCCTACGCCGCCGACGACCGGGCCCGCATCGACCAGGTCGAGCAGCAGCTCGCGCTGGCCCACGAACACGCCGACGAGCTGACCCGCCAGCAGGACGAGCTGACCGCCCAGTTCCGCGACGCCGACCAGGCCCGGCAGCAGGCGTTCGACCACGCCGTCGACACCTACCGTCAGGCCCGCCGCGCCGAGGACTCGTGGTGGGCCGCCCGCCGCGAGCGGGACGCCGCGCTGGCCGGTCGACCGCCTGTGCACGAGGAAACCCGTTCCTCCAACGACGACATGCCGTTCACCCCGCCGGATCGCGACCACAGCACGGAGTTGGCGCACCACCGCGCGCTGCTGGACCGCAACATCCGGGACAGTGCCGTGCACATGGCCAACGCCGGCGCCGCACGGGAACGCTTCGGGCAGGCGCTGCACGGCCGTGACCTCGAGGGCTCGCGTCGGGGAATGGAGGCCCTGCAACAGATCCACGGCGAGGGGCGGCGGCTGGTCGACAACCGGCGGCACATCCTGGAGTCCATCGCCGAGCTCGAGCACGAGCCGGAGATGCGCTCGCTGCCCGAGATGCGCCCCGCCCCGGCCGATACCGCGGCGTCGCGCGACCGGGTGCCGCTGGCCGACATCGACTTCGTCCGCGACGACGCGCCGGTGAACCCGGTCCGCATCGACGACGGCTGGGACCTGGTCCGCTACGACGTGCGCCGGATGGAGGTGGCGCCGGGCAAGTGGGTCCGCGAGGCCACCGTCAAGCTGCATCTCGACGAGGGCCAGGCGTCGTCGACGCAGGTCCGCGAGCTGTGGCGGCGGCTGGAACTGGGCGCGGAAAAGCAGTTCAACCAGGCGCGCCTGCCCAACGGTGACCAGTTCCGGGTACGCCTGGAACGGGTCGACACCACGGCCGACGCGCACGCCCCGGTCAAGATCGCCGAGGGCTGGCCGGGCGACCGGCGCGACGTGTGGAGCCTGCGGACGTCCGGGCCGGACCTGGCGCACAAGCTCGGCTCGATGCTCGGCCTGTCCGGGCACAAGGCCGGCGAGCCGCTGTCCGAGCAGCACCTGGCCCGGCTGGCGCACGATCCGCAGGGCGGCATGCACTCGCTGTCGCACGAGCAGACCCACGGCGACACGCGCCAGGACTGGTTCAGCGGCGAGGACAGCGCCGGCCGTGAGCGCCGGTTCCCGCTGTCCGGCGTCACCCACACCGCGCTGCGCGACGGCTCCGGCAAGGTGTTCGGCACGTCCTTCTTCCACGATCCGGCCGACCGCAAGCTGGCCGAGCGCTGGGCCGGTGGCGCCAACCCGGACCGGGTCTACCAGTACGACAAGGACGGCCATGGCCGTGTCGCCAACGACAAGGACCTGGCCACCACCGTGCCCGGCCTGGCCGACGAGTCCGCGGTGCTGATGGCGCACGCCAACCCGTACAGCGCCGGCCTGCACGTCCGCGGCCTCGGCGACGTGCAGGTGAAGGCCGACACGCTGGCCGACATCGCCGTGCGCACCGAGGGTTTCGCCAAGGCCGTCGACGGCGGCCGGCGCACCACGATGCTGCTGGCCTGCCGGGCCGGCGCGGTCGACGGACCCGGCGGGCTCGCCCACGACCTCCAGGTGGCGCTGGCCTCCAAGCACAAGGCCGACCGGGTGATCGGCGCCAGCCAGGTCATGCTGTTCGGCGAGGGCCACGGCGACCGGCTCACCGCGGTGGAGAGCGGCGGCCACTACACCGTCTTCGGCCAGGTCCTGCCCAAGCACGAGGCCGCCATGGTCACCGAGATCGCCACGGCCATGGGCAAGGGGTGGCAGTACGCCGACAGCCCGGCCCGGGTCGACGGCAAGATCGGCCTGTCCGACCGGGCCGGGACCATGCGGCTGGCCAAGGCCATCGCCGACGACGCCGTGCGCAAACTGCCTGACAACGGCGGCCACCTCGACCTCGCCGACGTGCACCGCAAGGCCGGCAAGCACCAGCGGCCCGACATCGTCACCGCGGTCGTGCTGTCCCACATCGCCTCCGACCCGGCGGTGAGCGGGACGGTGCACTCGATCACCGACCGGTACCGCGACCGCCGCGACCAGTGGGTGCCGGTGCCGGTGGGCAGCGCCCGCGAGCGGTTCACCGTCACCGGCGAGTCCACCTGGCACGAGGGCGACGGCAAGGTGACCCGGCCGGTGCAGCTCACCGCGCTGGGCGAGCACGGACCGCTCACCTCGCCGGTCGCCCACGACCCGGTCAGCGTGTCGTTCAAGAGCGGCAAGTCCGAGCTGCCGCGCGACCTCGGCGAGCTGGACCGGTTCGCTGACCGGCTGGCCAAGGTGGCGCTGGAGCGGCAGGCCGACGGGCTGCCGCTGCCCAAGGCCGAGATCGTGGGCTACAGCAAGGGATCCCGGTTCGGCGACGGGCGCGAGGCCGCGATCGGCTCCGGGGCCAACCGTGCTCAGCAGGTGTGGGAGTACCTGCAGCACCGGGTACAGCAGAAGCTGAACCTGTACGCGCCGCCCAATACCCGCGAGATCGACGTCGACCAGCTGATCCCGCGGGACGCGATCCGCGGCGAGCACGCCCCCGACCGCCCCAACCCGCGCGAATCGGTGGTCACCATGCACCTCGACCACGGCGACCAGACCCGGCACACCGTCTCGCCCCCGGCCGCACGGTTCCACGACGCGGCGGTCCGGTCGGCCGACGGTTCCGTGCTGGGCAAGCACTTCAGCGACGACAGCCCGCTGGCGCGGGTCCGCCGCTGGACCTCGGCCCTGCCGCTCGGCCGGCTCAAGCGACCCGCGCCGCTGAGTGCGCACCTGCTGGAGCCCATCCCCGACGCGCCGGTCGTGCCCAAGGGCCTCGGCGAGCGGTTGGCCGGGAACGGGGCCTCGTCGGAGACCGTGGACCTGGTGAAGTCCACCACCGACGAGGCGGCCGAGGAGATCAAGACCGTCGAGGGCGAAGCCGCCGCCGGCAAGTTCCGGGCCGGCTTGCAGCGGGCCGTGGAGATGCTGGAACGCGACGGCGCGCTCAACCCGTACCTGCGCAAGGCCGGCGACCCGGTGGCCGCGGGCCTGATGCTGTCGCATCTATTGGACGGCATGGCGCGGGCGTGGGCGCAGGGCGGCAACGCGGCGGCCGCCGCGACCGCTCAGATGGAGATGCGGATGATAGGGATAGAGTTGCCGCCGTCAGGCTCTGTCAACACCGTTGGCTCTGTCGGCGTGCCGAGCGAGGGGCGTGAGGCCGATGACCAGTGACCAGTGGCTGTTCCTGGTCGACCCGGCCTGGCAGCCGGCTTCCGACGGGCAGAACCCGCCGGGCGAGTCGGTGGTCGGCGGTTGGCTGGTGATCGACGGCGTCGTCGGCCGGTTCGAGCCCAACCCCGACTACGAGCCGCTGACGCCGGAGTCGCCGACCGACCCGGTGGACGCCGCGCTGCGGATGGCCGCCGACGGCGAGGTCGACACCGACGCCCTGTTCGCCGTGATCCGGGAGTCCGAGTTCGGGGTGGCGCTGGACGAGCACCAGCGGCCGCTGATCGCGCCCGCTCCCGACGACGTGCTGTCGCTGCTGGTGACCACCGCGCCGGCGCACCGGGGCCGGGTGCGGGCCGAGGCGTGGCAGGTCGTCAACGCCGCCGAGTTGGCCGGCATGCTGGCCGAGCACGAGGTGGATGCCCTGGTCAACCCGGGTGCGTCCACGTCGACCCGGTTGTTGGCGGCCACCATCGCGGACGCGGCTGTTCACCCGGCCGGGTGAAGGTGGCCGGGGGGACCTGGCAGTATCGGAGGCGTGCGCGTGACCTCCGACCTCGGTGAGCCCGTTGTGAGGGCTCCATGATCAACTGGTTGAAGTCGCGCCGGTCGAAGCCCTCGACGCCGGCGCCGGCGGCGCCGCAGCCACCGGTCGTGGAGTTCCAGACGCGTCAGGTCGGGACGACGCTCGTCGTCTCCGCGCCGCCCGGGCCGGGGTGGCACGCGATGGCCCTGGCCGCGTCCGTGCCGGCCGACACGGGGCGCACGATGGTCGTGGTCGACTTCCCGTCCGGTGACAACGGCGGCTACTGGAGCGCCCTGGTGCAGGCACTACGTGGGCGTGGCCCCGTGCGGCTGGCCGTGTCCGGCGCCGGCAGCGCCTCCGGCAGCGGGCCGACCCGGGCCATCGCCGCGCAGTGGCTGTCCGAGCAGCTCCAGGCCGAGGTCGTCGCGCCCGACGGAACGTTGGTGCCGGTTCCCGGCGGGTCCACGTTCGTCGCCAACGCCCACGCCACCGGGGCCTGGCGCAGCTTCCACCCCGACAAGCCCAGCGAGGCCCTCGGCGCGCGCTTCCCGTCGCCCGAATGGGAGTCGTTCATGACGACTGCCCCGTGGCGCGCCGGGCCGGTGTCGGTCGCGGAGCCGGTGCCGACCGGGTTGTGGCTGCACGCCACGCCGACCGCCGCTCTGCGCCGGCATTCCGTGCTGGCGTTCGGTGTGCCGGTGCGGATGGACGTGCTGACCGTCGTGCTGGGCGGGCCCGAGGAGGCTCGGCTGCCGTCGTCGGACCTGCGGGCACTGTGGGAGGCGTTGCCCGAGGAGATCCGCCGGCGGGTCCGGTTCGCTTCGTTCGGCGCTGAGCTCGGGCAGTTCGCCGCCGACACCATCGGTCGGCCGGTGATCGCGTACAACGGGCTGCCGCTGTCGACGGAACGCGGCATCGAGGTCGGGATCGTCTCCGGTGACGGCCGTCCGACCTGGCGGTCCTTCGCCACTGAGCTGCGATATCGGCCCGGGAAGGCGCCTGAGGTCGTGGCCGCTCGGCCGCCGGTGGCCGGGTTGAAGCCGCTGCGGCCGGGGCTGTGGGAGCTCAGCGAGAGCGTCGTTGTCGAGGCCGTGACTTCTGGGCTGTGGGTACGGGCCGCCGGAGTGGCCGGCGACGATGCCGTCCGGTCCATGCCGGTGGACCCGGAATGGGCTCGGCTGACCGTCGGGGTGCCGGGGGAGCCCGTCGGCGACGAGGTCAGCGTGGCTGGGGCGAAACTGTTCGCCGGCTTGGACCCTGAGACGCAGCGGGTGGTGCGGCTCGTGTTCGGGGAGGCGCCCAAGGCGGCGGAGCCCGAGGCCGAGGAGCCGGTTGTTGTTGCGGCTCCTTGTGATGTTGTGGGTGCTTCGGGTGCTTCGGGTGCCCCGGTTGCCCCGGTTGCGTCGGGTGCTTCGGATGTCGAGCCGGTGGATGCCGACATCAACTACGACATCGGTGACGACCTGCCGACCATGGTGCTGCTTCGCCGTCAGATGGAACTCCAGATCTCCGGGGCCGACGCTTCGGTCGCCGAGCCCGTTTCCGGCTCTGCCACGGCTTCCATCTCGGCCGAGGCGTGGCCGCTGCCGGTCGAGTCGCCGCCGGTGCCCGCTCGGGTGGAGCCCTTCCTGGTCGATCCCGGTATCGACGTCGACACCATGCTCGACACCTTGGTCGCCGCCGAGACCGCGTTGGACGAACACCGGGGTTGGATGCGGCGAACTCTCGGTGACCAGTACGACTCCTATGCCAGCCGGGTGCTGCGACTGCTCGTTCAGCACCCCTCGCTTCGTGAGGGCGAACTCCAGTCCGTGGTCACCGACCTGGTCGCCGTGCTCGTGTATTTGGCCGCCGGTGAGCGGAAAGCCGACGAAGCCTTGCTGTCCGGGGACGTCGACGCTCTGCTGCCGTTCCTGAGCTGCGTGATCTCGGGGCTGCAGCGGTTGCCGGTGTATGAGGGCGTCGCGTTCTGCGGCGGGGCATTGGATCCCGGGACCCATCGGGCCGGGGCGATCCTGACCGAGGTCAGCTTCCTGAATGCCGTCACGTCGCCCGAGGTCGCGCTGCCCGGGGATGCGGAGTTCGTCATCTGGTCCGACAGTGGGCGACGGACCGGATACTTCGAGCCGGAGCTGGAGCCGATCGTGTTCCTGCCGGGGACCCGGTTCCAGGTGCTCGGCGTCGAAGGTGGGCGGATCCTGCTGGGGGAGATCGGCGGCGGGGTTCAACTGGCGCGGCTGGAGGAGGCGGCGAAGCTTCGAGCGGCAACCGGGCCGGTGGCGGATCCGGTGCGGTTCGGACGGTCGGTCGGGTCGCCGGTTTAGGTGGTGGGGTTGGGGCTGCTGGTTGGGGCAGTTGATTGTGGGTGGGATTGTGGGTGGGTAGTGCGTGGTGGGGTTGCTACTGGGGTTCGGTGCCGATGATTATGGGGATTGATGGGTCGATTTGGTGTGGAGCCTCTGGACGATGACGCGAAGGGCAAAAGCGGGCAGGCGGGCCTGCCCTTCGCTTGGTCAATTTTACGTCATCGTCCCCCTCCACACAAAATCGACCCAAGTCGCGATGGTGGCGATCGGAGTTACCGAAATGTGGTTGTCGGGTTGGGTGTGATGATTGCCGGGAAGGTCGTGGGGCGGGCGGTTTCCGCCCCGTCTCCGCTTCCGGCTTTTGGCTTCCGTCACCCGTCGGCCGGATCAGTAGCGGGTGGGGTGGGTGGTGTGGTGGCGGCCGGTGGGGGTGGTCCAGTGCGAGACGCCGTCCGAATCCCGGGTCACCGTGTAGTTGTCGTGTTTTCGGTGGTGGTGGTAGGCGCAGAGGCCTTGGAGGTTGGTGGGGGTGTGTTGCCTGCGGGCCAGGGGGTGATGTGGTCGTGTTCCTGGACCGGGCGGGTGCAGCCGGGGGCGGTGCAGGTGCCGGCGGAGCGGGCGAGGTTGGCTTCCTTCGTCAGGACGGTGGGGCGGTAGGTGTCGGTGCTGATGGCGGTGACCTGGCGGTACTCATCCAGCAGGAGTCCTCGGAAGGGGCCGTGCATGGCCAACTCCCGCGCTGCATCAGCGGAGATCGGCCCATATCCCGCAAGGTGGCCGGGATCGTTGGTCAAGCCCATCAAGGTTTCCATGGAGATGGTGACGAAGGTGCGGACGTTCCAGTTGTCGCGGTTGCCCAGTAGCCGGTCCAGCAGCACGTCGGAGCGTTTCTGGTCGGTGGTGCGGTCGTCCTTCGGCAGGGACTTGGCGTCGGCGCAGATCTGCTGGAACAGCTGTCGCGCCTCGGGGGCGGGCAAAACCCAGATCAGTTTGGCCATGCCGTCAGGCAGCGCCGAGAGCTCGACTCGGCGGTCAGCCTTTGCCTTGTGGCAGCGTTGTTCATAGCCATCGGGGTCGGCTTGGGCGACCAGGCCGGTGGCCTTGCGGCACAGCTGGGTGCGAGTCAGCCCGGCGGCGACCTCGGCCAGGGCCTGGTCGACGTCGGCGACCTGCGCCGGATCGGCCAGGTGGCAGGTGCGTTCGCGGACGGCGGTGAAGCGGGCCAGGTCGATCTCGCCCCGGCGGAACAGCTCAGCCAGGGCGGGGTGGCTCTCCAGGGCGGCGGCGGTCTCCTGCGTCCGAGCCAGCGCCGGCTCCGACGCCTTGATCGCCATGGCCACCTCGGGCACGTCCTCGACGTGGGCGATGGCGGCCAGTTCGGCGTATTCAAGAGTGGCTTTGAGCTTCCGCGCCGCAATGACATAGGTGACCAACTCTTCTTGCGTGAGGCTACTCGGATCCACACCCACGATCGGCTCATAGATGGCCCCATCGGGTTCCATGCTCTCTATCTCGCGGGTGAGTTCCATACTTCATAGAATACTCTCACCCAAGATCCAACTCGAATCACTAACGGGTGAATCACGGCAAACAGAAAGGCTTTTCCCTCACGTCGTCACCGCACCCAACGTCACCAGCAATCAGAAGCGTGGATTTTGTGTGGAGGGGGCGATGGCGTACAATTGACCAAAGAAGGGCGGCTCTTCCTGCCCGCTTTTGCCCTTCGTGCCATCGCCCAGAGGCTCCACACCAAATCCACGCGTGCCACGCCAAAAACCCCACCCAATCCAGCAAGCACTCGAGACCGCCTCAGACCTCTCTACCCCGGGCCACAACGCCAGCTATCGGTGAACATACGCACCTTCCCGCGCCCGTCATGACCTACGTAGTGGTGGCAACGCTCACAGCTGTGCGTGCTCGGGCAGCCACGACGGGACCGGCGACCCGGTATCGAGTCTGTGTGGAGAAGACCTGGAGATCGCCGCCGCACTCTGGTCACAGTGCCCACCAGAGCGAGGAAGTGAAAGATCATGAGCGACGGTTTCCACGATATCGCCGACGTGCTGGACCGTGTGTACCGCGAGCAGGACGCCATGGACGCGGCCGACGAGGGGCTGGCCGACGAGGGGTTGGTCGCCGGGCTCCGCGTCGCCGTGGACAGTCCCTCGGTTTCGCTGCCCCACGCCGCCTGAGCACAGCTCGTTTCTGGCCGGTTGTGCCCGGCTGACCTGGTGTTCACGCCGTGTGCGGCATGATCGTCGGCCATGGGGACGATCGACGGCGTGGTGGACGTCGGTGAGCTGCCGACAACAAAGCCGTCGACCGCCGGTCCGCTCGAGCGACTGGCCGTCTGGCGGCCGCGGGACACCGTCCGCGGCTGGATCGTCACCCTCACCGTCACCTTGCTCGGCGCACTGGTCCGCTTCTGGGATCTGGGCCGCCCGACCGATCGTGGCACGCCGGTCTTCGACGAGAAGTACTACGCGCCGGAAGCGTGGCAGATGCTGCGCAACGGGGGCTTCGAGGACGATATCGGCTTCGACTACGCCTTTATCGTGCATCCGCCGGTCGGCAAACACCTCATCGCGATCGGTGAGTGGCTGTTCGGCTACAACGGCTGGGGCTGGCGCTTCTCCTCGGCCATCGCCGGCGCCATCTGCATCCTGCTGATCGTGCGGATCGGCCGCCGGCTGACCCGGTCGACCATGCTGGGCGCGCTGGCCGGTGTGCTGCTGATCTGCGACGGCGTCAGCCACGTGCAGTCCCGGACCGCCCTGCTGGACATTTTCGTGGCGTTGTTCGTGGTCATCGCCTTCGGCTGTCTGCTGGTCGACCGGGATCAGGTGCGCAATCGCCTGGCCGTCGCGGTCGGCGAGGGCTGGATCGAGGAATCACGCTGGGGCCCGAGGCTGGGTTTCCGGTAACTGGTTAGGTCTGTGGTCAGGCGGTTATAGGCAGCCAGGGACGCCCCGCGACCAACTCCGCGAGGACGTGAAGGAACCCCATGTGGTGTTTCGCCGCGGTGGCCAGGTAGGAACGGATCGCGGCGAAGTCCCGCGCCCCGGCCAGGGTGCGCATGCACCCGGAGACTTTCTCCCGGAGTCTGACCATCCGGATCTCACGCTCGGCGGCGTTGTTGTCGAAGGGAACCCGAAAATCGGTGGCGAACCGCAGGTAGTCGGCTTGTCGATCCAGGATCCGACGTGCCAGCGCATGATGCTTGGCCTCGATCGGGCTCCGGCGTCGACCAGTGGCGGCCACTGCGATCACCGCAGCCGAGCGGATCACGTGAACCTGAGCAGCCAACAGCGTCGGGTCGAGGGCGACACGACCAGCGTTCACCGCGTCGGACACCAGGGTCTTCAACTCCAGCAACCCATCCCGAACCTGCCGCGCCCAACACCAACCGCCCTCACCGACGGGCGCGGTCTCGGTCACCGCGACCAACTCCCGCAGCAGATGCGCGTTGCACAACGCGTGCGTGACCGGGTAGCAGTCATACGGAGCCCACGCGTCATGCACGGCAACGCCGGTGAACGACGGCAGGACTCCGGCGGCGTCCATGGCGACCCGGCCGCGTTTGCCGTGCGCGACGATCAGCGAGTACTTCCCGGTCGAGGCCGAGTGCACCCAGTGCAGTCTCCCCTCGACGCGGAACCCGGTCTCGTCGAAATGCGCCACCGCGGCCTCGGCGATCCGATCCCGGACCAGGCCGAGGAACCCGGACAGTCCGGTGGCGGCACGGCGGGTCATCGTGGCGACAGTGCCGGGCGAGACGGGGGCGCCGAACAACTCGGCCAACGCCTGGGCAGTCCGCTGTTTGGACAGGAACTGCCCGACATACAGGTAGAGCACGATCGCGGTGACCCGCGGCCCGTACTGCGCCGGCGCGGCCACCCCGTCCGGCGGCGGGGCGCACGTGGTGATCCCGCACGCGCACCGCCGCGTGATGAGTTGGTGTTCGGTGACCCGCACGGTGATCGGCGGCAGGTCGAACACCTGGCGTCGTTCCATGCCGATCTGCGCGGCGTCGGCCAGTCCACCGCCGCATCCACCGCAGGCCGCTGGTTCGTGACGCACGATCTCATCCGGTGTCGCGACCTGCGCCAACGTCGAACCCGGATGCCCGGTCTGGCCACCGGGCTTGCGACCGGACTTACCCCGCAACGACTTCGGGTCCGGCTTGACGAACGGCGAGTCCGACGAGGGCGGCTTCGAGGAGTTCGACGAGTTCATGTCCAACCGGCGCCTCAACTCGGCGTTCTCGGCTCGCAACGCCGCTACTTCAGCGCGTAGCTCCTCGATCACCGCCGCCTGACGCACGACCAGGGCGGCAAGGTCGTCATACGACGGACGCCCATCCCCGGCCTGCACGCCGTGATCATCCCACGGAGACGATCAAGCACTACAAACAACCTGACCAGTTACGGTTTCCGTTGGTGGCGATTTGCCGCCGGCATTTCGCTAGGGCTGGCCTGCGGCGTCAAATGGAACGGCCTCTATTACATCGTCGCCTTCGGCCTCTTGTCCGTCATCTGGGATGCCACGGCCCGGCGCGCGGCCGGTGTCGAGCGGCCGTGGGTCGGCACGATCGTCCGGGACGTCCTGCCGGCGCTGTGGTCGCTCGTGGTGATCGCGGTGGCGGTGTACTTCGCCACGTGGTGGGGGTGGTTCGGCAGCGAGACGGGCATCGACCGCCACTCGTTCGACACCGCGTTCCACTCGTTCCTCTACTACCAGGCCGACGTGCTGAAGTTCCACGAGAACCTGCTCAGCAGCAACCACCACCACTACTGGGAATCCAAGCCGTGGACGTGGCCGATGGGGCTGCGGCCGATGCTGTACTACATCGAGCAGGGGCCCAACCCGTACGCCACCGGCTGCGGCGCGGTGCAGTGCGTCCGAGCCGAGATGCTGGTCGGCACGCCGGCCATGTGGTGGCTGGCCTTCCCGATGATCGGCTGGTCGCTGTGGCGGGCCATCGTCAAGTTCGACTGGCGCCACGCCGCCGTGATGGTCGGCTACCTGGCCGGTCTGCTGCCCTGGTTCGTCAACATCGACCGGCAGATGTTCTTCTTCTACGTCACGCCGATGGCGCCGTTCCTGGTGCTGGGCCTGGTCCTGGCCTGCGGCGACATCCTCGGCCGCGCCCGTGCCGGCGCCGAACGCCGCGGCACCGGCCTGCTGGTCGTCGCCATCTACACCGGCCTCGTGATCGCCAACTTCGCCTGGCTCTGGCCCATCCTCAACGGCGACCTGATCACCAACGCCCACTGGCAGGCCGAACTCTGGCTCCCCAGCTGGCGCTGACCCCTTTTGTCAACCCCCTGGTGTTTGGAAAGACATCCCAGGGTTTTGGGTGTCAAGAGGCGGTCTGGTCAACGTGATGTGACCAGGCCGTCGCTTCGTCATAGACCGTGCCGGTCTTCAGACAACCGTGCAGGATGCCCACCAACCGATTGGCCAGCTGCCGCAACGCGGCGTTATGACCAGCACCACGGGCTTTCTGCCGGTCGTAGTACGCCCGTGCGCCGGGCGACGAGGTGAGCGCGGCGAACGCCTGAGCCATCACCGCGTCCACCAATCGGTCGTTGTGGACGTGCCGGGCCAGCACGGCCTTCTTCTTGCCCGAGGCCCGGGTGACCGGCGAGGTGCCGGCGTAGTTCTTCCGGGCCTTCGCGCTGGCATAGCGGTGCGGGTCGACTCCGAACTCGGCGAGCACCCGAGCGCCGAGCACCACTGCCAGCCCGGGCTGGGAAGCGATGACCTCAGCGGCCGGGTGCCGCCCAAAATGGGCCTGCACCTGCCCCTGCAACACAGTGATCTGCGTGTTGAGCACAGTCAGCACCGCCACCAGCGCCGTGACCGACGCGCCGTAGGCCTCGGCCACGACCTCAGGCTGCCCCAGATACTGAGCGCGCAACGCGGCCTGCACGGCCGCGGCCTTCCCGGCGACATCGCGGCGGCGGGCCCGTGTCAACGCCGCGCTGATCTGTGCCCTGGTCAACCGGGCGGCCCGGGCCGGCGTCGGGGCCGCGGCCAGCAGCTCCAGCGTGTCACCGGCGTCGAGGTCCTCGAACGCGACCAGCGCGGCAGGAAAGTAGTCCCGCAACGCGTGCCGCAACCGCTGGACGTGGCGGGTCCGTTCCCAGATCAGCGTCTTGTGGATGCGGGCCACCACCTTGACCGCCTCGGCCAGGGCGGAGTCACCCGCGACCGGGCGCAGCTCGTGGGCGTGGGTACGGACCATGTCGGCCAGCACGTGCGCGTCGGCGGCGTCGCTTTTGGCACCCGAGACCCCCAACCGGCGGCGGAACCCGGCCACCTGCACCGGGTTGACCGCCAACACCGTGTAGCCGGCCGCGACCAGCGCCGCGACCCACGGGCCCCGGTCGGTCTCGATCCCGACCAGCACCTCCACATCCCCGTCGTCGGTCTCGCCGACCTGATCGCCGATCATCGCGTGCAGCCGGGCCATGCCGGCCACGCCCTCGGACAGCCGAGCGGCGGCCACCCGGCGGCCACCGGTGTCCATCAGCTCAACGTCGTGGTGGTCCTCGGCCCAGTCATCTCCCACGAACAGCCGCAACGATCCTCCCGTGCTCTCGATCATCCTGCCTAGCCAGCGGGAGAGCCATCAGCGACCTAATCAACCAGTGCTCCCGCACACGGGGCACGACATCCCAGCAGCGATCAACTCTCCCGGCCTACCGGCGGGGGCACGGTCTTTCCACAGGACTCCAGGTCCAGGACCATTCAGTGCTCACCCACCGGCCGGCTACCACCAGGAGCCTGCCAGACGGCCACTCCCAACACTGATTAGGACCATTCCTGACGTTCAACGTGAGGATCGGTCCTTTGATCTTGCATCCCATCCCCGGTTTCGCTCGAATGGCGGCATGACTGGTCTGGCGGTGCGGCTGTTCGGCCAGGTCGGCGCCACGCTGGACGGCGTCGAGCTGAACCTGGGCGCGCCGGGGCCGAGGTCGCTGTTCGCCCGGCTGGCGCTGAGCGCCGACGAGACGGTGTCCGCGGACGAACTGGTGGATGCGCTGTGGGGTGAGGCGCCGCCGCGGACGGCACGGTCCACTGTGTACACATACGTCTCCATCGTGCGCAAAGCCTTGGGCGGCAAGGTGGTCGGCGGCCGGGCCGGCTACCGGCTGGCCCTGCCGCCGACGGCCGTCGACCTGTGGCGCTTCGAGACCTGCTTCCGTGACGCACGCCAGAAATGGTCGGCCGGCGACTTCGACGGCGCGCTGAGGGAAAGCGAAGACGCGGTGCGGGAGTGGAACGGGCTGCCGCTGGCCGGCGCGGTCGGCCCGTTCGTGGCCCGCGAACGCGACCGGCTCGAGGCGCTCTGGGTGGACGTCCAGGAGCTGCGCTGTTCGGCGCTGCTGGCGGTCGGCCGCCCGGACGAGGCGATCATCGACCTGTCCCGGCTGGCCGCCGCGAACCCGCTGCGCGAGCGGCTGCACGAACTGCTGATGATCGCGCAGCACCGCAGCGGCCGGACGGCCGAGGCACGCCAGACCTACGACCGCGTGCGCCGGACCCTGAACGACGAGCTAGGCATCGACCCGGGCCGTGGCCTGCGCGAGGCGTACGCCCTGCTGGAGCGGCCAGCGGTGGTGCCGGCCCAGCTGCCGCACGGCGTCGCGCACTTCACTGGCCGCGCGCGGCTGCTGCGGGCACTCCAGGCCGCGAAGCCGGGCTCGGTGGTGGTGATCGACGGCCAGGCCGGCGTCGGCAAGACCACCCTGGCCGTCCAGTTCGCGCACCTGATGGCCCAGCGGTTCCCGGACGGCCAGCTGTTCATCGACCTGCGCGGATTCGACCCGACGGCGCAACCGGTCACCGCGCACGAGGCGCTGGACCGCATGCTGCGCGCGCTGGGCGCCGACGACCAGCAGGCCGACCGTGGCGCGCACTACCGGTCGCTGCTGGCCGGCCGCAAAGTCCTTGTGGTGCTGGACAATGCCGTCAGCGCTGAGCAGGTCCGGGCGCTGCTGCCGAACGCCCCGGGCTGCCTCACGCTCGTGACCAGCCGCAACCGGCTGGCCCTGGACGGGTTGCGGTTCGGCCTGGACACGTTGTCCGCGGCGGAATCCGTAGCCCTGCTGGCCAGCGTGCTGGGCGCCGACCGGGTGCGCGAGGACCCCGACTCGGCCGGCGAGCTGGCCGCGCAGTGCGGGCATCTGCCGCTGGCCCTGCGGGTCGCGGCCGAACGCATCGGCTCCAGCTCGTACGCGCTGGTGGACATGGTGGAAGAGCTGCGGCACGAGGAGGACCGCCTCGACGCCCTCGCGCCCGATGACGACGAGCTGTCCGATGTGCGGGCGGTCTTCCGCCTCTCGTACCGGTCCCTCGAACCGGCGGCGGCCCGCGCTTTCCGGCTGCTGGGCCGGCATCCGGGCGCCGAGATCGACCTGCACGACGTCGCCGCGCTGCTCGGCACGGATCGAGACGCGGCCCGCGACACCATGGCCGGCCTCCTGGGCCAGCACCTCGTGGAGCAGACCGCCGCCAACTCCTACCGCCTGCACGACCTGCTGCGGATCTTCGCCGCCGAGCAGCCCGAGCCGGAGGCCGACGAGGCTGTCGAACGGCTGCTGGCGTGCGGCTTGGCCGCGGCCCACGACGCCCGGGCGGCCGTCACGCCGGGGCTGGGCGACATCGTGCGCGGCGTGACCTGCCCGCACCCGCATCCGACCGGTTACGACGAGGCCCTGACGTGGGCCGGGGAGCGGCTGCCGACCCTGGCCGCGCTGGTGCGCGCGGCGGCCGACCGCGGGCACGACCGGCTGTGCGCGCAGCTCGCGGCCACGCTCGCGGTGCTGTGCTTCGGCACCAGCCACTGGGCGCTGTGGCTGCGGGTGATCGACATCGGCCTGGCCGCCGCCCGCCGCACCGACGACCGGCTCAACATCGCGCGGCTGTGCAACGACGCCGGCGTAGCGTACCACTACTTCCTCGACGACGGGGAGCAGTCCATCGCCTGCCACGAGGCCGCCGCCGAGATCCTCGAACAGTTGGACCGCACCGATCCGGCCGTGGCGGCCAACCTGGCCGTCGCACACACCCGGCTGGCCCGCCACCGGGGCTCGGTGGAGCTGCTGGAACACGACCTGGCCAGCGCCCGCGAGCAGGGCGTCCCGTTCCTGGAGGCCGTCGCCGCGTTCAACCTGTGCGAGCTGCTGTCCGAACGGGGCGAGTCGGCGCGGGCCGTCGAGTACGGCCGGCGGGGCGCCGCGCTGCTCCGGCAGACCGGAGCCCGGCACCGGCACATGCTCGGCCACGCCTCGGAGAACGCCGGCACCAGCCTGCTGCGGGCCGGGCTGCCGGCCGAGGCCGTCGGCTACCTGGAGGAGGCGCTGGCCATCTGGCGGGAGCTGGCCAACGAGCGGGGCACGGCCAGCGCGACGCGTTCGCTGGCGCAGGCCCACGACCGGCTCACCGGGGCAGTTTGACCACCGTGACGAAGAAGTCGTCGATCTGCCGGATGACGTCGATGAACCGGTCGAAGTCCACCGGCTTGGTGACGTAGGCGTTGGCGTGCAGGTCGTAGCTGCGCAGGATGTCCTCCTCCGCCTCGGACGTGGTCAGCACGACCACCGGGATGCTGCGCAGCGACTCGTCCGACTTGATCTCGGCCAGCACGTCGCGGCCGTCCTTGCGCGGCAGGTTGAGGTCGAGCAGCACCAGGCCCGGCCGGGGCGCGTCGGCGTGCTCGCCCTCGCGGCGCAGGAACTGCAGCGCCTCCACGCCGTCGGCCACCACGTGCAGCTTGTTACGCAGCTTGTGGTGCTCGAAGGCCTCGCGGGTCATCAGCACGTCGCCCGGGTCGTCCTCGACCAGCAGCACGTCCACGACCTCCACGAACGATTCCGTCACTGCTCCTCCTCGACGACCGGCAACGTGAACCGGAACACGGTGCCCCGGTCGGCGTCGGTGTCCAGCCAGATCCGACCGCCGTGGTACTCGATGATCTTGCGGCACATCGCAAGTCCGATTCCGGTGCCCGGGTAGGCGTCCTTGGGATGCAGCCGCTGGAAGATCACGAAGACCCGATCAGCGTACTCCGGCTCGATCCCGATGCCGTTGTCGGCGCAGGTGAAGGTCCAGGAGTCGTTGTCCCGCACGGCAGTCAGCGTCACCCGCGGCGGCTGGTCGCCGTGGAACTTCACGGCGTTGCCGAGCAGGTTCTGGAACACCGCGGCCAGCAGCGCCGGCTCGCCCCGCACCGACGGCAGCGGCCCGACCTCGATCTCGGCCCCGGTCTCCTCGATCGCCGGGCCCAGGTTGGCCACCGCCTGGGCCGCGATCTCGCCGCAGTCGACGACCACCTGCTCCCGGGTCAGCCGCCCGACCCGGGAGAACGCCAGCAGGTCGTTGATCAGCACCTGCATGCGCTTGGCCCCGTCCACCGCGAAGCCGATGTACTGGTCGGCCCGCTCGTCCAGCTGGCCCTTGTAGCGGCGCTCCAGCAGCTGGCAGAAGCTGGCCACCTTGCGCAGCGGCTCCTGCAGGTCGTGCGAGGCGACGTAGGCGAACTGCTCCAGGTCCCGGTTGGACCGCTCCAGCTCGTCGTGCACCTGCCGCAGGGTGTCCAGCTCGCCGACGATGTGCAGCCGCATCTGGTCCACGTCCGCGCCGAGGCTGACGATCTCCCGCGGCCCGCTGCCCGTCACCTTGCGCTGGAACTGCCCGTCCGCGACCAGCCGCACCTCAGTGGCCAGCTTCGACACCGGCCGCACCATGCCGTAGTGGGCCAGCAGGGCCAGCAACAGGATCAGCGCCAGCAGCGCGACCGCCACCACGATGCCGACCACGACCAGGTTGTCGGCGGCGGTGGCCAACGCCGCCCGGCCGCTGACCCTGGCCGTCGCGAGCTGCGCCTCCTGGCTGCTCAGCGCGGCCCGGACCTGGTCGAACAGCGCCTTGCCGCGGTCGATGTCGCCAGCGGTGGCGGTGGCCAGCGCCGGCACGGCGTACTCGGTGCGCCACTGGTCGGCGGCCCGCTGCACGACGTCCAGGGCGGCGTTGGCCGAGGCCAGATCACCGGTCAGGAGCGTGCGCAGCGCGGTGACCGCCTGCGCCTCTTCCCGCTGACCGTCCTGGTAGGGCTGGCGAAAGTCCTGCCGGCCGGTCAGCACGTAACCGAGGACGCCGGTCTCCTCGTCGACCAGCGCGTTGGACAGCGCCTGCGCCTGCTGCGACGCCGGGTCGATCTGGTCGACGAGCAACGCCCGGGCGTCGCTGAGCCTGTGCAGCGCCCATGCCCCCGTGCCGACCGCGGCCGCCACCACCAGCACCATCACCACGACCACGGCCAGATACCACCGCTGCAACGGCCAGCCCGGCCCCATTCGCTCGTCCATGATCTCTCCAGCATCGGCCAGCGCGCCGGAGAACGCAGCGCGAGCGGCCCCGCGATCTTGTCACAGGGCCGCTCGCGGGAAGGGCCTACGCCGCCGGCTTCAGGCCGCCCGGGTACAGGTACTCGTCGGCCGGCTTGCCGCTGCCGTAGACCCAGGCGTTGAAGAAGCCCGAGCGGTCGCGGTGCGCGACGGTCTCGGTCAGCCGCTGGACCTCCTGCATCGTGCCGTTGACCTTGACCGAGTCCACGGTCAGGCCCTTGAAGTCGAGGTCGAACGAGCTCAGCGCCTGCGTCGCGCAGGCCGTGATCCGCTCCGAACCCGTGAGCTGGCGGGTGGCCGGGTCGTAGCCGACCTTGAGGTTGTAGTCGGCGACGTCGTAGCCGCCGTTGCCGTCCTGCGGGTAGTAGCTGTCGCCGTCGCTGCCGGCGGTCGGCCGCTGGAAGTCCTGGCCCGCGGACGCGGTGCCGCCGCCCGAGTTGAGACCGGTGGCCACCACCGTGGCGGCCACTGCCGTGCTGAGCCAACACTTGCGTGCTCGCATGCACCCTCCCGATCGACTCTCAGGCCGTCGGAAATGATTCCTCACATTTGCCCCGCAGGACGGTGAGTCGGCGGTAGACCGCCACAGCCACGCCCGAAGGGACACCGTCGCGTCTTTTGGGGCAACCGATCCCGCCGATTCGGGGCCAACCCGACAGCCTGCTCCATAAAGGACGCTTCGGTCGAGCTTTCCGCCATATGTGGACCACATTCGACTTCCAGCCCCACATGTGGCAGAAAAGCGTGTGCTCAGCGGCTGTCCTGGAGCAGGACCACGGCCAGGTCGTCGTCGAGCTCGCCGACGACCGTCCGCTCCACCGCCGCCACGAGCTCGCCGACCAGGCCGTCCCGGTGGCAGCGGGTCATCAGGTCGACCAGCCCCTCCACGTTGAGTCGCTCGGAGCCGACGCCGGTCCGCCCCTCGATCAGGCCGTCGGTGTACAGCAGCAGCGACCAGCCCGGCGGCAGCGGCAGCTCCAGCGCCGACCACTTGGCCTCGGTCAGCACGCCCAGCGGCAGCCCGGCCCGGTCCCGGGGCAGCGGCCGCGGCCCGGCGGCGTCGATCAGGACCGGCGACGGGTGCCCGGCCAGGTACACGGCGGCCGACGACTGGTCCGGGGCGATGGTGGCCATGCACAGCGTGGTGAAGATGCCCGGGCGGTGCCGCTCGTGGATCAGCAGCTCCTGCAACGTGCTCAACACCTGGTCGTCGGCCTGCCCGGCCAGCACCAGCGCCCGCCACGCGATCCGCAGGCACACGCCCAGCGCCGCCTCGTCCGGGCCGTGCCCGCAGACGTCGCCGATCACCACGTGCAGCGAGCCGTCCGGACCGGTGACGGCGTCGAAGAAGTCGCCGCCGAGCTGCATGCGCCGCTGCCCGGGGCGGTAGCGGGACGTCAGCAGCGGTGAGCGCTCGGTGAGCAGCGGCGTCGGCAGCAGGCCCCGCTCCAGCCGGGCCGTCTCCTGGGCCAGCAGCCGCTCCTCACGCAGCTGGCGGTGCATGTCCTCGGCCCGGCGGCGCTCCACCGCGTACCGGATGCCACGCAGCAGCAGCGAGCCGTCGACCTGCCCCTTGACCAGGTAGTCCTGCGCGCCGACGGCCAGCGCCTGTATCCCGCGCTCCTCGTCGTCGTGACCGGTCAGCACCAGCACCGCGGCCTGGCCGGCGCGGTCCAGGATCCGGCGCAGGCCGTCCAGCCCGCTCGCGTCGGGCAGGCCCAGGTCCAGCAGCACGCAGTCGAAGCCGGGCAGCAGCTCCACCGCGCCCCGCACGGTCCGCGCCCGCGTCACGTCGACCTGCGCACCCACCTCGTCGAGCAGCGCGGTGACCAGCACTGCGTCACCGTCATCGTCCTCGACCAGCAGCACCTGCAACTGTCGTGCCCTTCCCTGCCAAGTACCCTCCGGCCGATCTTAGGTGTGCGACACTCCGGGCACTCATCGTCGGTCACCCGCCCGCGTCCCTTGTGACCTACGCGTTGTGTTCCTACGGTGCGTACCGTCCATCCGGGCCTGCCGATACGGCCGGATGGCGACAACACCCCCAGAGATTGGACCAGTTCCCGTGGCGCAGAAGCGTTACGCAGTAGCGGTGGCGACTGCCCTCGCGTTGTCCGGGGCGTTCGCCGCCCCGGCGAACGCGGTGGCGCACGGCCACGACGCGACCCCCGGGATGTTCCCGTTCTCGGTGAAGTTCACCATGACGAACATCCCCAACCCGGACGGCACCACCCGGTCGAGCGCCTGCTCCGGCGCCCTGATCGCGCCCCAGTGGGTGATCACCGCCGGGCACTGCTTCCATGACGTCAACCGCAACCCGGTCAGCGGCCCGGTGCCCTACCCGACCACGGCCACCCTGGGCAAGGTCGACCTGGCCGACAGCGGCGGCAAGACCGTCAACGTGGTCGAGGTGCGGCAGGCCCCCAAGGGCGACATCGCCCTGGGCAAACTGGACAAGCCCGTGTACGGCATCCGGCCGCTGCTGGTCAACCGACAGAAGCCGACCGTCGGCCAGCAGCTCACCATCGCCGGCTGGGGCGCGACCGACTCGGTCGACCCCGTGCCCGGCACGCACATGACCTACGGCGGCGTGGCCGTGTCCACGGTCGAGGACGTCAACCTGCTGGTGCACGGCGTCTCCCCGGCGCCCGACACCAGCGCCTGTCTGTACGACTCGGGCTCGCCCTACTTCCGCCCGATCGGCGTGAAGGCCGGCGTGCTGGTCTCGGTGGAGAGCGACGGCCCGGACTGCCCGCACGACACGCCGGAGACCACGACCCGCGTGGACGTGGTGGCGGACTGGATCGGCAGCCAGGTGGGCTACGCCAGCATTGCCGCGAACGAGTGACATGAGCTAACGACCACGGCCATCGGACGCGATCTCCGGGCGGGAAACTCGCCCGGAGGGAGCAGCCATGGCTGCCGGCATCACCGAACGCAACCTGCACTGTTGGCGCTGCGCCACGGTGAATCCGGCCGGCGACAAGTTCTGCCAGGGCTGCGGGGCCTCGCTGGTGCAGCGCGACAACACGACACGGTATCTGTGTGCGGCCGCGCAGCTCAGCGAGGTTTACGCCAATACGGCGATCCGGGAGTTCCTGGTGGAACCCTTGCGGGCCATCCCGCCCGCGCCTGGCGTCGACACCACCTCGGTGCTGCGTGAGGCCGTCGCCGCCCGTGCCCGCCGGCGGATCCGGGACGGCGTGCTGCTGATCCTGTTGGCCGCCCTGCTGATCGCCAACCCCGTGCTGTTCGTGCCCTGGCTGGTGTTCGCGCTGGTGCTGGCCTTGCTGCTGGGGCGCTTCGTGATCAGCCGACGTAGCGCGATCATCGCCGTGGTGGTGGTCGTGATCGGCGCGGTGATCGTCTCGGCGCTCGGCGCGCTCGGCTTCGCCGCGTTCGCGATCTTCTCCTCCCTCGGCAGCAGCCGTTCCTCCGGCAGCTACGGCGGCGGTTATCCGGGCGGCTACCCCGGCAGCTATGACCCGGGCGGCTCGGACACGTCGGCGGGCAGCGGTTTCCTGACCCTGGACCTGATCATCACACTGCTCCTGCTGCTGGCCATCGTGGCCGTGCTGGTGGTCGACGAGTTCGCCGTGCACTACCTGGTGTTCAACCGCTTCCGCCGCAACGACTTCCTCCCCGACGGCCGCACCAGCCGGCACGAGTGGGAACGGCGGCTGCGCGGCCTCGGGCTGCCCACCTTCCACCTGCCGCTGAACCGGGTCGCCGCCACCGAGCAGGCCGGCGACCGGGCCGACGACGCGGATGTGGTGGTGCACCGGGGTTTCTCGCCGTTCATCGGGGCTGGGGTGCCGGTGCACGGCCAGGTCATCGCGTTGGCACTGGAATCGTCCGATGTGGACGAAGCGCCGGAACCCATCAGCGTGACTGGTTTGCACGAGCATGTCGCCGCGGCGATCAACCGTCTGCGCTCCACCTCCACCCTGGGGCCGGGCCGCCGGCTGGAGGAGCTGGTGCGGCGCGAGCAGGTGCTGATCCCGGCCGACCGGCTGGTGATCGACCACCGGACCGTGCCGGAGATCCTGCCCACCCTCGACCACGCCCCGAGCTCGCGCATCACCGCCGAGCAGGCCCGGTCGCTGGCCGACGCGGCCGTGGAATGGGCGCGGTACTACAGCTGCTACCGGGTCGAGGCTTGGGACCGGGACCTCACCACGTCCTGCTACGTGCACGCCGGCACCGACCAGAAGATGCTGTTCCTGGAGTGGCAGTTCTTCGCGCTGCTGCCGATCATGCCGGGGTTCCGGGCCATCGACGAGTACCGGGATCCGCTGCTGGCGCCGGTCAAGTCGTCGCTGCTGGAGATCCTGGTGCTGCCGGCGACGATCGTGCGTCGGGCGGTGTCGGTGTTCCGCCGGTTCACGCCGTTGAAGCAGGGCGTGAACGAGGTGATGCCGGCCAAGTACGGGGCCGACCGCAGCCTGCGCGAGTACGCCCAGGCCGACCGCGTGCAGAGCTACTTCCAGGACGTGGACGTCGAACGGTACGTGCGGATCCTCGACTCGACACTGTTCCGCGCGGTGGGGGAGTACCTCCAGGACCGGGGTTATTCGGTGGTGGAGTTCATGAAGCTGGCAGATCCCCAGGTCAACAACTACAACCTCCAGGGCAGCACGCTCGTCGACTCCGCGGTCGGCACGCGTAGCTCGGTCAACAACAAGAAAGGCTAGGCGATGGGCGACAAGTTCGACCTCGGCAACGCGCACGTCAGCGGCAGCGCCATCGGCAATCGCGCCACCGTCAACAACTACGGCGCCGCGCCGGACGCCTTGCTCACGGCGCTGTTGTCGCGGCGTTCCGACCTGCTCGGCGACGCGCCGCCCGGTGGCCGCGACGACGTGCGGGCCCGGCTGGACGAGATCGAGACCCAGCTGCGCAGCGGCAAGCCGGACAAGGAGGTCGTGCGCACCGGCTGGCAGCGCATCGCCGCCGTGGTCGGCGTGCTCAGCGAGCCGGTCATGGAGGTCACCAAGCTGATCGCCAAGTTCCTGGCCTGAGCTTCGGGACCACCCACAACTCCGTTGTCGTGATCACCAACTCCGGCGGGCGAAGCTGGCCGACGCCGCGACCTCGACCGCGGGTAGGACTAACGGGTCTTGGAGTTGCCGGCCGGGCCGCCGGTGTGCGTCAGGCGGCTGGCATAGCAGTCGTCCGCGGCGAAGCCCTGCTGGTCGCACCAGGCGTTGGCCTCGTCGGCGGTGCCGAAGGTGGTGGCCTGCACCGTGACCCAGAAGTCCTTGCCGGAGAAGTTGGCGTAGTCGTTGGAGTACAGCAGCGCCGCCTGCGGGAAGCGGGCCTTCAGCGACTGGAAGTCGGCCATGATCTCGGGGTAGCCGAACTCCCTGCCGCTGACCACCAGTCCGATCTTCTTCGACGAGATCTGCGGAACCCACTGCCCGACAAGGGTTTCCACGGTTTCGTGGTCGGCCGTGGCCTCCTGCTGTAGGTCGGCCTCGGTCGGCGGCGTCGGGGTGGTGGTGGTCGTCTCCGTGGTGGTGGTGGCCGTGGTGCTGATGGTGGTCATGGTCGTCGGCGCATTGCTGCTGGCCGCCGGCGGCTGGGCCTGGCTTGTGGAGCGGGGCAACAGAAAGACGACAACGCCGGTTGTTGCCAGCGCAAGCACGGCGACACCGGCGACGATCGGCAGCAGCAGGCCGCGCGGCGCGCTGTGCCGCGGCTGGATCGGCGGCGGGTACGGCGTCGGCTGGGGGATCGTCGGCGGCTCGGGCTGGGATGACGGCAGCGGCTGTGACTGTTGCTGCGGCTGCGGTTGCTGCGCGACGGGCGCTCCGCATGATCCGCAGAACCGCGCGTAGGGGCCGACTTCGCGGCCGCACGTCGAGCATGGCGTCATGGCGGTTAGTTCGTCGCCGGGCCGGTCTCGTTAGCGTGGTGAACTCGAATGGGGGAAGCCCGTGACTACGTGTACGGTGCGGCCCATGGGGAGTGCGACGCCCGTGAAGATCTGTGGTCTGACCAGGCCCGAGGACGTGGACGCAGCGGTCGGGGCGGGGGCCGGCGCGATCGGCTTCGTGCTCTACCCGCCCAGCCCGAGATATGTGACGCCGCAACGAGCCGCCGAGTTGGCCGCGCGGTTGCCGGCTTTCGTCACTCCGGTGCTGCTGTTCGTGAACACCCCGCCCGACGAGGTGCTGGCCACGGCCTCGGGCGTGCCGGGGGCGCTGTTGCAGTTCCACGGCGACGAGACGCCCGAGGACTGTTGGGCCGCCTCCGGGCAGGGCCGGCACGCCTTCCTCCGAGCCGCTCGTATCCCGCTCGACCCCGATTCGCCGCCGTTCGACCTGGTCGGCTTCTCGAAGCGATTCGACCGGGCTCGGGCGATCCTGTTGGACGCTCACGTTCCGGGCTACGGGGGCGGCGGTCGCACCTTCGACTGGTCCCTGCTGCCCGCCGCGCCCGCTTCGCACCTCGTGCTGTCCGGCGGTCTCACTCCCGACAACGTCGCCGCCGGCATCGCCGCCTTGCGCCCCCTTTGCCGGTCCCTGTCCGTCGACGTCAGCTCCGGCGTCGAGGCGTCCAAGGGGGTGAAGGACCACGGCAAGGTCCGTGCCTTCATCCAGGCAGTGGCGACTTGTTGAGCATTCAACTACACTGGTGGTGACCCGAGAGGAGAGCACCATGCCGCAACCGGAAGGCACTGAGCTGGAGGCCGTGCGGGCCCGCCGCACCGAGCTCAAGGCCAAGTACCTGCGTCCCGTCGGGGAACGTCCCGCCACCCCCGTCCGTGGCGTGCACCACATCGCCCTGGTCGCCAGGGACGTCGAGGCCACCGTCCGCTTCTACCAGGAGTTCCTCGGCTTTCCGCTGGTCGAGCTGGTCGAGAACCGCGACTACGCCGGCTCCAGCCACTTCTTCTTCGACCTGGGCAACCGCAACCTGCTGGGCTTCTTCGACTTCCCCGGGCATCCCCACCAGGACTACATCGAGACCATCGGCGCCGTGCAGCACCTGGCCCTGTCCGTCGACGCCGAGCACTTCGCCGCCATCAAGGCCAAGCTCGACGCCGAGGGCATCGACTACCTCGGCCCCGACCGCGGCGCCGACGACAGCCTCTACGTCAAGGACCCCAACGGCGTCGGCCTGGAGTTCTACCAGGAGGAACTCGGCATCTTCGCCGGCCAGTCCCTGCACCTCGACGGCACCGCTGGTTGAGCGCTTGTTCGGCCTCCGACCTGTAGGAATGGCTTGACGGGGTGCGGCAGCGGGCATGTCACTGTCCGGCACCGTCTGTGGCTGTCGGCGCTGTTCACGGGACAGCCACGGGACAGAAAAAGCCCCCACGCGTGTGCGTCAGAGGCTGTCTGACCTGCATCTTGTCGCTTGTCCTCGGGGTGGTCGCGCAGCTCGGCACCGCGCAGACGGTCAGTGATGCCCGCATCCGCAAAGATGCTGAGTCCGTAGCCGGCCCTACTCAGCGTCCTGTGCCTCGATCAGGTCGAGGTCGCGGACGCAGAAGCCGTGGTGCTCGAAGGTCTCGTTGAGCACCGTGCCGAGGCACTGCCGCACCAAGCGGCCCCGGGCGTACGGCGGCCAGACATCGTCGTCGGGCACCGGCGCTCGCGCTGCGAGCTGCACAGCGGTGACCTCGTCGAGCCAGGCCTCGAGCTCGGCGGCCTGTGCGTCACGCACGCTCACGATCTCGTCGAGGGCCGGATCGAGCGAGAGCTCAAGCCCGTGCGCTCCACGGTAGGGCTCGACAGTCGTCCCGATGCCCATCGGCGTGAACAGCTCCGTCGAGCCCACGCAGCAGCGGCGGAACCACGAGTCGTGGACGAAGACCAGGTGACGCATCGTCTGCACAGCCGACCACTCGTCGTTCACGCTGCGGCGCTCGATGCCGGGCGTACGACGGATTCGCTCGATCGTGGCGGCCCAGCCGGCATGGAGTTGACGCGATGCCTCGCGCAGATCGGCAGGTTCCTCGGAGCGGATCAGCACCCGCACCGGATGACGCCGGTCGAGCTCTGCCTCGACGTACTCGGTGACCTCGACACCGTTCACCACGAGGTTGGTGATCAGCCCGTCGATCACGGCATCCTGCATGACGACGCCGATCAGGCGTGCCCCGGTCAGATCGCACTCGCGGAACTCCGCACCGCGCAGATCCTCGTCGACATGCCGCGTCATGCTCCGCATACTAGGTCCGAGCACCGACAAGCCAGCCTCGCGGCTTGATTTGGCCTCGGGGCTTTATGGCTTCGGCCATCGGATCGGCAGTCGCAGGTGGCTCCGGAACGAGCGGACGAGGGCGCTGTCAGACGTCTTGGTGCGTGGCTCGTCATCGCCGGTGCGATGAGTGCCCCGGCATATCTGACCTGCAGGAACGGTCGAACGGGGTGCGGCAGCGGGTATGTCACTGTCCGGCACGGTCTGTGCTCAGTGCCAACGTCATTGCGGCGAAGAGGGCTGCTGCGATCAGCCAGCCGCCGATCACGTCGCTGAGGAAGTGCACGCCCAGGGCCAGTCGCGTGAAGCCGGTGACGAAGGGCACCGCGACTGCCACGGCGGACCACGCCCGGCGGGATCTGCGACCGAGTGTGGGCCAAGCGAGCGCGAGGAGAACCGCGCATCCGGCGGCGGAGGTGAGCGCGTGGCCCGACGGGAAGGAGTCGCCGACGGCCGCGGAGACCGGATGTGTCCAATGTGGACGCGCACGTCCGATCCATGCCTTCAAGCCGCTTTCGACGGCGCCGCAAAGCAGAATGGTGCCGGTGGCCCATGCTGCTGTCCGCACTTGGCGCCGCCATAGCAGCCAGACGGCGGCGGCGATCACGATTGCCCGGAAGGTCCACGGCTGGAACACATCCGTCCAGACCTGCATGGCCCTCACGAAGCTGGGATGGCCCAAGGCATAGGTGTGCAATCCGCTGGCGACAACGTTGTCCAGGGTCAGCAGCGGGCCGGCGGAGACCGCCACCGCGACGGTGAGGACAACGGCGGCCACGCCCAGCAGGACGGACAGTTTCAGCGCGACAGGCATTTCGCTACGCAAGCGGCAGGCGCACGGCGACATTGCGGTATATGACCTCGAAGCGATCGAGCGTGCTGTCCATTGTGTGCTGGGCGATGAGTGCGCGACCGGCCGCGCCCATGCGGACACGCGCCGAGGGATCGACCAGCAGGCGGCGCAGCCGGTCGGCAAGGGCCGCGATGTCGCCCGGCGGATACAGCCAGCCGGTTTCACCCGGCCGCACGAGATGGGGCAACGCCATCGCGTCGGCGGCGACGACCGGTGTGCCGGCGGCGAGGGCGTCCATTGTGGCCAGGCTCTGGAGTTCGGCCACGCCGGGCATGCAGAACACGTCCGCTCGCCGATAGGCGGCGATGAGCGCGTCCTCGTCGACGTGCCCGTGGAAGGTCACATCGCCCGCGATGCCCAGTCGGCCCGCCAGGCCCTGCCATGCCTGTCGGCATTTCCCGTCGCCGACGATCTCCACGCGCACGTGCACGTCGCCGCGCAGCCTGTGCACGGCGCGAAGCAGTTCGTCCACACGTTTTTCCTCGTCCAAGCGCCCGACGAACAGCACGTGGGGCACCAGTCGGTCCGAGGCCGGCGCCGAGGTTGGAAACCTGGTGAGGTCGATTCCGCACGAGATCGCTACTGCCGACGGAACAGCGTTCTCGGCGAGCAGTTGAACGGCCCGCTGAGTCGGGGCGGTGACGACCTGCGCGGTGCGCAGCACGCGGCGCAGATCCCACCAGCCCACGCGCGACACGGCTGCACGAAACACCTTCGGCATGGGCAGGTAGCCGTGCAGGTTCTCCGGCATGAAGTGATTTGTCGCCACGATGGGGATGCCGCGGCGTTGCGCGGCCGCCACAAGCGCGCGGCCGACGACGAAGTGTGCCTGGATGTGCACCAGGTCCGGTGCGAGTTCGGCCAGCAAGGCCTGGGCAGCCCGAAATGCCAGCACCGGGCGGCAGATGCGGAACGTCGGGTGCACTGGTGTGCCCACCGACGCGATGCGGTGCACGGTGATGCCACTGTGCGACTCGGTGACCGAACGCGCATCCGTTGACGGGCACAGCACATGCACGTCGTGGCCGCGACCGGCGAGGCCGATCGCCAGCCTCGACGCGAAGTTCGCGGCGCCGTTCACGTCCGGCGGATACGTGTCGGCTCCGATGACGATTCGCAGCCGCGGTAGCGCCGCCGTGGCGTCAACCAGGAGAGCCGATGCCGTCGAGGTCATGCCGCCAACCTACTACGTCAGTGTAGTAGATAACTGTCTGTCCGCTGTCGATCGAGCATTCGGGCGCGTGCTCGCCGGCCTGGTCTGCCTTGGCTACTTCGCGCTTGTTCAGCGCTGACGTTGACGTGCTCGCCACAGCTCCAGGCCGACCGGGATCAAGGACACGACGACGATCACGGCGATGACGGGCAACAGGTACTGGTCGATGCCGGGGATGCTGGCGCCGAGGCCGTAACCGGCGAGCGTGACGCCGATGCTCCACGCCAGGCCGCCGAGCACCTGCCAGAGGGTGAACACCTTGGTGGGCACCGAAAGGATGCCGGCCAAGGGGTTCAGCACCGTGCGGACGATCGGGATGAAGCGGGCGAGCACGATCGCCTTGCCGTGACCGTAACGCTCGAACATCTCCTCCGCGCGCACCACACCCTTGGCCAGGTGCGGATTGCGGCTACGGGCCAGCAGCGCGCGGCCGCCGCGCCGGCCGATCTCGAATCCGACCTGGGCGCCGGAGAGGGCGCCGACGGCCGCGGCGAGCAGCACGAGCGGCAGGGACAGGTGGGTCGCGCCGCTGGTGGCGCTCAACACGCCGGCGGTGAACAGCAGCGAGTCGCCGGGCAGGAAGAACCCGATCAGCAGGCCGGTCTCGGCGAAGGTGACGATCAGGACGCCGAGCGTGCCGAGGCTGCTCAGCCAGAACGACGCGGACAGGAAACTCACGAGCGACTCCACTGTGGACGGACGTGTTCACGGGCGAGCAGGACCACACCGATGACCGCGACGGCGGCGCAGGCCACCAGCGCGGCCACGGCGGACCGGGACAAGTCGTCGGCCTCACCGAACAGACCGAGGCCGACGCCGACGCCGAGCATCGGATCGACCACGGTCTGACAGGCGACCACGACCTGTGGCGGCCCAGCGGCGTATGCGTGCTGGACGAACCACAGCCCGGCGGGAAGCGCGGCGGCCAAGCCGAGGACGGCGGTCACATCCGGGTGACCGAGGCCGTCCACGGCGAGGGCGTGCACGTATACCGACACCAGGCCGTAGGCCATGCCGGCGGCGCCCGCGTACGCCAGGCAACGCAGGCGCCCCATGGTCGCCGCGCCGAATGCGCCGAACAGGACGACACCGACGGCTGCCAGCGCGCCGGCGCGTGCCTCGGTGCCGGCCGAGAGCGTCGGCATCACGGCCCGTTGGGCCGCCAGCAGCACGAACAGTCCGATGCCGGCGGTGCTGGCGATCACGGCAAGCCAGGTCGAGGGCGTCAGCCGGCCGCCGGTGGAGCGGACGGCGAGGACAGTGGTCAGCGTGATGGCGACGACACCGATTGGCTGGACGACGGTCAGTGGGGCGAGGCCGAGGGCGCACGCGTGCAGGCCCGCGCCGAGCCCGGTGAACCCGAAGCCGGACAGCCAGCGCGGTGCCCGCAGCATGCGCAGCCAGCTCGACAGCCGAAGGCCGTCCGCGCCGGCCGCGGTACGGACGGCGGCCTGTTGCAGCCATGCGGCGACGGCGAAGCACAGCGCGCCGACGACGGCCAGGGCAATTGCCAGCCAGGTCACGGTGATAGTCCTCTACTACAGACGTGTAGTAACTGACTCCAATCTACTACACTCGCGTAGTAGGAGGTGGGGCATGTCGCGACGTACCCGGGGCGGTCTTGAACGGGAGATCCATGCCGTGCTGGCCGCGGGGGACGGGCCGATGCGGCCGGGGCAGGTGCGGGACGCCCTCGGCGGCGACCTCGCGTACACCACGGTGCTCACGGTGTTGTCGCGGCTGTTCGAGAAGGGCGAGATCGTCCGCGAGGCGGCCGGCCGCGGGTACGCCTACTCCGCGCCGTACGACTCCGCCGCGCTCACGGCCCGGCGGATGGCTCAGCTGCTCAAGGACGGTGATCGCGCCACCGTGCTGACGCGGTTCGTCGACGGGCTCAGCCCCGGCGACGAGCAGCTGCTGCGAAGTCTGTTGGACCGATGACCGCCTCGGTGCTGGCCGCGCTCGCGGCGATGCTGCTGTTCGTGGCGGTCGCGCCGCGGCTGGGCCATCGGCTGTCGCCGGCCATCGCCGCGTGCGTGCTGACGGCCGGCAGCCTGCTGGTGGCCGGCTCGACCGGTTTCGTGCTGGCGGTGCTGGCCCTGACCTGGCTGGGACAAGCGCCGGCCGTCGCCTGGCTGGCCGAATGGTCACCGGCCGAGCTCGACGCGGTCAGCCCGGTGCCGGAGTTCGTCGCCATCGGCTGCTTCGCGCTGCTGTCCGTCGTCAGCCTGCGCCTGCTCGTGCGGGCGATCCGGCGCGCTCGCGCGCTGGTGGACGTGCGGCGGGCCCACCGAGGCCTGGCGGCGACGGTGATCGTCGTGGACAGTGACCGCCCGGACGCCTTCGCCACCCCGTCACCGGGCGGGCGAATCGTCGTCACCTCCGCGCTGTTGGCTGCGCTGACGCCGGAGGAACAGCGGGTGGTGATCGCTCACGAGCGCGCTCACCTGCGCCATTGGCACGCCTGGTTGGTGGTCCTTGCCGATCTCGCCGAGGCCGCGAACCCGTTGCTGCGGCCGACCGGCGCCGTCATCCAGCACGCCGTCGAGCGTTGGGCCGACGAGGACGCCGCTCGGCGGATCGGTGATCGGCACCTCGTCGCCCGTACCATCGCTCGGGTCGCGTTGCTACGACACGACGTCGGCAGCCATCCGCTGGCGCCGGCCGTGACCGGCGGCCAGGTGCCCCAGCGGGTCCGCGCGCTCCTGTCACCTCCGCCGCATCGCCGGCTGTGGCTCGCTGCCATCGCCGTTGTTCTGCTCACGGGCATTTTCGTCGCGACGTGCGCAGTGGAGCGGACCGGAGACGCCCTCTTCGACCGGGTCGCCACCGTCCAGGACCACTGATTCACGCAGCCGTGCGGCGAGGTAGTACGCGCCGTAGTCGCTGAAGTTGAAGTGCGCTGCGCCGCTGAACTCCAACCACAGAAGCTGGCATTTGCTCGACGATTTCGGCTGGTAGTTGGCTATGAGCCCCGGGCTATGTGCGCGGCAGTCGTATAGGGCCGGCCGGGGCTTTGCCCCGGCCGGCCCGGCGGAGAGAGATTCCTCCGCCCCGTCGCACAGGCTGTGACCGCTCCGTGCGACGTTCGGCCGATCATGGCGTCTGGCCGCGCGGGTGTCCACGCAATTTTGTCGGGGGAGACTGCTTACTTCTGACGCGGGGGACCGGCGACGACCTGGATCTCGGTGAAGCCGTAGAGGCCCCACGGGCCGTTCTCGACGCCGAGGCCGCTCCACTTGTGGCCGCCGAACGGCAGGTTGGGACGTATGGCGGTGCCGTGGCCGTTGATCGTGACCTGGCCGCTGTCGATGTCGGTGGCCAGGGCGTGGGCGCGCTCGGCGTCGCCGGACCAGACGGACGCGGTGAGGCCGTAGTTGCTGCGATTGGCGCGGGCGATGGCGTCGTCCTCGTCGCGGTAGGACAGCACCGGCAGCACCGGCCCGAACTGCTCCTCGTCGACGATGCGCACGCCGTCGGAGACCTGGTCGAGGATGGTGGGGGCGTAGAAGTAGCCGGGACGGTCCAGCGCGGTGCCGCCGGTGACGGCGCGGGCGCCGCGGCCGAGGGCGTCGGTGACGAGCTCGCTGACCCGGGTGAACTGGGGCCGGTTGTTGATCGGCCCGAGCTGCGCGCCGTCCACGGTGCCGTCGTCGACCTTGACCGACGACGCGATGGCGGCGAGGGCCTCGACGAGCTGGGCGTGGATCGACTCGTGGGCGTAAACCCGTTTGACGGCAAGGCAGACCTGGCCGTTGTTGCGGAACGCGCTCCAGAACAGCTCCTGCGCGATGGCGTCGACGTCGACGTCCGACAGCACGATGGCGGGGTCGTTGCCGCCGAGCTCCAGGGTCACGCGCTTGAGGTCGTCGGCCGCGGACGCGGCGACCTTCTTGCCGGTGGCGGTGGAGCCGGTGAAGCTGACCTTGCGCGGCACGGGATGCGCGACCATGGCCGCGCCGAGCGGGTCGCGACCGGTGACGACGCTGAGCACGCCGTCCGGCAGCACCTCCCGCAGCACCTGCCCCAAGGCCAGCGTGGCCAGCGGCGTGAACGGGGAAGGCTTGAGCACCAAGGTGTTTCCGGCACGCAGGGCCGGCGCGATCTTCCACGTGGCCAGCGCCAGTGGGAAGTTCCACGGCGTGATACCGGCGACGACGCCGAGCGGCTTGCGGACAACCTCCTGGTAGGCAACGGAGTCGTCCTGGATGATCTCCCGCGGCACCTCGAGGTCGGCGTAGTACCGCAGCCACATCGCCGCCGCGTAGACCTCGCCCATGGCGTCGTTGAGCGGCTTGCCCTGCTCGGCCGTGAGCATGGGGACCAGGTCGCCGGCCCGCTTCTCGATGGCGTCGGCCGCCATGCGCAAGGCCGCGCGCCGCGTGTCCTCGTCCTTGCGCCAGCTCTGGAAGGCGTTCTGCGCCGTGGCGAAGACGGCGTCCAGCGCCTTGTCGCCGATCTGCGGCGCCTGCGCGAACACCTCCCCGGTCGCCGGGTTGACGACGTCGAAGCCGCCGTCGGCGGCGAAGTCGAGCGCGTCCGCGGACACGATGTCGGCTATGGCGGAGGCCATGATCTGTGCTCCTTGTGTGTCAGGACAGGAGGACGAGCTTGATCGTCACGCCGGAAAGCGAGCCCGCTCGGCGGTGTCGATGTCGTCCATGGGACAGGTGCGGATCACCCCGGTCGAACGGGAAGCGGCCGTCCCGCCAGAAATCGATCAGCCGGGGTAGGAAGGCTTTGAGGACCGCGTTGCCTTCGAGCACGTAGGCGACGGCAATCGATTGCCCCGGGGCCAGCCGCGTCTCGTTCAGCACCGCGCCCGTACCCGTCCGGAGGCCGCACCCCAGCAGCACGTGGTCGCCGGGGCGCACCCCGGTCACCGCCGCGCCGACCTCCGTCACCACACCGCTTCCCTCGTGTCCCAGCACATCGGCGCCGGCCTCGTGCCCATCTCGGGCGTTCGCGGCAGCATGTCCGTGTGGCACATTCCCGCGCCGGCGATCTCCATCAGCACCTCGTCCGGCCGCAGCCCGGCCGGCCGGATCTCCTCCAGGGAGAATCCCCGATCGAGGCCGCGTAGCACCACCGTCCGCGTCGTTGTCATGCTTTCGAGTGAACGTCGTCGGTCACCGCGGGCCTCTCGTCGGAGTGGTCGACACTGCCACGTTAGCCACGGCTCACGTTTGCGGCACCCATCGGCGTTCGTGCGGGCACAACCTTCGCCACGAACGACTAGGGCACACCACTGGGGGGCTTCATGGACAACACCATCCCGGGCTCGTCGGTGGGCTTCACCGACCAGGTGGATTCGTGATGGAGCCGGCACGGGGGAGTTTGCTGTCGTACTTACCGGAAGCCGAGCGGGAACATCTGCTGGCCGGCGGGATCAAGCGGGCGTTCGCGGCGGACGAGGTGCTGATCCGGGAGGACGATCCCTCCGATTTCCTGCACGTGATCGTGGACGGGTGGGTGCGGGTGTCGACGTTGCTGGCCGACGGCCGTGAGCTCGTCTATGCGCTGCGGGGGCCGGGGGATGTGTTGGGGGAGTTGGCGGCGCTGCACGGGTGGGAAAGGACGGCGTCGGTGCGGAGTGTGGAGCCGACGACGGTGGTGCAGCTGACGGCGGCGCAGTTCCAGGGGAGCCTGCGGAAGCGGCCGGAGATCGCGATCGCGGTGATCAAGTCGCTGGCGGTGCGGCTGCGGGAGGCGGAAAGGGCCAGGGTGGGAGCGGTGGAGCTGGACGTCAGCCACCGGCTGGCCGGGCACCTGGCGAGGCTGATGGCGGAGCGGGGCCGGCCGACGGCGGACGGCATCGTGATCGACACGCCCTTTACGCAGGAGGAGATCGCCAACCAGCTGGGGGCGTCGAGAAGGGCGGTGGCTCGGGCGATGGCGATGCTGCGAGCCCGGGGAGTGCTGGTGACGGGCCGTCGCCGGATCATCGTGGGACGGCCGGACGTGCTGAGGTCGCTGGCCCGGCTGTGAGGTCGCCGGGTGCGTCGGCCAGAGCGTTGTGAGCCACACGGCACATTCGGTGCGTGTCACACGGCACTGTGCGAAATGCCCTCCCGTCGCATTCTGACGCTGTCGTCAGAGGGAGGGGAAATCATGGAGAGCCACGTCATCGTGCTCATCGCGGGAATCGTCCGTAGCTGACCGGATTTCCGCCGGTCGGGCCGACCCGGCCGGCGGACCGGTAGCGTCGCGACGTGGCGAATTCCATCTCCGGCATCTACATGCAGTCGCCGCAACAATACGACGTCGATCACCGGGAGTTCTTCGCCACCACGGTGTTGTCGCAGGTCAGGTAGCGGGCATGGGGCGCGATCACCGCCGTGCCGACCCGGCCGGCCGCGACCTGCGCCGACGAAGCCGAGAACACCGTGTGCACACGGGGATCGGCGGCCAGCGCCAGCAGCCGATCCCGCGCCGGGCCGGGCGCCAGGTCGTAGAACTCGAATCCTCGCAGCTCCACGGCCGAGCACTCGATCTCGCCGCCTAACCGATCAAAGCTCAGGTTCTGGCCGGGCACCCCGAACTCGGCCAGAACCCCGGCGAGCGCGCGCCGCAGGCACTCCTCCCCGTCCTCACGGCCCGTCCCGCTCTCGAACCACCGCACGAATGCCTCGATCGACCGCGTCGGCAGGTATCCGCGCAGGTGGTGGTCGTTGTCGCCGGCAAAACCCAGCTGTCCCAGCGGCTCCGAGCACCGCAGCACCCCACCCGGCGGCGCGAACGCTCCCGGCCGCGAGGCGGACTCCACCAGCACGATCCGGTCGTCCTCCCGTACCCGCAGCACCGCCGCGCAGCACACCCGCACCGCCCGCGCTCGCCGCGAGCCGAACAGTGGCCGAAACAGTTGCCGGAACACGGACTCCACCTCCTTCCGGGTGAACGCCGCATCCCACGGGGCCGGCCGCTCACTAACATCGAAACTGGATGGTCGCGTGGCCGCCGCGCCGGAACTGGCCAGCTCCTGGCCATGTTGCGCCGGTTGTGGCCGAAGGGGGCGGGAATGACCGAGGCCGACCTGATCAGCGAGTTCACAACCCTGAGACGAGGTCGGGGGCTGCACCGGGCCGACGTCCACCTGCGGATCGGACGGGCGGTGGCGCGCTGGGCCGACATCCCGCCCGACTGCGGCGGCACGGAGGTCCGGCGGCTGGTCAGTCAGGCAATCGGCCTGCTCACGGACGTCGACCTGCCGGCGGAGGACCGCCAGGCGGTGCTCGTGGCCCTCGGCCTGGACCGCGACCTGCAAGCGGCCACGCTGTCCCGGCGCACGGAGCTGCTCGCCGCGGACCGCCGGCTGTCCGAGCGCACGGCCCGGCGTCGTATGGACGACGCGTTCGTGAAGCTGGCCCAGCTGATCGCCCGGAGCGTCGACCCATTGGACCCGGAGCGGGGCTGGGCGGTCCGCCGGCTACGGGTGCTGGTGCGGCTGGACCGGCCGAGCCCGGAGGTCATCGAGGAGCGCACGATCGTGGCCACCCGGGACGGCCTGGACCATGTCGTCGCCCGGTTCACCGTGCCGCGCCGGCGCGACGGGGCCGATATCGACCGTGAGGTGCACGCCGAGATCCAGCACGGGGCCCGCATCGTCCGGGCGGAGCGCCTGAACGCCGTCCACTTCCGCTACCTGCTCAGGCTGCCGAGGCCGCTGGTCTGGAACGAGCCGCACACCTACGCCATCGTCTTCCAGGTCCGCGACGGGCAGCCCATCGCCGATCACTACGTGTTCAAACCATTAGTCAGCTGCGCCCTGTTCGAGACGCGTGTCCGGTTCGGCGCGCGGCGTCGGCCGCTGGCCGTGTGGCGCACCGACCGGGCCGGGCCGGGCGCGCTGCCGCACCGGGGCACGCCGGACGGACCGATGCTCGCCCTCGACGGCGCCGACGAGGTCGCAGGCCGGTTCGAGCACCCGGAACAGGGCTTCAGCTATGGCATCTGCTGGCGGTACGAGTCCGATTAGGACAGTCCGAGCAGGCCGTCGATGCCGGTCACGCGCATCACCTTGAGCAGGTGGGGCTGGGGGTTGGCCACGGTGAAGGCGATGCCGCGCTGCTCGGCGGCCTGCCGGCCGGTCAGCAGCACACGCAGGCCGGTGGAGTCCATGAAGGAGACCTGGGCGAGGTCGATTCTCACGGCGTGCGCGCCGGCGGTCGAGACGGCCGTGGTGACGGCCTCCTCGAGGCTCGGCGCGGTGCCCAGGTCAACCTCGCCGGACACGGCGAGGACCACGGTCTCCGTTCCTTCGCTGCTGATACGCACCGGGCAACCCTACTTGCGTCCGAGCACATGGCGCACCGCCGCGTCCGGATCCGAGTGACGGAACACATGCCCGACGGCCGGCATGGCGATTCGTCCGGGCGCGTGGATGGCCGACAGGTGGGCGATAAAGTCCTTGCGGCGCAACGGATTGGCCGACACGCCGTCGACGTCGCCATGCACGTCGCCGAGTAGACAGCACAGGAAAACACCGCTCAGATCGTCCAGTGAGATCCAGTTCACCAAACAGCCGCCGAAGGCCACCAGCCGCACCCACCGCCGCACATGCCCCAGCGTTCTAGCTCAAACGGACACTCGGTCACTAACCGTCACGACCCATGGGTCAAATCGACGCTATTATTCCCGTGAGTGACATCGCGGTGACCGCCCGTGCTGAGCAGGCCCTTGAACACGTCCCCGAGGCGGTCACCACACGTCACCAAGACGTCGGACCGTTGAGCCGGCATGCAGGGCCAGGTCCCGCCCGGCCGGAGGCCGGGCCACTAATACAACAGGTTCACGTCGCCGAATTCGTGCCACAGGTAGCCGGCCTGGACGGCCTCGGCGTAGCAGGCCATGAGCAGCGGCTCGTCGGCGATCGCGGCGAGCATGTCCAGGTGTGAGGCCATCGGCTCGTGGAAGCCGGTGAGCAGCCCGTCGACCACCCGCACGCCCCGCTCGGGCGTGATCACGAGGTCGGTCCAGCCCTGCGCCGGCACCACCTGGGTGCCCTCGACGGCGCTCTCCAACGCCCGTACCGCAGTGGTGCCGATGCCGATGACCCGGTTGCCGGCCTCGCGGGCCTGATTGACGATGCGCGCGGTCGTCGCCGACACGGAAAAGCGCTCCGGGTAAGGACGTTCGTGCGCCTCGGGGGAGGCGACGCCGGTGTGCAGCAGGATCGGCGCGAACTGGATGCCGGCCGACACCAGCCGCGTGACGATCCGGTCGGTGAACGGTCGCGCCGCGCTGGGCATCTCGGCGCTGCCCGGGTGCTCGGCGAAAACCGTCTGGTAGAAGGACAACGGCCACTGCCGCGGTACGTAGCTGTAGCGGATCGGCACGCCGTGGTCCAGCAGATACCTTGGCACGGAAGGAACATCGAACGCGGCGATCCACAAACGGCCCCGGGAGTACGCCTCCAGCAACGTCACCGTGACGTCGCCGGGCAAGGCGTAGCGTTCCCCGGCCGCGGCATCCCGGAAGGGCCCGTCGGCGGTGCGCAGCTCGATCAGCCAGTTGCCGTCGGGCTGCCTGGTCGACACGTGCAGCCGCAGATCCGAATTCAGCACCGGCACGGCCGCCGGCAGCGTCGCCGAGGTGTTGACGACGAGCACGTCGCCGGGCGTCAACAGCGTCGGCAGCTCGTCGAACCGGTGGTGGCTGATCTCCCCCGAGTCCCGCCGGCCGACCAGCAGCCGGACGGCGTCGCGGGACGGCCCCCGAGCCTCGGGCGGCTCGTGCGCCTCCAGCTCGGCCGGCAGCGTGAACTCCACGGTTGCGGTCATCGCTCACTCCAGATCATCACGGTCGCCCCCGCCGGGCCGCGCACCTCGAAGCCGTGGTGGCCCCGGGGATAGCGGCCCGGCCCGCGAACCAGCTCGTCGGACCGTGGTCGCAGCGCACCGAACGCCGCGTCCACCTCGCCGTCGGAGGCCAGCTCGAACGCCAGCGGCGCCGGCCGTGACGAGCCGGCCGCCGCCAGCTCCACGTAAGCGCCGTCGGCGGCCCGCAGCACGACCCCGCCGTCAAATCGATCCACTTCGGACAGTCCAAGGCGGACTGTGTAGAACTCCGTCGCCGCGGCGAGATCATCGACCTCGTACGGCAACCACAGCGCGACCGGCCTCACAGCCGGACCCGGCCGGACTCGTGGCGAGAGGTCACCAGCTTCACGTAGGCCGGCACCACGGCTTCCGGCAGCTGCCGGTCGCTGATGTCCTCGCCGGGGAACGCGTCCTGGTGCATCTGCGTGCGCAGGTCGCCCGGATCGACGACCCACACCCGCACGTCGGGCGCCTCCACGGCCAGCACGCGCCCGATCTGCTCCAGCGCCGCCTTGGCCGAGCCGTATCCACCCCACCCGGGATACGGTTCGACCGCGGCATCGGACGTCACGAACACCACCGCGCCGGCCCGCGCCACCAGCGTCGGCAGCGCCTGCTGGGTCAACGCGAGCTGGGCCAGCACGTTCACCTCGAACACCTCGCGCAGCCGGTCCAGCGGGAACTCGGCCAGCGCCGGCAGCGGGCTCGGCCCCAGCACACCCGCGTTGTTGACCAGCAGGTCGAGGCCGCCGAGCTCGTCGGCCGCCGCGACCAGCGCGGCCCGGTGCGCCGGGTCGGTGATGTCGCCCGGGATCGCCCGTGCCGGCCCGGTCAGCTGGTCGGCGGCGGTGCGCAGGTCCTCGGCCCCCCTGGCGTCGAGAACCAGGCTCCAGCCGACGTCGGACAGGCCCTTGGCCAGCGCGAGTCCCAGGCCGCGGGACGCGCCGGTGATGATCGCGACGGGCATCCCCCGTCACCTCCTCGGGTGTCGTTCGTTCTCGTCGTCGACGCTATTGAGTGGCGGACGCCATGCCATCGGGCGACGGGCCCGCCCGGCCTACGACCTTGGACCTAGGACCGCTGCCCGATCCGCCGGCGCGCGGGAGTGGGTACGGTTGCGGGCATGGGCACCTGCGACCGGGAAGAGCTGCGCGAACTGAGCGCGGCCGTGCTCGCCGTGACCGCGCGGCGGTCGGTGCGCGAGGTGCTGAAGACCATCCTGACCTCGGCGCGGCGGCTGCTCGACGCCCGCTACGCGGCGCTGGGCGTGCCGGACGAGAACGGCTCCTTCGCCGAGTTCCTGGCCGACGGCATCACCGACGAGCAGTGGAAGGCGATCGGCCCGGTGCCGCGCCAGCACGGGCTGCTCGGGGTCCTGCTGCGTGACCCGAACCCGGTGCGGTTGAGCGACATCCGCCAGCATCCGCAGTTCGACTGGTGGCCGGCGGCGCATCCGGTGCTGACCGACTTCCTGGGCATGCCGATCACCGACGGGGACGAGATCCTCGGCGAGTTGTTCCTGGCCAACAAGAACACGCCCGGCGGCTTCAGCGCCGAGGACGAGGAGCTGCTGCGGCTGCTGGCCGCGCACGCCGCCATCGCCATCGTCAACGCGCGGTTGTACGAGCGCAGCCGCGAGCTGTCCATTGTGGCCGAACGCAACCGGATCGCCCGCGAGCTGCACGATGCCGTGACGCAGAAGCTGTTCTCCCTGCGCCTGACCGCCGACGCCGCCGCGGCCCTGGTCGACCGGGACCCGGCCCGGGCCACCACCGAGATCGACAACGTGCGCCGGCTGGCCGCCGAGGTCAGCGACGAGCTGCGCGCGGTGGTCGTCGGCCTGCTGCCGGTCGACCTGTCCGGCGACGGCCTGGACGCCGCCCTGCGCAAGCAGGCCGAGCTGCTGAACCGTGTGCACGAGGCCGAGGTGGCCTTTGTCGGCTGTCCCGTGCCGAAGCTGACGTCGGGGCGGCGCGAGGCCCTGTACCGGATCGCGCAGGAGGCCCTGCACAACGCCCTGCGGCACGCCGAGCCCACGCATGTGGAGATCGATCTCTCGGCCGGCGACGGGCAGGTCGTGCTTCAGGTCCGGGACGACGGCATCGGTTTCGACGCCGAGCGATCCGAGCAGGCGGCGCGGAAACTGGGGCTCAGTTCGATGCGGGAACGGGCGCGCACGGTCGGCGGCCGGCTGACCGTGACGTCCGCTCCCGGCGCCGGGACCACAGTCAGGGTGGAGGTGGCGACCGGTGGCTGATGTGGTCAAGGTGCTCGTCGTGGACGATCACCCCGTTGTGCGCCAAGGGTTGCGGACCTTTCTCGACCTTCAGGACGACCTCACCGTCGTCGGCGAGGCGGCCGACGGTCAGTCCTGTGTGGACGCCGCGATGGAGCTGAAGCCGGATGTCGTGCTGCTGGACCTCAAGATGCCCGGCAGCGGGGGAGTGGAGGCCCTGCACGGCCTGCGTGCCGCCGGCAGTCCGGCCAGGGTGCTGGTGATCACCAGCTTCACCGACCCCGTCGCCGTGCTGCCCGCCGTACGGGCCGGCGCCGCCGGCTACGTCTACAAGGACGTCGACCCGCCCGCGCTGGCCGCCGCCATCCGGGCCGTGCACGCCGGGCATGTGTTGCTGCATCCCGATGTCGCCCGCCTGCTGGCCGCCGGCGAGGCCCAGCCGCACGGCGTGCACCTCACCGGCCGCGAGCGCGAGGTGCTGGCCGAGCTGGCCCGCGGCCGCTCCAACCGGGAGATCGCCAGGTCGCTGGTGCTGTCGGAGAAGACGGTGAAGACGCACGTCAGCGCCATCCTGTCCAAGCTCGGCGTGCAGGACCGCACCCAGGCCGCCCTGCACGCCGTCCGAACCGGACTGCTCGACTAGCTCCGCACCAGCAGCACCCGGTAGGCGTTGGACCAGCCGTGCCTGCGGGCCCACGGCGAGAACAGCTTGTCGCCCAGGAAGGCCAGCAGCATCAGCGGCACCGTGACCACCATGCTGGCCTTGCGGGCGAACCGGTGCAGCCCGCTCGGCGGCTTCGGCTGCCACGGCACGTTGTTGCCGCCGACGACCCAGTTGGCCCACAACATGGTGGCGGCGATCATGTCCATCGAGCCGTGCGGCTCGGCCCGCTGCTCGTCCACCACCGTGAAGCCGACCTCCGCCGCGGCCTTGCGAAGGTTGCCGATCGGCATCAGGTTCAGGTGCTGGGGCTGCAGCCAGGGCATCCAGTACTTGCCGAGCACCCGGCCCCACTTGCACTCCGGGTCCGGCAGTTCGATCACCAGGTGTCCGCCGGGCGGCAGCACCGCCGCTGCGGCAGCCAGCTCAGCCTTGGGGTCCAGCGTGTGCTCCAGATAGTGGAACATGCTGAGCACGTCGTAGTTCCCGGCCAGCTCCGCGGTCATCTCCGGGAAGTTGCCCCGGTAGCCCTTGGTGATCCACCCCTTGTCCTGCGCCAGTTCCACGCCCGCGCTCATGTCGAGGCCGTCGAACTCCGTGTCCGGCAACACTTCCGCCGCCGCCTTGCAGAAGTGCCCATGCCCGGTGCCCACGTCCAGCCAGCGCTTGGGGGAGTGGTGCTTGGTCAGCAGCGCCGCGCGCTCCTTCAGGCCGGTGGTGTTGCCCTCGAACATGGCCGCCATCTGCTGCTCGCCGAGGCCGTCGTAGCAGTCCCGGTAGTAGAACTCGAGGCCGGCCAGGCTCAGCCGCGGGTTCTGGAAGATGTGGTGGCAGTCGCCGCATTCGGACAGCTCGAACCGGCCGGGCTTGTGCTGCAGGAGGTCCACGGTGCGCAGCCGCGTGGTCAGGCTGGTCGATGAGCACCACGGGCAGTCGTCGCGGCGCGGCTCGAAGAAACGGTCCAGCCCGGCCGCGATGTCGGCCAGGTACTGGGGGCGTCGCGCGGCGACAGGATCCGTCTCCGGCAGGGGGGAAGCGGTCATGCGCGCAGCGTAGCGGCGAACGCTGGGCGCTGTCCCCGCACCGTTGGTCGCAAAAAGGTTCCGGAACCCGGAACAGTGGCTGCGCCGGCCGCCGGTGGCGGTGCATAGTCCTTCGGTCACCATCGACGGGAGGTGAATTGTGCGAAACGACCACACGACGCTGCGGTCGACGGCCATGCTGGACCTGCTCGTGCCGCAGGCGCCGCCGGTTCGCGTCGAGGCCGAGCTGCGGTACGACACCCGCGACCCGTACGCGGTCACGGCGGCCTTCCGCGCCGGCCCGTCCGGCTGCGTGGAGTGGTGCTTCGCCCGTGACCTGCTGGCCGACGGGCTGATCGAGGAGTCCGGCGTCGGCGACGTCCGGATCGGCCCGGCGGCCGACACGGTCGAGGTCGTGGTGCTGATCGTGAGCTCGCCGGCCGGCATGGCCGTGTTCGAGGGCTGCGCCGCGCAGCTGGCCGAGTTCCTCGACCGGACCTACGACGTGGTGCTGCCCGGCACCGAGAGCTGCTGGGTCAGTGTCGACGACGCGCTCACCACCTTGGCGTCGCGCGACCCGAACTGAGCCCGCGATCGCCGGTCGGCGCTGGCAGCCCCAGCGCCGGGCCAGGCGGGACTCGTCCGATCGTCCACAAATGGATAGTGCCGGGCCAGAGCATTAGAATGTGAGCCCTTCTCGTCTCTGTCGTGCGACCAGCTCGCCGCGTCGACGGCCGCCGGGCGTCACCCGATCGGGTCTCGCTTGACCGTTCGGCGACCCGCTCCTACCGTCCCCCTATCGGCTTCGTCAGGGGGACGCATGGTGTTGTTGGCGCAGATCAGCGACCTGCACTCGGACGGCTCGGAGCGGGCCACGTCGCGGGCGCAGCGGGTGATGGACTATCTCAACGGCCTCGCTCGGCCCGTGGATGCGCTGCTGGTCACCGGCGACATCGCCGATCACGGCACCGAGTCCGAGTACGAGGAGGTCGTGCGCCTGCTGGCCGCCGCCCGTTTTCCCGTGCTGACCTGCCCCGGCAACCACGATGTCCGCGGCCCCTACCGCAAGGCCCTGCTCGACGAGGAGCCGTCCGGCGGGCCCGTCAACCGCCAGCACCACGTCGCCGGCGTCAACATCCTGATGGTGGACGGCATCGTGCCGGCGCACGATCACGGCTATCTCGACGACGAGACCGTCGGCTGGATGCTCGACCACCTGCGGGACCAGACCCCCACCCTGATCGCCCTGCACCATCCGCCGGTCCCCATGCACCAGCCGATCATTGACGGCATCCTGCTGCACGAGCCCGACCGTCTCGCCGCCCTCGTCGAGGCCCATCCGCAGGTCATCGCCGTGCTGACCGGTCACGCCCACACCGCCTGCGCCAGTTCCTTCGCCGGCCGCCCCATCATCGTCGCCCCCGCCGTCACGTTCGCCGTGCGCCTGCCGTGGGAGGGCGGCTCCTTCGACAACTGGGACCAGCCGCCCGGTGTCGCCTTCCACGTCGTCGAGGACAGCCGGATCACCACGCACTTCCGCGTCGTGTGATCCACCCCTACGCCGTCGCCGGCTTCCTCGCCGCCGTCTTCCCCATCACCGCCACCCCCGGCGCCAGCGTCGCCCTGCTCATCCAGGCCGGCCGCCGCCGGGCCCTGCCCGTCATCGCCGGCACCATCACCGGCTTGTACGTGCACGCCACCCTGGCCGTGCTGGGCCTGTCCGCGATCGTGATGCAGTCCAGCGAGGCCTTCGCCGTCGTCCGCGTGATCGGCGCCGTCTACCTCGTCGGCCTCGGCCTGTGGACCTGGTTCGCCGGCCGTTCTCCCACCACGAGGCCGCGCACCGAGCCCACCTACGTCCGGGCCGTGCTGGCCAACGTCCTCAACCCCAAGGCCGCCGCCATCTACCTCACCCTCGTCCCCCAGTTCGTGGACCCTCAGGAGGGGTTGGCCGCCCAGATCCTCGTCCTCGTCACCGCCCACGCCGTGCTCGCCCTGGTCTGGCTGTCCCTGTGGGCTTTTTTCCTCCGCCGGCTCCCTCGAACCGACGCCTTCCGCCAGTGGGCTCGCCGCGTCACCGCCGTCGTCCTCATCGCCCTCGGCGTCCGCGCCGCCACCAGCTAGGCCGTCCCTCGGTGGCTCAGAACTCGGTGTTGATGATCGCCTCCACCAGGGTTTCCCCGACCGGCGTGAGCGTCACCGAATCCTCCGAAACCACCGCGAAACCGCGGTCCTGCAACGAACGGAACCGCCCGGCCCACGGCTCGTCGAACAGCGAGCGGCCGAAGCGGGCGCGATGCAGGGAATCCCGCAGCGGCTGCAGCGAGGTCAACGCCATCTTGATCGCCCGGGTCTCCTGGCCGTCCGCCGAAAACGCGGCGGCGGAGCCGAGCGGGACCCGGCCGGCCTCGACGGCGGCGGCGTAGGTCTGCCAGTTGACGTCGGTGATGGCCTCCGACCGCCGGCAGCTGGAGCTGCCGCCGAGCCCGATGGCCACCTCGGCGTCCTGCCGGTCCTGGTCGACCATGATGGACTTCCACTTCTCCGGCCCGATCCCGTTGGCGGCGAAGTACATCGTCGGATGCTCGACGTAGCCGGCGGCGCGCAGGCCCTCGGTCAGCACGGCCCGCATCTCGTACTGCTCGTCCAGCGTCGGCCAGAAGTGCCCGTCCTTCTCCAGACGAGCCCGGTAGCTGTCGACCTGCCAGGCGGCGGGCTTCTCGCCGGCGACGCCGGTCCGCGTCTCGGCGTACGACTTGAGGTGCAGCTTGGTGCACACCACCGAGTTCACTCCGGTCTCCAGGACCACGTCGAGATCGCGGCGCACGCTGTCCACGGTCTGGTCGAGCAGCCCGTACATCAGGTCGATGCTGATCCGCTCGAACCCGACCCGCTGCGCCTCGCGGATGAAGTCCACGCACATCTGGGACGTGTGCTCCCGCCCGCACAGCTTCAGCACCGGGTCGTCGAAGCTCTGCACCCCGCAGGACAGTTTCGTGCATCCCAAGGACGCCAACAACTCCAGCTTCTCGGTGGTGAACGTGCTGGGATCGCCCTCGAACCGGACGGAGGTCTGCGGGCCGAAATTGAAGTGTTCACGGTAGAAGTCCAGCAGCCGGGCGATATCGGCCGGTGGCAGCAGCGACGGGGTGCCGCCGAACACGTTGAACTCGCCGATCGGCGCCGAGCCCAGGGACGGCACCTGCTCCAGCCACAGCAAGGCTTCCCGCATGTTCCAGTCGGCCCACTGGGTCAGCTTGCCCGGATCGCCCTTGACCAGCACGACCGGGTACTGGCAGAACCGGCACCGGTAGGCGCAGGTCGGGATGTACGACCAGAGGTGGATCGGGGCGGTGTCCCGCAGCTGCACGTCCAGGTCGGCCAGGAACGCCTCCGGCGAGTAGTCCGGGGTGTCGCCGGGAAACACGTGCGCGCCGAAGGGATCCTGGGTCACATAGGCCAGCAGATGGGCGTTTTCCGACTCCCGCAACGCGTCCAGCATCAGAACACCCCGCCGTTGCCGAAGTGGTTGTGCGCCTCGCCGGACTCCCGGTCCTCGCAGTAGTAGCGCACGAACTCGCGGAACCGCGCCGGCGGCACTTCGTCGAAGCAGGCCGGCAGCGGCGGCGGGTAGCCGATGTCCTCGCCGACGGTGGCCCGCAGCCGGGCGAAGATCTCGTCGGCGAACTCGAAGTACAGCCGGTACGACGGCGTCTTGTACACGTGGATCGGGGTGAAGTCGACGACCCGCATCTCGTCGGCGATCTCCTCGATCCGGGCGTGCAGCCGCTGGGCCAGGTCGGCGCCGAAGAACTCGATCACGTCGGCCGAGTCCAGCAGGGACGGGGTCAGCAGCAGCGGCAGAATGGTGTTCTTGGGCGTGAAGTCCTTGATGGAGAACTCCCATGCCTGCTGGGCCTGCGCCTCGGTCAGGTCGACGTCGCGGGTGCTGGGCCGCTCGGGTCGGATGTCCCGCATCACGATGATGCCGTCGTTGCCGTAGGCCCGGCCGGTGATCACCTCCTCGATGGCGTGGTCCACCCGCCGCGGGTTGATCTCCACCCGCGAGGTCGGCGCGTACACGATGTCCTCGCCGGAACCCCGAACCCGGATGCCGAAGTCCCAGTCGTCGGACAGGTGGTTGACGAAGCGTCCGTTGTGGAGCTGGTAGAAGATCTCGATGCCGCCTACCTTCTCGTACACGTCCCGCTCCACCGCGAAGCCCTTGCCGTCGGGGAAGCCGCCGAACAGCGCGAACGTCACGGCCCGGCAGCGCAGCGTGCGCTGGATCGCGTCCCACAACCGCGGTCTGGCCGTGAAGTGCTCGGGGTTGTAGTAGTAGTCGCAGACGCCGATGGCCGCCTTGTTGGCCTCCATGGTGCGGAACAGCTCCGGCAGCCAGCGCCGGTCGACCCGGCAGTCGGCGTCGGCCGAGACCAGGTAGTAGCGGGTGCCGGCGGCGCGGCCGAGGCGCTTGGCCGCGAAGTCCATGCCGGTCTTGCGCGCGCAGGCCACGCCCTGCTCCGGCTCCTCGAGCAGGTGGATCGTCAACTCCGGGTGCGCTGCGGCGAAGGCCCGGGCGACGGCGACGGTGTCGTCGGTGGAGTTGTTGTCCACCAGCACGATGTCGTACAGGTCGTGGTCCAGCTCCTGGCCGTGCAGGCTGTCCAGCACGGCCGGCAGGTTGGCGGCCTCGTTGAACACCGGCAGCACCACCGACAGCCGGGTCCGGGTGGCCAGCATGTCGTCGACGAGCTGCTCGGTCCGGTCCCGGTCGAAGTGCTGCCGGCCGATCCGGTGGTTGTGTTCCGCCATGCGCGCACGTTTCCCTTCGTCCAGCAGCAGTTCGGCGACGGAGTCCACAAAGGACTCGTCGGGCAGGTCGGCGGTCAGCGTCGGCGCCCGAAGGCCGAGATGGCCGTACACCGTGTGGTACAGCTCGTAGTCGGTGGTCAGGTAGGGCACCCCGGAGGCGATGGCCTCGCCGATCGGGTTGCCGTAGCTCTCGTAGTCGTACGAGGTGAGGAACGACGCCAGGGTGGCCTCGGCCAGCAGGTCCCGGATCGAGTAGGCCCGCCCGGTCCGCACCTCCCGCGGGGCCAGCCGGCCGCCGAACACCACCCGGTCGGTCACCCCGAGCTCGGCGGCAAGCCGTTGCAGGTGACCGAATTCGATCGGGTCCTCGGTCGGGTCGCCGGCCACGAACAGATACACGCCCGGCAGCCGTGAGATCAGGTGCAGGTCCCGGTCGATGCGCTTCTGCGGGATCACCCGGGTGCAGCGGGCGATCAGCGGGGCGCCGAAGGGGATCCCGAAGTGCTCGCGGAATCCGGGGCTCGGCGAGGTCGGGGAGTGGTCGAAGGTGTTGGGCAGCACGGCGATGTCGTGCAGGTCGACCGCCCAGGAGAGCGTTTTCCGCTTGGCCTCGTCGTGCAGCGCGACGTACTGGATGTGGGGCGAGTCGGCCGGCGGCACGGCGTGCGGATACGGGGGCCGGCCGTACTTTCCGCTGCCCGGCTCGCTCTGCCACATCAGGTCGTGGTCCCGCCAGAGCACGAACCGCCCCAGCCCCGCTTCCCGGCCGTAGAGCTCGATGGCCCGGTACAACGCCTTGGTGTAGATGATGTTCTCCGGCAGCGTGCCGTTCTCCACCGCCACGAACGTGACCCCGGCCCGCCGCCATGCCGCCACGATCCGGTCCGCGACTTGTGCGGCCAGCGCCTCCACTCGAGGCAGCAGGGAAGGACGGCCGGCCCCGACCACCTCACGCAGCACCTCGGCGACGAATTCCCCGTCGTACCCAGGGATCCCGGTCAGATCGGGGCGGTCCAGCCGCACCCAGTCGGGCAGCGCCGAGGACTCCTGCCGGTACGGCCGGAAGAAGGCGTTCTTGTCGGCCTTGATGTCGTAACCCAGGTCCAGGTGCACGCGGTGGCCGCGGTCGCGGAACACCGATGCCGTCTTCACGAACTCGACCACGAGTCCGGAGATCGGGGTCGCGTCGAACGAGATTCCCCACAGCACCGACATACATCTGACGCTAACCCGGCCACCGGCCCGGAAGACCGGTCAGGCGGCCAGATCTGCCCGGACTTGCCTCAGGCGCTGCGGTCCCGCCGCGCCAGGACTACGATGTGCCGCGCGACGTGATCCACAAGCGACGTGAAGTCCCAGCTTGCCCAAGATGTGGTCAAGGCGCGCCGCCTCGAACGGCCCATGCGCCGCCGCAGTTCCGCGATCCCCGCGCCCAGCGCCGGCCAAACCCCGTTGGGTGGGTCGCCGAGCGGGAATCGCCACTGGTGGGCGAGAGTATGCGACGTGACTACGTGGTACCGGCAGATGCGACCCCGCGGCATGCACGAGGTGCACCGGGTGTCGACGCCGCTGGAGCTGTTCTTCGACCTGTGTTTCGTGGTCGCCGTCTCGCAGGCGGCGGCGCAGCTGCACCACGCGCTGGGCAGCGAGCACCCGTCCGCCGGGGTGCTGCACTACGTGATGATCTTCTTCGGCATCTGGTGGGCCTGGATGAACTTCACCTGGTTCGCCACCGCCTACGACACCGACGACGGCGTCTACCGGGCGACCACGCTGGTGCAGATCACCGGCGTGCTGATCATGGCGGCCGGCGTGCCGCGGGCGTTCGACGACGACTTCCGGATCGTGATCGCCGGCTACGTGGTGATGCGGTTGGCGATGGTCAGCCAGTGGCTGCGCGCCGCCAAGTCCGATCCCGAACGCCGCCGGACGGCGCTGCGCTACGCCGGCGGCATCTTCGTGCTGCAGCTGCTGTGGGTGTGCCTGCCGCTGCTGCCGGTGTGGATGTTCGCGGTGTTCGTCGTGCTGGAGATGTGCGTGCCGATCTGGGCCGAGCACACGGAACCGACCAGCTGGCACCCGCACCACATCACCGAGCGGTACAGCCTGTTCACGTTGATCGTGCTGGGCGAGTCGGTGCTGGCGGCGACCACGGCCACCCAGGCGGCGCTGGACTCGGGCACCGGCGTCGGCGGCCTGGCCACGCTGGCCGCCAGCGGGCTGCTGATCGTGTTCGGCATGTGGTGGCTGTACTTCGACCGGCCCACGCACTACGTGCTGACCTCGCTGCGCACCTCGATCATCTGGGGCTACAGCCATTACCTGGTCTTCGCCTCGGCGGCGGCCGTCGGCGCCGGGCTGGAGGAGGCGGTGCAGGTCCACGACCACATCGGCTGGGCCATCGCCGTGCCGGTGGCCGTCTACGTGCTCAGTGCCTGGGCGTTGCAGGTGCGGCCGCGTGGGGAACACGTGCTCGACGCCGTGCACCTGGCGGCGGCGGTGCTGATCCTGCTCACGCCGCTGACACCATGGACGGTGCCGGCCACGGCGGTGATGGTCGTGCTGCTGGTGGTGTTCAGCCTGCTGCTGGCGCGGCCGTCGAGTCTCGAACAAGCAGCTCAGTCGGAATCGTGACCACGGCCCGCGAGTCGGCCGGGCCGAAGGCCAGCTCGACGGCCTTGCGCCCGATCTCCTCCAGCGGCACGTGCACGGTGGTGAGGTTGGGCCACACGTCGACGGCGGTGGGCAGGTTGTCGTAGCCGGCGACCGAGACGTCCTCGGGGATGCGGCGGCCGGCGGCGCGCAGCGCGCTGACGGCGCCGGCGGCGACGAGGTCGTTGGCCGCCAGCACGGCGGTGAAGTCGCGGCCGGCGGCGAGCAGGCGCTCCACCGCCTCGCGGCCGGCCTGGCGGCTGAAGTCGCCGTGCACGACCAGGTTCTCGTCAACGGCCATGCCGGCCTCGGCCAGCGCGGCCCGGAAACCGGCCAGCCGGGCGGTGGTGGTGCTGCGGCCGTCGGGACCGGTGACGTAGGCGATCCGCCGATGGCCCAGCTCGACGAGGTGCCGGGTGATGGCGGTAGAGCCGGCCTCGTTGTCGATGGTCACCACGTCGCCGGGCGCGTCGTCGCCGGGGGAGGGGCGGCCGCACAGCACGAGCCGTGTGCCGCTGCTGCGCAGGCCCTTGGCCCGCGCGGTCGCGGCGGCCCGGTACTCCTCGTCCTCCGGCGCCGCGCCGACCAGGATCACGGCATCGGCCCGGTGCCCGCGCAGCAGGTCCAGGAAGGCGAACTCCTGCTCGGGGTCGCCCTCGGAGTTGCAGATCACCGACAGCCGGCTGGTCTCGGCGGCCGCGCCCTGGATGCCCCGGGCGATGCCGGCGAAGAACGGGTCGGACGCGTCGTTGAGCACCACGCCGACGATGCCGCTGGTGGCATGCAGCAGGGCCCGGGCGTGCGCGTTGACCACGTAGTCCAGCTCGCGCACGGCCTCCTCGACCCGCTGCCGCGTGCTCTCCGCGACCGGGTAGTTGCCGTTGAGCACACGGGACACCGTGGCCGGCGACACGCCGGCGCGGGCGGCCACCTCGACCAGCGTGACGGGCATCTGGAACCCCCGGATTCGTCCCGTTCAGACCAGGTGATCACGGTAGCGCCGAACGACCTCGGCAAGCACCTCGGCCCCGTTGCGTTTCCTCATGTCGGCGTTGAATATCTCCACCTCGACCGGCCCGTCGTGGCCGGTGGCGTCGATCATCTGCCGGATCTCCCGCAGCGGGACGTGGCCGTCGCCGAGCTGGCCCCGGCCCAGCAGCACGCCCTCGGGCAGCGGGGTGATCCAGTCCGCGACCTGGAACAGCGCGATGCGGCCGGCCGCGCCGAGCCGGTCGATCTGCGCCTCCAGGTCGGGCTCCCACCAGCAGTGATAGGTGTCCACGACCACGCCGACCTGCTCCTTCGGGAACGGTCGGGCCAGGTCGAGGGCCTGCTGGAGGGTCGAGACCACGCAGCGGTCGGAGCAGAACATCGGGTGCAGCGGCTCGATGGCCAGCGTGACCTGGCGTTCGCCGGCGTACGGCGCGAGCTCGGCCAGCGCGTCGGCCACCCTCGCGCGCGCGCCTTTGAGGTCCCGGTCCTGGTGGCCGAGACCGCCGGAGACGAGCACCAGTACTGGACTGTTCAGTTCAGCTGCCTCGTCGATCGCCCGACGGTTGTCGTCCAGGGCCTGCTTGCGCTCGGTGGGCTCGGCCGCGGTGTAGAAACCGCCACGACACAGGCTCGTGACCGTCAGCCCGGCGTCCCGCAACAGCCGCGCGGCCTTGGCCGGCCCGTACGCCTCGACCGGCTCCCGCCAAGGCGCGACGCCCGGCACGCCGGCGTCGACACAGCCGGCGACCAGCTCCTCCAACGACCACTGCTTGATCGTCTCGCTGTTGATGCTCAGCCGGGCCAGGTCGCTCATAGGAGCGCCACCCGGCTCGCCGCCAACTCCGGGTCGAGGAACAGGTCCAGCTCGGCCGCCAGCTCGTAGCAGCGCAGCAGGTGTTCGCGGGACCGCGCGGTCTCGAGGCCGCCGATCATGCTGAAGTGGTCCTGGTGGCCGCCGAGCCAGGCCAGGAACACCACGCCCGTCTTGTAGAACCGGGTCGGCGGCTCGAAGACGTGCCGGGCCAACGGAACCGTCGGCTCCAATGTGGACAGGAAGCCCTCGGTGTCGCCGTAGTCGAGCCGGCACAGCGCCCGCTCGGCCACGACGGCCAGCGGGTCGAAGATGCCGAGCAGGGCGTCGCTGTGGCCGTGCTCGTCGCCGGCGATCAGCCTGGGGTAGTTGAAGTCGTCACCCGTGTAGCAGCGCACGCCCTTGGGCAGCCGGCGGCGCAGCTGGATCTCGCGGTCGGCGTCCAGCAACGAGATCTTCACGCCGTCGATGCGCTCGGCGTTGGCCTCGATCACCGACAGGAACGTCTCGGTGGCCTTGTCCAGGTCCTCGCTGCCCCAGTAGCCGGTCAGCGCCGGGTCGAACATCGGGCCCAGCCAGTGCAGGATCGCCTTGTCCGAGAGCTGACCGAGCAGCCGGCCGTACACCTCGTGGTAGTCGTCGGCGTCCCGGGCCAGCGCGGCAAGCTGCCGGCTGGCCATCAGGATCGGTTGCGCCCCGGCGCCTTCCACCACCGACAGCTGCTCGGTGTACGCCGCGATCACCTCGTCCAGAGTGGACGGTGGATCAGTCAGCTGGTCGGTGCCGGCGCCGCAGGCGATCAGGCCGCCTTCGGCGTCGGCCTCGGCGGCGCCGCGCCTGATCAGCTCGGCCGCTGTCGACCAGTCCAGGCCCATACCCCGCTGCGCGGTGTCCATCGCCTCGGCCACGCCCAGGCCCATGCGCCAGAGGTGGCGGCGGAAGGCGAGCGTGGCGTCCCAGTCCACCTTGGTGTTGTCGTCGGGGTCGGCGACGACGTGCGCGGCGGCGAAGATGATCCGGCTCTTCACAGGGTCAGCTCCGGCACTGCGATGCGGCGCCCCTCCGCGGCGGACTTCAGGCCCAGCTCGGCCAGTTGCACGCCGCGCGCGCCGGCCAGCAGGTCCCAGCTCCACGGCTCGTCCAGCACCACGTGCCGCAGGAAGAGCTCCCACTGCTCCTTGAAGCCGTTGTCGAACTCCCGGTTGTCCGGGACCTCCTGCCACTGCGCGCGGAAGTCCACCGGGGACGGCAGGTCGGGGTTCCACACCGCTTTCGGCGTGATGGAACGGTGTTGCACGCGGCAGTGCCGCAGCCCGGCGACGGCGCTGCCCTCGGTTCCGTCCACATGGAACTCGACGAGCTCGTCGCGGTTCACCCTGGTCGCCCAGGAGGAGTTGATCTGGGCCACGATTCCGTTGTCCAACTCGAAAATCCCGTACGCGGCGTCGTCGGCGGTGGCCGCGTAGGGCGTGCCGCGCTCGTCGACCCGTTCGGGGATGTGGGTCGCGGTAAGCGCTTGCACGCTGCGGACCGGGCCGAAGATGTCGCGTAAGACGTACTGCCAGTGGCAGAACATGTCGAGCACGATGCCGCCGCCCTGCTCGGCCTGGTAGTTCCAGGACGGGCGCTGCGCCGGCTGCCAGTCGCCCTCGAACACCCAGTAGCCGAACTCGCCGCGCACCGACAGCACGCGGCCGAAGAAGCCGCCGTCGACCAGCCGCTTGAGCTTGCGCAGGCCCGGCAGGAACAGTTTGTCTTGCACCACACCGGTTTTCACGCCCGCTGCGGCGGCCTGCCTGGCCAGGTCCAGCGCGTCGTCCAGGGACTCCGCCGTCGGCTTCTCGCAGTAGATGTGCTTGCCGGCCTCGACGGCCGCCAGCACACCGGCTGTGCGGGCCGAGGTCACCTGGGCATCGAAGTAGATCTCCACGTCCGGCTCGGCCAGCGCCTTGGCCACGTCGGTCGTCCAGCGCTCGAGGCCGTGCCGCTCGGCGATCGCCCGGATCCGGTCCTCGTTGCGGCCGATCAGCACCGGCTCCGGCCAGATCACCGTGCCGTCGGCCGTGGTCAGGCCGCCCTGGTCGCGGATGGCCAGCACGGAGCGGAGCAGATGCTGGTTGTAGCCCATCCGTCCGGTAACCCCGTTCATGGCCACCCCGACGGTCCTCCGCGCCACGCGCCACCTCCCGATAGAAAAGCCTTTCTACGGGGGAGGCTAGGAGCAAGGTTCGGGGGTGTCAACCAGGACCACCCGCATGCGGCCGGGGTGGACCGGCGGCCCTCGGAAAACCGGACAGGGTGGTCCGGTGGTGCCGCTTGATCCGCGGTACCCGAGTGGCTCAGGTGGCGCTGGAGCCGAAATGAGCCACTCACGTGGCGAACGGGAAGGGTGCTGAACTCAGCCGGCGGTCTTCGTCTCCACGTTGCCCAGCACGCGGGTGGCGAAGTCGCGCTGCGCGACGAGAACCCGCTCGGCCAGGGCGAAGTTGGCCTCGACGATGTCGGACGGCTGCGGCAGGGTGGCGCCGAAGGCGGTGACGGTCTTGGCGATGTCGTCCACGAACGGCACCTTGCTCACGTCGAGCCGCGAGGTCAGGCGGCTGACACCGTCGGCGACGGCGTCGCCGGTGCGCTTGACGGCGGCGACGTACTGGTCGCCGAACTGCTGGGTCATCTCGGTGTACGTGGTCATGGCAGTCTTCTCCTCGGTGCTGGGTGACGTGATGAGGGCAGGGCAAAGCCATGCCGCAAAGGGGAAAGCAGAATCAGCTGTCGCCGACCATGGCCTGGTAGGTCTGCGCGAGCGCGGATTTCTGAGCCGGGCTCAGGCGCTCGTCGGCGGCGATGGCGGCCAGCACGCTCGGCTCGGACGCGGTCTCGCCGCCGTCCTGGTCGAGCCAGCCGAGCCGGCGGAACAGGTCGTCGGCGGAGATGCCGAGACCTTCGGCGATCGACTTGAGCACCTCGGCCGACGGGCGGTACAGACCCCGCTCGACCTGGCTCAGGTAGGAGTCGGACACGTTGGTGACCCGGGCGAGGTGGCGCAGCGAGAGGCGAGCGACCTCGCGCTGCGCCCGGATGTACTTGCCGAGGTCGGAGAGGGCTTCGCTGTGCTGTTCCGCCATCTCCGACCTCCCTCGTCCGGGTGTATCAACCTGATGACACAAGTAAACCCCGGAGTGCGTGGTACGTCAAGCACCTGCGTAGTGACCCACGCGACGCCGGCGGAACTACCGCGCGGCGGCCGCCTTGAGCAGCAGGTTCAGCTCGTCGACCAGGTAGGTGGCCAGATTCTCGATGTCCGGCACCAGCTCCCGGCAGGCCACCAGCCCGAAGTGCAGCTGGCCGAGATAGCCGACCAGCGTGATGTTGAGGCCCTGCCCGTCCAGGATCACCGACATCGGATACTGCGCCAGCATCCGCGCCCCGGCCAGGTACACCGGCACGTTCGGCCCCGGCACGTTGGAGATGCAGAGGTTGAACGGCGGCAGCCGGTGCATCATGCCGGTGGCGAAGGCGACCCGGGCCACCCGCGCGGTCAGCGCCGGCGGCGCGAAGTCGGAGATGTCGTCGACCAGCCCCTGCGGAATCGTCGCCTGCTGCGTCTTGGCGATCTTCGTCGCCTCGTGCACCACGGCCAGCCGCTGCTCGGGGTCGTCCAGCTGGGTCGGCAGCACGGCCAGCATTGCCGACACCCGGTTGCCCATCTTGCCCTTGGCCGACTCGTCGCGGACCGACACCGGGATCATCGCGTTCAGCGGGCTGGCCGGCAGCGCGTCGTGATCGCTGAGCCATTTCCGCAGCGCCCCGGCGGACATGGCCATCACCACGTCGTTGACCGAGGTGCCGAAGGCGTTCTTGACCGTCTTCACGTCGGCCAGGCTGACGCTGCGGAACGCCACCCGGCGGTGCGGGGTGATCTTCTTGTTGAACGGGGTGCTCGGCGCCAGCCCCAGCGTCGTCGGGATGACGCTGCCGTCGCCGCGGTTGAGGCCCAGCAGCTCCCCGATCAGCGGGCTGACCAGCGGCGCCAGCGTCGGCACCTTGCGCACGAACTCGCCGGCCAGCTGCACGGTCTGCACCGGCCGCCAGGCCAGCCGGGCTGCCGCCCGGGCCATCAGGGTCACCGGGTTCGGCGGCCTGGCCGGCACGAACTCCTTGGCCGGCGGCAGTTTCCGCCCCTCCGGCTTGAGGTCCAGCAGCACGGTCAGCAGCTCGGCCCCGGACACGCCGTCGATGGCCGCGTGGTGCACCTTGGTGTACACCGCGACCAGCCCGTCGGCCAGGCCGGTGATCAGGTACGTCTCCCACAGCGGCCGCCGCCGGTCCAGCGGGCGGGCGTGCAGCCGGGCCAGCTGCTCGGTCAGCTGGGCCTGCGAGCCCGGGCTGGGCAGCGCCACCTCGCGGATGTGGTACTCGATGTCGAACTCGGGATCGTCCACCCAGTACGGCTGGTCCAGACCCAGCGGCACCTCGAGCAGCTTGCGGCGCAGCACCGGCACGAGCGGCAGCCGCTGCCCCAGCACCTCGGTGAGCAGCGCCAGGTCCAGCGGCCGCGGCGCGTCACTCGGATCGAGCAGGCAGACACCGCCGACATGGCCGGTGGAGTTGGTCGTCTCCAGTGCGAGGAACGCGGCGTCCAGTCCGGTGAGCTGCTGCATGGCACCCTTCACTTTCCGGCGATGGTGGTGGTGCGGGCGAGCCAGGTCGACACGGCGTCGATCACCGCCGCGGGCCTCTCCAGCTGGGGCGTGTGGCCGACGTCGGCCATGAACACCGTGTCCCACTTCGGATTGGCCGCCGCGACCCGGCGCGCCGCCGCGATCGGCACCAGCCGGTCGGCGTCGCCGCTGATCAGCAGGACCGGCGCGGCGATGCCGGCCATGATGTCCCGGTAGCGGTCCGGCCGGGCCAGCAACCGCATCAGCGAGCGGGTGGCGCCGAGGAACGACTCCTCCTTGCCGCGGATCTGCCGACGCTGCTCGACCAGCGCGACCGACACCTCCTCCAGCTTCGGGTCGGCCCGGCGGGGATCGGCGAACACCAGGTTGTGCATCCGACGAACCTGTTGCCGCGCGGGCATTCCCGACTGCGCGAGGCGCATGTACAGCTCGCCGAGGCCGGGCAGCAGATACGTGGCGAACATGCCAGCCACCCGTAAGTCCGGGCGGGTGGAGACCGGCGGCAGGGCCGGGTCGACGAGCACCAGCCCGGCCACGGACGAGGGGTTGTTGTGCGTCTGCAGCACGGAGATCACGCCGCCCATCGAGTTGCCGACGAGCACGGCCGGCCCGCCGACGACCTCCCGGATGAACGCGTCGAGCAGGCGCACGTTGGACCGGATCGAGGTGCTGCGCGGCGAGCCCGGCGTGAGCCCGAAACCGCGCAGGTCCAGCGCCACCGCGCGACGGCCCTTGGCCAGCGCCGAGCCGATCAGCGCCCAGTTCAGGTGCGAGCCGCCCAGCCCGTGCACGAACACGATCGGCGGCCCGTCGCCCGCACCGCCGAAGTCGATCCAGTGCACGGGGCCGTCGATGTCGGTGATCCAGCCGCTCGCGCCCCACGGCTCGGCGAAGGTCCACGGCGCCGGCCGGGTCATCGGGTTGCCGGGTAGAACGCGCGGGCCCAGCCGGACGGGCGGAACGGTTGCCACTGACCCCGTCGTTGGGCGAGCCGGTCGGCGACCGCCCACAGCGTGGCCGGATCGACACCGAAGCCCAGGTGGGCGCAGGTGACCTCGATGTTCTCCCGGTCCGCCGCCGGCTCCTGCATGCAGGCCCGCCAGTGCACGATGCCGTCCGATTTGGAGTAGATCGCCGTCGACGGCACCGGGATCGGCCGGCTCAGCTGGTCGCGACCGGGGACCCGGTCCGGATGCGCGTGCCGGCGGGAGCGGCGGCGAAACGCCGGCTCGGCCCGGCTCTGCCGGGGATCGACCAGCGCGAACGGGCTGCCCAACGTGATCACCTGACGGACCAGGTGCGGATGGTCGCGGGCCAGCTCGCGGGCGTAGATGCCGCCCAGGCTCCAGCCGACCAGCGAGACCGGGCCGCCGGTCGCCTCGGCCATGTCCTGCAACAGCACCGGCATGCCGTCCAGCACCGCGTCGGTCGGCCCGATGTTGCGGCCCAGCCCCCAGCCGCGCGTGACGTACCCCAGCGAGGCGAGGTACGCCCGCAGCGGCTGGTTGCTCATGTCGTCGGCCATCAGCCCCGGCAGCAGCAGCACGCCGTGCCCGTCGCCGCGCGGCGCGCGCGACAACAGCGGGACTGCGAAGGGCAGCGTGCCGAAGGTCATCGCGCCGCGGACCGGCTCGGTCAGGAACCAGTGCAGGGACGGGCGTCGTGCCGCGTCGTCGGTGACGGACATGCTGGCCCCTCTCGTTTCGCCGGGGCGCTACTTTGTGTTAACCCCGATCGTATGGAGACGGCCCGGCGACAAGCAACAACGCTAGGCGTGTTCGGGCAGAATGGCGGTCATCGATCGCGCATTGTGCTCACTGCCCGTGACACTCGGGGGTCGGCCAGGAACGCGGCGAGATGGATCGGGAACGGAATCCGCCAGTTGGGGTATTCGTCGACGGTGCCGGGCAGGTTGGGCTGGCGGGTCTCGCCGATCACGTCGTAGGGCGAGGCCAGCGCGACGCGGCACGGGGTGCCGGCCAGCAGGGCGTGCATCGCGATGATCACGTCCTCCTCGGCGGCCGACTCGTCCTCGCCCAGCGCGGCGAGCAGTTCGCGGCGTTCCTTGGCCGCCTGCGCGTACTCGGCCTCCACGTCGCCGGCCAGGACCTCGAGCTCGGCCCGGACCCGGACGTGCTCGCTGCGCAGGAATCCGGCCGCCGTCGGCAGATCGTGGGTGCTGATGCTGGCCGCCGCCCGCTCGGGCCAGTTCCGCGGCGGCAGCATCGCCCCGTTGTCGTCGCGCTCGAACCAGAGCACCGCCGAAGACAGCATGTTGTTGGTGTGCAAGGTTTCCGTCACGACCGGCTCGACCGTGCCGAGGTCCTCGCCGATCACCACGGCGCCGGCCCGGTGGGCCTCCAGCGCGAGGATGCCGGTCATCGCGTCGGCGTCGTAGCGGACGTACGTGCCCTTGCGGGCGTCGCCGCCGGGGATCCACCACAGCCGCCACAGGCCGGCGATGTGGTCGATGCGCAGGCCCTGCGAGTGGCGGAAGACCGCTCGCAACAGGTCCCGGTACGGCCGGTAGCCGGCCTCGGCCAGCTTCCGCGGGTGCCAAGGCGGCAGCGACCAGTTCTGGCCCTGCTGGTTGAAGGCGTCCGGCGGCGCGCCGACCGTGACCCCCGGGGCCAGCACGTCCTGCAGCGCCCAGGCGTCCGCGCCGCCCGGGTCGACGCCGACCGGCAGGTCGTGGACGATGCCGACCGCCATGTCCTCGGCCGCCTGGCGGGCCTGCTCCAGCTGCTGGTCGCACAGTTCCTGGAGCCAGGCGTGGAAGGAGACCCTGGCCGGGTCGGCCTGCTCCGAAACGGCCGGGTTGTCCGGGTGTCGCAGTTCCTCGGGCCAGTCCCGGTAGTCCGCGCCGTGGACTTCGGCCAGGGCGCAGTAGACGGCGAAGTCGTCGCCGTCCTTCCGCTCTGACGGCTTCAGCAGCTCGAGCGCCTTGATCTTGGCGTCCCAGACCCGGTCGTAGTCGATCAGGTCGCCGGTGGCGTCCGGCTTGAGTGCGTCCACCGCCGCTCTGGTCGGCTCATCCGCCGCCAGATACTCGTTCGTCTCCGTCACGCGAAGGTAGACGGGATTGGTGTGGCGGCGGCTGGAGGGGGAGTAGGGCGAGGGCTGGATCGGGTGCACCGGCGCCACGGCGTGCATCGGGTTCAGCAGCACCACGCCCGCGCCGGTGTCCTTCGACCACGTGACGAAGTCCTTGAGGTCCTGGAGATCGCCGACGCCCCAGGACTCGCGGGAGTGCATCGAGTACAGCTGGAGCATCCAGCCCCAGGTCCGCGGCGGCTCCGGCAGCTTGTCCGGCGCGACGACCAGCGTGATCTCCCGATCACCGACCACCAGCGTGTGCCAGCCCAGCGGCAGATCGCCGGGGATCTCGTCGGCGACCGGGACGGTCTCGCCGCCCTCGGTGCGGATCGTGGCGCCCGGCTCCGATGCGGGCAAGCGCCGGGTCTGCCCGGTGCGCAGCACGATGGTCGGGGGCAGTTCGTCCCGCCTGACCTCGGCCAACGCCGCTGTCACGGCCTCGGGCGTGTCGGCGGCGACACCGAGCTTGGCCAGCACCGACACCACCACGTCGGCCGGCACGTCGACCCGTCGCCGCTCGCTGCCCTCGTACCAGGTGGCCACCCCGTGGGCATCGGCCAGCTCCACCAGCTGATCATCCATGGCTACCATTCTGGCGTCAGAAGAGCGAGCCCACCGCCACGGCACCGCCTACGGCCAGGATCAGGCCGCCGATCGCGAAGCCCAGCGGCCGGCGCCGCCAGGCCGTGTGCCGGTCCAGCGCGTACCAGCCGGGGCCGGTCAGCAGCAGCGCCAAGGCGATCACCGCCAGCGTGATCTCCAGCTCGAAGCCGGCGCCCCCGGCAAACCCACCGGCCCACTTGGCCCGGACCGCGCTGACGCCCACGCCCAGCAGGCCGGCCGCGGCCAGCGGCGTGAACAGGCCCACCACCATCAGCACCGACCCGGCCACCTCGGTGATCCCGGTCAGCCAGATCAGGAACTCCAGGTTGCGGCTGAAGCCGTAACCCTGCAGCAGCGCGCCGAACGCCGCCATGCCCGGGCCGCCGAACAGGCCGAACACCTGGATCAGCCCGTGCGCCCCCATCGCGACCGCCAGCATCAGCCGCAGCACCAGGAGCCCGAAGTCCAGGCCGCCGTTCTCGTCCGACCAACGGGACATGTTCGTCACGCCGGACACCCTAGCCACCCCACGCTCACTCGATGGAGTCGGTGAGGTCGGCCCCGTCGGCCCGGCCGGCGACACACCAGTAGGTCCGCTGCGCGGGGACGAAGGTCGGCCCCGGCGGCGGGCTCCACGCGGTCTTCGTGGGCACCAGCACCCAGTAGCGCAGCGACCGCTCCTTGTCTTCGACGGTGATTCTCGGCGACAGGAACTGCTTGGTGCACAGCGCCGTCGCCCGCTGGGTCAGCTGTTCGGGCGTCGGGTACGGGGCGTCGTACTCCGGCGTGATGACGCCGAAGTCGAACGCCTGCACGCCGTGCGGCTTCGTGCAGTCGACGTAGTCGTACGCCTTGGGGGCGGGCTTGCCCTTGGTCGGCGTCCACGCGAAGCAGGAGTCGCTGCGGTAGGGGACCTCCTCGGAGGGGATGTCGCCGTCCGGCCCGTAGGTCATGAGCGGCTGCATCGCGGCGATCACCGTCGGCGTCGAGGTCCGCGTGGTGGTCGTGGTGGCGGCGGTGGTCGTGTCGATGGTGAGGCCGGGGGTGGTGATCGGCTGGTTGAGCGTGTTCATCGTGCTGATGGTGGACATGATCACCGGGATGACCGCGGCGGCCATGATGATTGGGGCCAGCACGAGGACGAACCGGGTCAGCCGGCGGATCGGCCGGTACCGGGCCATGGCCTGGGCCTGCTGGGCGCGGAGCCGGGCCGCGTAGGGGTGATTGGCGAACGGGTCCGGGCCGGGGCCGAACGGCGGGCCGGGCTGCGGTCCGGTCGGGGGTGTCGGTTTCGGACGGCTCGGCTCGGCGTCCGGGTCGGCAAACGCCGCCGTCGGCTTCGGGCCAGGTTGGTCGGCGTCGGGATCCACCAGGGTCGGCTTCGGGTCGACCAGCAGTCTGGTCGGCTTCGGGCCGTTGGGCTTGAGTGCCCACTCCAGCAGCGGCCGGGCCTCGACGGCGGTCAGCCGCCGGGCCGGATCCGGCTCCAGCAGGCCGAGGATCAGCTCGGCCAGCGGGCCGGTGCACCGGGTGAGCTCGGCCCGTTCGGTCATCACCGCCAGCATGGTCGCGGTGACGGTGTCCCGGCCGAACGCGTCGTAGCCCTCGACCGCGCAGAACAGCGTGGCCCCCAAGGCCCACAGGTCCCACGCCGCCGACGGCTCGCCGCCCGACAGCCGCTCCGGCGACATGTACGACGGCGTGCCGATCAGCGCCCCGGTCGACGTCAGGCGAGGGTCGGTGAAGGACTGCGCGATGCCGAAGTCGGTCAGCTTCGAGGTGCCCTTGGCCGGCACCATCACGTTGCCGGGCTTGACATCCCGGTGCACGATGCCCGCCCCGTGGGCCGCCTCCAGAGCCGACAGCAGCTCGCCGCCCAGCCGGGCCGCCCGCTCCGTCGACATCGGGCCGTCCCGGTCGATCAGGTCGGCCAGCGTCGGGGCGTCGACGTACTCCATCACGATGTACGTGCGGCCGTCCTCGGTGAGCAGGTCGTACACCGTGACCACCGACGGCTCACGCAGCTTGCTGGCCGTGCGGGCCTCGCGCACCACGCGTTCCCGGTATACGGCCCGCTGCTGCTCCGGCACCTCGGCCGGCAGGGTCAGCTCCTTGACCGCCGCTTCCCGGTCAAGCACCCGGTCCTCGGCCAGCCACACCACGCCCATGCCGCCCCGGCCGAGCTCGCGCGTCAGCGCATAACGACCATTGCCGATCTGTCTCATCCGGACACCACTGCCAGCACGCGGCGCAGTGTAGGGGACCGCAAATCCTTGCCGTGCCGCAATTTCCGCGCCCTTGGGCTGAACGGAGGTTCAGTCGTGCCTGCCCCTTCGGGCAGCAGCCGTGATCAGCACGGCAGGGCTTTGCGTGCGCTTCCCACTCGGCAGCAGCTGCCGAGTGGGAAGCGCAGGTGGCGGTTCAGTGCACGTCGGCGGTCTGGCTGGTCCAGGTGGCGTACATCTGGGTGTACTTGCCGCCGGCGGCGACGAGCTGGTCGTGGGAGCCGACCTCGACGATGCGGCCCTCGTCGACCACGACGATGCGGTCGGCCTTCATGGCGGTGGACAGCCGGTGCGCGATGAGGATGGCGGTCCGCCGCTCCAACAGCACGTCCAGCGCGTCCTCGATCTTGGTCTCGGACTGGAGGTCCAAATTGGACGTCGCCTCGTCCAGCACCAGAACTCGGGGCTGGGCCAGGAAAGCCCGGGCCAACGCCACCAGCTGGCGCTCGCCGGAGGACAGGGACTGGCCCCGCTCCTGCACGATGGTGTCGAGGCCCTGGGGCATCCGCTCGACCACCTCGACGAGACCGACGGCCCGCAGCGCGGCCCACACCTCGTCGTCCGTGGCGTCGGGGGCGGCGAAGCGGATGTTGTCCCGCAGCGGCCCGGCGAACAGGAACGGCTCCTGGGGGACGACGCCGAGCTGACGGCGCAGCGACTCGATGTGGACGTCGCGCAGATCGTGCCCGTCGATGAGCACCCGACCGGACGTCGGGTCGTAGAACCGGGTCACGAGCTTGGCCAAGGTGGACTTGCCGGCCCCGGTGGGACCGACGAAGGCCACCGTCTCCCCGGCCCGGATGTCCAGCGACACACCGGAGATCACCGGGCGATCGGCGAGGTAGCCGAAGGTGACGTCGTCGAAGGTGATCTCGCCGTCGACCGGCGGCAGATCGACGGCTTCGGCCGACTCCACCACAGCGGGCGCCGTGGCCAGCAGGGACCGCAGCTTGACGATCGAGGACTGCCCCTGCTGGTACATGTTGTACAGCTGCACCAGCTGCTGGATGGGCTGGAAGAAGGCCCCGAGGTAGAGCAGGAACGCCACCAGCTCGCCGATGGTCAGCTCGCCGCCGGCGACCATGCCGGCGCCGATGGCCAGCAGCGCCAGCTGCCCGGCCACGCCGACGACCTGGGTGCCCGGCCCGTAGATCGAGTTGATCCGTCCGGTCTGCACGTTGGTGTCGTAGTACACCCCGGTGACCTGCCGGTGGTGCTCGGTGTTGTGCCGCTGCCGGTTGTGCGCGGTGACGATGCGAACACCCTGCAGGCTCTCGGAAAGGTCGGCCAGCACGTTGGCGATGTTGTCCCGCACCCGCACGTAGCCCTTGCTGGAGGCCCGGTGGAACCACAGCGACAGCACGGTCAGGATCGGCACCACCAGCACCACGGTGATCAGCGCCAGCCGCACGTCGAACGTGAACAGCACGGCCGTGACCACGACCATGGTCAGGCCCTGGATGGCGAACTGGACCAGCCCGTCCTGTAACAGCTGTTGCAGGTTCTCGATGTCGCTGGTCATTCGGGTCATGATCACGCCGGCCTTCTCGCCGGTGTAGAAGTCCAGCGACAGCCGTTGCAACTGCGTGAACACCCGCACCCGCAGGTCGTTCATCACCCACGCGGCGATCCGCCCGGTGACCTTGACCCGGGCGGCCTGGGCGATGCCGGTGATCAGCAGGCTGACCAGGTACACGGCCGCGACGACAAACAGGACGCTGTAGTTGCGGGCGATGATGCCGTTGTCGATGCCGATCTGGGTCAGCTTGGGGCCGGCCTGCAGCGTCAGCGCCTCGACGACCACCAGCACGCCGGCCAGTAGCGCCATGCCCCAGTACGGCCGAACCAGCCGCCGCAGGCTCAGCTTGTGGCCGTCGGGATCGGGTCGTCCGTGCTCGAAGACGACCTCGGGCTCGGGATGCTCGGGCTCGGTGCGCAGCAACTTGTCCACGCCGGCCTGCATCTCCGGCGGCACGCCGGCGAACGGCAGTCCCGACGCGCCGGCCCGCGCGGCGCCGAACATCTGGCCGCCGCCCCCACCTCCGGGAAACGTCATCGCGCCACACCCCCCAGTTCCTCGACTCCAAGAGAATCGACATTGGCCTGTGCCAACACTTCCGCGTACAACGGCGTGTTCGCCAACAGCTCGGCGTGGGTGCCGTCGGCGACGATCCGCCCACCGTCCATCAGCACCACCCGGTCGGCCAGGCTGATCGTGGACAGCCGGTGCGCGATGATCAGCGTGGTCCGGCCGGCGAACAGCGTACGCAGCCCGGCGTGGATCTCCTGCTCCACCTGGACGTCGATGGCGCTGGTCGCGTCGTCGAGCACCAGGACGGGCGGATTCACCAGCAGGGTGCGGGCAATGGCGATGCGCTGCCGCTGCCCGCCGGACAGCGTGTAGCCGCGCTCGCCGATCACGGTGTCATAGCCCTCGGACAGCTCCATGATGAACTCGTGCGCACCGGACAGCCGCGCCACCCGCTCGATGTCGGTGAAGTCGGCATCCGGCCGCCCGTAGGCGATGTTGTCGCGCACCGAGGCCGAGAACAGGAACGGCTCGTCCAGCACGATGCCGACGGCGTCCCGGAGGCTGTGCAGGGTCACATCGCGCACGTCGTGGCCGTCGACGGTCACGCAACCCTCGCGTACGTCGTAGAAACGCGGCAGCAGTCGGGCCACAGTGGACTTTCCGCTGCCGGTACGACCGACCAGCGCAACGGTTTCGCCGCTGTCCAGCCGCAGCGAGAGCTTGTCCAGCACATCGGGCCCGTCGGCGTAACCGAAGCGGACGCCGTGGAACTCGACATCGCCGCGGACATCCGAGAGGGCAACGGCAGTAGGCGAGTCGACGATCTCCGGCTTCTCGTCCAGCACCTCGTACAGGCGCTTGGCCGACGCCGACGCCCGCTGCCCCATCATGATCAGCATGCCGATCATGGTGAACGGGATCTGCAGCATCAGCAGGTAGGAGTTGAAGGCCAGGATCGCGCCGACGCCAAGACCGCCTTGAATGGCCAGATAACCGCCGTACAGCAGCACGATCGCCATGCCGACACGCGGCAGGTTCTGCGCCGCCGGCGTCCACCGGGCCCGCAGGTCGGTGTCCTTGACGTAGGCCCAGCGCACCTTGATCGCGGCCTTCTGCAACAGCGAGAGCTGACGCCGTTCGGCCGCGAACGACTTGACCACCCGCACGCCGTTGACGTTCTCGTCGACCACGGTGGCCACGTCGGCCAGCCGGGCCTGGATCAGCCACGACACCGGGAACATCGACCGCTGCATCTGCCGCGAGGTGATGAACACCAGCGGCATCGGCAGCATGGCCAGGATGGCCAGCGGCACGCTGATCGCCAGCATGTAGCCGAAGGCGACCACCGCGATGCCGCACTGCACCAGCATGAACGGCGCGAACGCCAGGTACATCTGCACCGACCGGATGTCCGAGTTGGCGCGGGAGATCAGCTGCCCGGTCTGGGCCCGGTCGTAGAACGGGAACGACAGGCTGGTCAGGTGCTCGTACATCATGTTGCGCAGGTCGTACTCGATCTTGTACGCGGTGCGGAACAGCAGTTGCCGGGCGAAGAAGCCGGCGACCAGCATCACCGCGGTCAGCCCGATCAG
>DASWRQ010000118.1:0-20733 GCA_036403095.1 Kutzneria sp. | reverse complement strand
GGACGATGACGCGAAGGGCAAAAGCGGGCAGGCAGGCCTGCCCTTCGCTTGGTCAATTTTACGTCATCGTCCCCCTCCACACAAAATCGACCCAAGCCGCGATGGTGCCGATGTGAGTTAGCGAAATGCGGTGGCCGGGTTGGGTGTGATGATTGGCGGGGGTGGGTGCTGCTGCGTGAATTCTTGCCATTGTTGTGGTTGTCGCGGGGCGTTGGGGGCTTGTGGCGGCTGGTGGTGAGTGGCGGGTAGTTCCGCCTTCCGCTTTCCGTCGCCCGTCGGGTCAGATCAGTAGCAAGGTGGTGTGGTGGCGGCCGGCCGGGTCGGATCAGTAGCGGGTTGGGCGGGTGGTGTGGTGGCAGCCGGCCGAGTCGGGTGGCGGGGGACGGCCGGCCAGGTCGGGTCAGTACTGGGTGGGGTGGGTGGTGTGGTTGCGGCCAGCCGGCGTGGTCCAGTGGTTGATGCCGTCCGGATCCCGGGTGACGGTGTAGTTGTCGTGTTTACGGTGGTGGTGGTAGGCGCAGAGGCCTTGGAGGTTGGTGGGGGTGGTGTCGCCCACCGGCCAGGGGGTGATGTGGTCGTGTTCCTGGATGGGGCGGGTGCAGCCGGGCGCGGTGCAGGTGCCGGCGGAGCGGGCGAGGTTGGCTTCCTTCATCAGGACGGTGGGGCGGTAGGTCTCGGCGCTGATGGCGGAGATCTGCCGGTACTCATCCAGCAGTAGTCCTCGGAAGGGGCCGTGCATGGCCAACTCGCGTGCGGTGTCGGCGGAGAGGGGGCCGTAGCCGGCCAGCTGGCCGGGGTCGTTGGTCAGGCCCATCAGGGTTTCCATGGAGATGGTGACGAAGGTGCGAATGTTCCAGCCTGTGCGCTCACCGAGTAGCCGTTCCAGGAGCACGTCGGAGCGTTTCTGGTCGGTGGTGCGGTCGTCCTTCGGCAGGGATTTGGCGTCGGCGCAGATCTGTTGGAACAGCTGGTGCGCCTCGGGGGCGGGCAGGACCCAGGTCAGTTTGGCCATGCCGTCGGGCAGCGGGGAGAACTCGACTCGGCGGTCGGCTTTGGCCTTGTGGCAGCGTTGTTCGTAGCCGTCGGGGTCGGTTGTGGCGATCAGGGCGGTGGCCTTGCGGCACAGCTGGGTGCGAGTCAGCCCGGCGGCTACGTCGGCGAGGGCCTGGTCGACGTCGGCGACTTGGGCCGGGTCGGCCAGGTGGCAGGTGCGGTCCCGGACGGCGGTGAAGCGGGCCAGGTCGATCTCGCCTCGACGGAACAGGCCGGCCAGGGCGGGGTGGGTCGCCAGGGCGGCGGCGGTCTCCTGCGTCCGGGCCAGCGCCGGCTCCGACGCCTTGGTTGCCATCGCTACCTCGGTCAGGTCCTCAGCGTGGGCGATGGCGGCCAGTTCGGCGTATTCACAGGCGGCTTTGAGCTTCCGTGCCGCAATGACATAGGTGACCAACTCTTCTTGCGTGAGGCTACTCGGATCCACACCCACGATCAGCTCGTACATGGCCCCATCGGGTTCCATGGCTTCTATCTCACGGGTGAGTTCCATACCTCAAAGAATACTCCGCTCCAAGATCCAACTCGAATCACTAACGGGTGAATCACGGCAAACAGAAAGGCTTTTCCCTCACGTCGTCACCGCACCCAACGTCACCAGCAATCAGAAGCGTGGATTTTGTGTGGAGGGGGGCGATGGCGTACAATTGACCAAAGAAGGGCGGCTCTTCCTGCCCGCTTTTGCCCTTCGTGCCATCGCCCAGAGGCTCCACACCAAATCCACGCGTGCCACACCGAAAAACGCCCACTGAAACGATCGACCGGGTCAAGGGGAAGAGGGCCGTTCCGATGGTCACCGGAGGCCGGCCTGGTCACGCCGGCCGGGGGCTTCGGCCTGCGAGGTGGGTGAACCGGTTCCACGCTGTGCTCGTGTGTCGAACAGGGGCACGAAGTGGAGGACGGTCATGATCGGTTGGGTGTTGCGGATCGTTGTCGCTGTGGCGCTGCTGGGCTCGGCGGGCGTGCACTACTTCCTGTTCACGCAGGGGTACCCCGGCATCGTCACGCCGCTGTTCCTGCTGAACGCGATCGGCGGCCTGGTGCTGGCGATCGCGGTGCTGGCCTGGCGGCACTGGCTGCCGGCGCTGGGCGCGCTGGGCTTCGGGGTGCTGACGCTGGGCTCCTACGTGCTGGCGGCGACGGTGGGTTTCCTGGGCCAGCACGACGAGTTCAACAGCCAGCCGGAGTACTGGAGTGTGATCACGGAGGTGGTCTGCATCATCGGCGGCGCCGCGCTCCTGGCCCTGCACAGCCGCGCCCGGGTCGGGGCCGGAGCGCGATAGCCGACGGTGACCGACTGAGGGCGACCGACTGAGGGCGATCGGCCGACGGCGACCGGCCGACGGCGGCGGAAGGGCGTGCCGCCGCCCTCGGCCGGAGCACTGTCCACACCGGAGTAACGCTGTCACATGCGGTCCGGATGTCCCTCAGAGAGGCAAGTATGACGCGCATGTGACATCCGGCGGGTCAGGTGTGGGAGGCGCCGACGAGCAGCTCGCGCCGGGCGAAATCGACCAGGAGCTCCCGCATCACGGTCACGGTGACGGCGGACGAGCCGGTGAGGACCTGGATGGCCAGCCCGTCGGTGAGCGCGGTCAGCCGCAGGGCGACCTGGTCGGCGTCGACGTCGCGGAAGACGCCCTGACGGAGGCCCCGCCGCACGATCCGCACGACGGTCTCGCGCCATCGGGCGTAGAACTCGCTGTGCACCGGCCGAAGCTCGGGGCGGATGGCCGACTCGGCCCAGTACTGCAGCCACACCGACCACTCGTCCCGCACCGGCCCGACCTTGGGCAGCTGCATGTCGATCAACTTGAGCAGCCGCTCGTAGGCGTTGTCGATCTGCCGCAGCTCGTGGCTCTGCCGCTCGAACGCGTGCTCGACGCAGTGCTTCAACGCCTCGGTGAGCACGTCGTGCTTGCCGGGGAAGTAGTAGTGCACGGTGCCGGTGCTGGTGCCGCAGACTTTGGCGATGTCGGCGATCCGAACGGCGTGGTAGCCGCGCTCGGCGATGAGCCGCCAGGTGGCGTCGAGTATCGCCTCGCGTCTGTCCTCGTCGGCCCTGCTCATGCCGGCCAGCTTAACTGACGCGCCAGTCAAAGGCACCGCCTGCCCTTGACACGGCGGGTTTACTGACCCTGACTGACGCGTCAGTCAGACGGGAGGTCGACGGTGACCGGGGTTCTTCGGCCGGACGTGCACGCGGGCCGGGTGGCGGTGATCAGCGGCGGCGGCACCGGCATCGGCCGGGCCACCGCGCTGGACCTGGCCAACGGCGGTGCACGGGTGGTGATCTGCGGCCGGCGGCCCGAGCCGCTGGCCGCGGTGCGGGACGAGATCGTCAAGGCCGGCGGGCAATGCCTGGCCCTGACCGCCGACATCCGCGAGGACGTCACGCCGGTCGTCGACGCCGCCATGAGCGAGTACGGCCGCGTCGACATCCTGGTCAACAACGCCGGCGGTCAGTTCGCCGCGCCGGCCGAGCAGATCAGCCCCGGCGGCTGGCGGGCCGTGCACCGGCTGGCGGTCGACGCCGCGTGGGCGCTGACCCGGGAGGTCGCCGTCCGCTCGATGATCCCCAACCGCTCAGGGGTGATCTTCTTCATCGCCTTCTCGCCGCGCCGCGGCATCTCGGGCATGGTGCACGCCAGCGCCGCCCGCGCCGCGCTGGAGAACCTGGCCGCCGGCCTCGCGTTGGAGTGGAGCCGCTACGGCATCCGATCGGTGTGCGTGGCCCCGGGCACCATCGCGACCGAGGGCCTGCAGGAGAACTACACCGACGACGACCGCCGGCGCTGGGCCCAGTCGGTCCCGCTGGGCCGGCTCGGCACACCGCAGGACGTGTCGGCGCTGATCTCCTTCCTGGCCTCGAAAGCCGGCGCCTACGTCACCGGGACAACAGTTGTTGTCGACGGCGGCGCGGACGCCTGGGGCGCCGGCTACCCCGTGCCGGAGGTGCAGGCGTGAAGAGCCTCGATGCGCTGTTCACGCCGCGAGCGGTGGCGATTCTCGGCGCCAGCAACGACGAGACCAAGTACGGCAACTGGATCAGCGTGCAGGCCCTGCGCATGAGCCGGCCCGTCTACCTGGTCAACCGCCGCGGCGAGCCCGTACTCGGCCAGCCCACCTACCGCACCATGGCCGACATCCGGCAGCCGGTCGACTGCGTCGTGATCACGGTGCCGGCGGCCGGTTTCGAAGCCGCGGTGGACGACGCGCTGGCCGCCGGCGCGAGGGCGATCGTCGGCATCACCTCCGGCTTCGCCGAGCTCGGCGACGAGGGCCGGGCGACGCAGATCGCCGTGGCGGACAAGATCCGGGCCGCCGGCGCCGTGCTGCTCGGCCCCAACTGCCTGGGCGTCCTCGACGCCACCAGCGACCTGTTCCTGGTGTCGAACCCGTTGCCGCACGGGCCGGTCGGCCTGATCTCGCAGAGCGGCAACATGGCGTTGGAGCTCAGCAAGTTCCTCACCGACCGCGGCCTGGGCTTCTCCCGCTTCGCCTCGCTGGGCAACCAGGCCGATCTCGGCGCCGCCGACCTGATCCGCGCCTACGCCCACCACCCCGGCACCGAGGTCATCGCCGTGTACTGCGAGGACTTCCAGGACGGCCGGGACTTCGTCGCCGCGGCCAGCGAGGCCGTCAACGCGGGCAAACCCGTTGTCCTGCTTACGGTCGGCACCAGCACCGCGTCCAACCGGGCCGCCCGCTCCCATACCGGCGCCCTGACCAGCGACAGCGCCGTGATCGACGCCGCCTGCCGAGCCGCGGGCGTGGACCGGGTGCGCAGCCCCCGGGAGATGGCCGACCTGGTCGCCGCGTTGCACCGGCACGGATCGAGGCCGGCCCGGCGGGTCGCGGTGATCGCCGACGGCGGCGGGCACGCCTCCACCGCCAGCGACATCGCCGACGCCAACGGGCTCCACGTCAACGAGTTCCGGTCTTCGCTGGTCGCCGCGCTCAAGGCCGACCTGCCGCCGTCGGCCGGCGTGGCCAACCCGGTCGACCTGGCCGGGGCCGGCGAGCAGGACATCACCTCGTTCGCCCGGACCATCGACCGCGTGCTGGCCGATCCCGACATCGACTCCGTGCTGGTCACCGGCTACTTCGGCGGCTACGGCGACTACGGGCCCGAGCTGGCCGCCCGCGAGATCGCCACCGCCACGGTGATCGCCGAGCACGTGCACCGGCACGGCAAACCACTGGCCCTGCACACGATGTGCGCGGACAGCGTGGCCGCCGACGAACTGCGCCGCAACGGCATCGGCGTGTTCCGGGTCGTCGATGACGCCGCCCGAACCCTCGGCATGCTGGCCGATCACGCCGACCAGCGCCCGCACACCCGGCCCCTGCCGCCGCCCGCCGAGCCCGTGACCGACGGCGGCTACTGGGACGCCCGTGAGCTGCTCAAGGCCGGCGGCCTGACCTTCCCCGCCGCCCGCCTGTCCACAGATGTTGTCGACGCCGCGACCGAGATCGGCTATCCGGTCGTACTGAAGGCCATGGGCCTGTTGCACAAGTCCGATGCCGGCGGTGTCGCGATAGGACTGTCCGATCAGGACTCGGTGATGGCCGCGCACAAGGACATGGCCGCGCGCCTGGACGTGACCGAGTACTGCGTCGAGGCGATGGCCGACACCACCGACGGCGTGGAGCTGATCGTGGGCGTACGCAGGGATCCACGGTTCGGCCCGGTGTTGATGGTCGGCCTGGGCGGCGTGTTCACCGAGATCCTCAAGGACGTCACGTTCGCGCTGGCTCCGGTCACGCCGGCCGAGGCCGAGACCATGCTCCGCGCCCTCAAGGCCGCCCCGCTGCTGCACGGCGCGCGTGGCCGCCGGCCGGTGGACCTCGCCGCCACGGCCCACGCCGTCGCGGCGATCGCCGAGGTCGCCGCCGCCCACCCGGAGATCGCCGAACTCGAAGTCAACCCACTGCTGGCCACGCCGGGCGGCTGCCTCGGCCTGGACGCCCGGATCGTGCTCGGCTGACCAGTCCCGACAACCGGAGAAAGTCGGACAACCAGAGAAGGTCGACAAGCGGAAAAGGAGACGACACAGTGGAGTTCGCCTACACCCCGCGGCTGGCCGAGCTGAAACAGCGCGCCGCCGACCTCACCGGCAAGATCATGCAGTACGAGGACACGTGCGAGGCCGACAACGGCCTGTCGGCGGCGGCGCTGGACGCGATCCGCCAGGACGTGCTGGCCAGCGGCCTGCAGGCGGTCAACATGCCGGCCGACTGGGGCGGCGCCGGCCTGACCGTGCTGGAGCAGGTCGTGGTGCAGGACGAGCTCGGCAAGCTCACGAACGCCTTGTGGGACACCGTGTGGCGGCCGGCCAACTGCCTGCGGGCCTGCACGCCCGAGCAGCGGGAGCGCTACCTGGTGCCGGACATCCTCGGGCAGCGCCGGGACGCCGTCGCGATCACCGAGCCGGGCGCCGGCTCCGACCCGTCGGGCATCGAGACCACGGCCACGCCGGACGGCGACGGCTACCGGATCAACGGCGAGAAGTGGTTCGTCACGGTCGGCGACGCCGCCGACTTCCTCATCGTGCTGGCCGTGGTCGGCGACGCGCCCACGTTGTTCCTGGTGGACAAGGACCTGCCCGGCGTGTCGGTGAAGCGGACCCCGCGCTACACGCACACCTTCGTCTACGAGCACCCGGAGTTCCTGTTCGAGGACGTGCGGGTCGGCGGCGACGCGGTGCTCGGCGGCATCGGCAACGGCTACGACCTGACCCGCGACTGGTTCACCGAGGAGCGCCTGATGATCGGCGCCCGCACCATCGGCGCCGCCGAGCGGGCGCTGACGCTGGCGTCGGAGTGGGCGGCGCAGCGGATTCAGGGCGGCAAGGCGCTGATCGAGCACCAGCTGATCCAGGGCATGATCGCCGACTCGGTGGTGGACATCGCCACCAACCGGGCGCTGACGCACCAGGTGGCGTGGGAGTTCGACCAGGGCGCCCAAAATAGCGATGAAACAGTTCGGAAGTTGTTGCACGCCAAGGCGGCGACCGTGAAGCTGGCCGCGTCGGAGGCGTCCAACCGGGTCGCCGACCGGGCCGTGCAGATCTTCGGCGGCCGCGGCTACATCCGGGACTACCCGGTCGAGCGGCTGTGGCGGGAGCTTCGGGTGGACCGGATCTGGGAGGGCACCTCGGAGATCCAGCGGCTGGTGATCGCCAACGAGGTGGCCAAGCGCGGGCTGACCGGTCTCGTGTCCTTCCCGTCGGCGACGTGATGACCGGGCCCGAAGTGATGGGCACGGTCGAACTCGCCCGGCACGGCGATGTCGCCGTGTTGACCCTGCGGCGAGAAGCCAAGCTCAACGCCCTGTCCACGCAGCTGGAGTCGCGACTGCTCGACGCCGTGCGATCGGACGCGGTGAAGGGCAGCCGGGCGGTGGTGATCACCGGCGGCGACAAGGTGTTCTCGGCCGGGGCCGACACCGGCGAGCTGCGGGAGATGACGCCCGAGGCGATCGCCGAGTACTACCGGTCCAGTGGCGCGGTCTATGAAACGGTCGCGGCGCTGCCGCAGCCGACCGTCGCGGCCATCGCCGGCTACTGCCTGGGCGGCGGCTTCGAGCTCGCGCTCGCGGCCGACCTCCGGGTCGCCGACGAGACGGCCGTGTTCGGGCTGCCCGAGGTCGGGCTGGGCATCCTGCCCAGCTCCGGTGGCATCACGAGGCTGGTTCGCGCCGTCGGCCCGGCCCGGACCCGCGACCTGGTGCTCCGCGGTCGGCGAATGTCAACTGTTGAGGCCCACTCGTGGGGCCTTTGCACGGAGACGACAGCGGCCGGCGACCATCTGACCACCGCGCTGACCATCGCCGCTGAGCTGGCCGGTCAACCGCCGATGGCGGTCGCCGTGGCCAAACAGGTGATCACCGCGGCCACCGACGCGCCCCGGGAAACCGCACTGTTGCTGGAACAACTGGCGTACGCCACGCTCAACCGCATCGGTTGAGCCGGGCGTCCAAGACTGGGGGACGCACGCCTTCCGCCACCACGGCGACTCAACGAGGAGAACAGGCATGGCGGCCAATCCACCCACCGCTCAACTACCCACCGGCGAACGCGAGCACCGAGCCACGCTGGGCATCGAGACCCGCTCGATCGACTACGTGCCCATCGCCGAACGCCACGGCAAGGTGTGGCACCTGTTCCCCGTGTGGTTCGCGGGCGACGCCCACCTGGCCACCATCGCCACCGGCATCATCGGTGTCGCGCTCGGCGGCAACCTGATCTGGACCGCGATCGCCGTCGTGCTGGGCAATGCGTTCGGCACGTTCTTCATGGCCTTCCACTCGACCCAGGGCCCGCAGCTGGGGCTGCCGCAGATGGTCCAGTCGCGCCCCCAGTTCGGCTTCGTCGGCGCGTTGCTGGTGTGGGTCGTGGCGCTGGTGACCTACATCGGCTACACCGGCTTCAACCAGATCCTGGTCGGCTCGACCATGCAGCACCTGGTCGACCTGCCCAAACCCGTCAGCTACATCGGCTACGCCGTGATCAGCGTGGTGCTGGCCATCGTCGGCTACGACTTCATCCACAAAGCCTCGCGCTGGCTGACGTACATGATGCTGGTGCTGCTGGTCGTGTTCACGGTCGGGCTGCTGGTCGCGCACCCGTTCAGCGCCGAGCAGATGGACCTCGGCGCGTTCGCCCTGACCCCGTTCCTGGTGCAGTTCTTCACCGCCGCCGTGTACCAGCTGTCGTGGTCGATCTACGTCTCCGACTACAGCCGCTACCTGCCGCGCGATGTCGGCGTGCGGGCGTCGTTCTGGTGGACCTATGTCGGCGCCGGCGTCGGCGGCGCGTGGATGATGCTGGTCGGCACGTTCGCCGCCGGGCTGTTCCCCAAGGCCGACACCGTGGACGCCGTGTTGTCCGCCGGGGACAAGGTGTTCGCCGGTTTCGGCCTGGTGCTGCTGATCGGCTCGGTGTTGCCGCTGATCACCATCGGCACGCTCAACTTCTACGGCGGCAGTCTCACTCTGCTGTCCTGCGTGGACTCGCTCAAGCGGTTCCGGCCGACCGCGATCAAGCGGGTGTACGCGCTCGTGGTCGTCGGCGTGCTGGCCACCGCGATCGCCTTCGCCTCCAACGACACCTTCCTGGAGGACTTCGAGTACTTCCTCACCGTGCTCGGCTACCTGTTCACCCCGTGGACGGCGATCAATCTCGTCGACTTCTACGTGGTGCGCCGCGGCCACTACTCGATCCGGGAGATCTTCAATCCGCACGGCATCTACGGCCGCTGGAGCTGGCGCGGACTTCTCGCCTACGCCCTCGGCTTCGCGGCGATGATGCCCTTCGCGATTGTCGGCGACCTCCAGGGCCCGGTCGCGAAGCTGTTGGGCGGCGCGGACATCTCCATGCCGATCGGCCTGCTCGTGGCGGCCGGCCTCTACCTCGTGTTCTGCCGTTCACTGGACCTGACGGCCGAACGGGAACGGGTCGCGGTCGCCGACGCCGGCCTCGATCCGGACGCCTGAGCCACCTTGATCGCCGAACAACCAGGCGTCCAGACAGCGGATGACCGGACGCCTGGTTGATCGGTGCTTGGTTGTCCGCCTCGCTTCTCCGGAACGGACAACACCGCCGGCCCTAGAAAGAGCGCAGCACGGGGCCGGGGGCACGGGGGGAAGGACGGCGAGAGTGGAGATTCGACTTCTGGGGGACGTCCAATTGTGGACCGGCGGGCGGGCGGTGCACCTCGGCCCGAGGCAGCGCCAGCTGGTGTTCGCGGTGCTGGCGTTGGAGGTCAACCGAGTGCTGCCGCTGGCCAACCTGGTCGACCTGGTCTGGGCAAGGCGGCCGCCCCGGACGGCGCAGCACGCCGTCGAGGTGCACGTGTCCGACCTGCGCGGACGGATCGCAGCGGGCGGTGCACAGGCGTGCCTGGAGAGACGCGGAGCCGGGTACCGGCTGTGCGCCGACCCGCAGACGGTCGACGTCCACCGGTTCCGCGCGCTGCTCGCCGACGCCCGCGAGCAGACATCCGACACCGACCGGGCCGACCTGCTGCGGCGGGCCCTGCGGCTGTGGCACGGGCCGGCGTTGACCGGCGTCGTCGAGGACTCGCTGCGCGAACGTCTCGTCGCCAACCTCGAGGAAGCACGCCTGCAAGCCGTCGAGGACCACGCCGCCGCGCTGGTCCGGCTGCGGCGGCACGGCGAGGTCGTCGAGGACCTGCTGCCGCTGGTCGCCGAACACCCGCTGCGGGAGCACCTGGCCGCCCAGCTCGCGCTGGGCCTGCACGGCATCGGGCAGACCGTGCGGGCGCTGCAACTGCTCCGCGACACCCGCCGACGTCTCATGGACGAGTTCGGCGTCGATCCGGGAATGGTGCTGCGGCGGGTGGAGACCCAGATCCTCCAGCTCAACGCGGAGCCGATCGCCAGTTGAGGTCAGCAGAGCGGTCGATAGGGCACGCCCGGCAGGTACTGTCCCCATTCCGCTTCGGTGATCGGCGGATGGGCGACGGCGCAGACGCGGGCGATGGCCTGGTCGATATCGGTAGGCCACAATCGAACGCCGCCACCGAGGCCGCCACCGGCAATCGTGCGCCCGTCCGGGCTGAACGCCACCCGGACAACGCCGTCGCCCGGCGGGTTGCTGAACACGCCCAGCTCCCGGGGATCACGGGGATCGCCGATGTCGAGCAGCTGGATGGTGCCGTCCCCGTCGCCCGTGGCCAGCCGCCGGCCGTCCGCGCTGAACACGGCCGAGTAGACGACATCGCCGTAGCCGGTGCTGGTGGCGAGTTGCCGGGGTCGGCCCGGGTCCGACATGTCCAGCAGGCGCACGGTGCGCTCGGCGGAGACGGTGGCCAGCAGGCGCCCGTCCGGGCTGAACGCGTTCGGCTGCACCGTGTCCGTGCTGCCGTAGCGGAACGGGATCTCGCGTGGCCGGGCGGTGTCGGAGATGTCCCACAGCCGGGACGAGGTGTCGGTGCTGACGACCATCGTCCGGCCGTCCGGGCTGATCACGACGACCCACGCCTCGTCCGAGTAGCCGGGCAGCCGCGACCCGGGAACGGGGTTCGCCGGATCGGCGATGTCCCACAGCTGCACGGTTCCGACGCCGGCGGTGGCCATGGTGCGGCCGTCGGGGGTGAAGGCGACGGACAGGATCTCGCGGCCCGCCGCGTGCCGAACGGTGCCGCGGTGGACGGGGTTGCGCGGGTCGGCGATGTCCCACAGCCACACGGTGCCGTCGTCGCTGGCCGCGGCGAGCAGGCGCCCGTCGGGACTGAGCGCGATGGCCCGCACGAAGGCGGTCTGGCCGGCCAGCGTGGCCAGCGCCCGGCGTTGGCCCGAGGCCGTGAGGTCCCACAGCCGCACGGTGTCGTCCCAGCTGCCGGTGGCCAGCATGCGGCCGTCACGGGAGTAGGCCATCGCGGAGATCGTGTTGTGATGGCCGGCCAGCGGCAGGTCGGACAGGTCGTAGACAATGGCGTTGTGGTTGCCGGTGGTGGTGGCCAACGCGGTGCCGTCCGGGCTGAACGCCGCCGACATCACCCCGGCGGGCAGGGTCAGGATGCCCGCCGCCCGCTGTGGGTCCGTGACGTCCCACAGGCGGGTGCCGCTGCCGGTGGAGGCCAGCGTGCGGCCGTCCGGGCTGAACGCCAGCGACCAGACGATGGCTGTGCTCCCGGTGAGCGTGGCCAGTGGCCGCGGCGCGGCCGGGTCGCCGATGTCCCACAGTCGCACGTCGTGGTCCCAGCTGCCGCTCGCGAGAGTGCGCCCGTCCGGGCTGAACGCCAGCGCCGCCACCACGTCCCGGTGGCCGACCAGCGCGCCGAGCGGCTTCGGCGCGGTGGGGTCGCCGACGTTCCAGAGCCGTGCGCCGGTGGGCCCGTCGCTGACCGCCAGCAGCCGGCCGTCGGCGCTGATCGCCACGATTCCGTCGGAACCGATGGCGCTGGTCAACAGCCGCGGCGCGGCGGGATCGCGAACGTCCCACAGGGTTGCCTTGTGGCCGGCGGTGCCCGTGGCCAGCACGGACCCGTCGGCGCTGAACGCGAGGGAATACGTGGTCCCCTGGTGGCTGTCCGGCGCGGATAACTTGCGTGGATGGTCCGGATCGCCGACGTCCCACAGCGCGACGGCGTCGCCGTCGGCCGCGGCGAGGATGTGCCCGCCCCGGCCGAAGGCCACCACCGGGCTGGTGTCGCTCGAGAGCGCGATCGTGCCGGCCGTCCGTGGCTGATGCGGGTCGTCGACCCGCCACAGCCGGACGGTCCGGTCCCGGCTCGCGGTGGCCAGCACGTGGCTGTCGGCGCTGAACGCCAGCGACGTCACGATGGAGGTGTGCCCGGTCAAGAGGGTCCCGTAGGGCGTGCCGAACGCGCTCAGCAGGGCATTGCGGGTCTCCGAATTGGGCGCGAGCTGGTAGGCGGCCAGATCGAGCTGCACCGACAGGGCCGGATCGGTCGGGTGCACACTCGCGGCGCTGTCCACGGCGTGGCGGGCCAGGGCCAGATCGCGTTGCGCGGTCGCGGTCTGGTCCGCGTTGACCGCGAACCCCACGGCGACCACGGCGACCAGCAGCAACGCGGTCAGCCCGGCGACCAGTTGCCGTAGCCGGCGGGTCCGGCGGCGGGCGTCCGCGTGCTCGGCGGCGTCGGTCGTGAGGGAAGCGTCCAGAAACCGCCGCTCTCGGCTGGTCAGCGCCATGGGATTGGCCGCCACCCAGTCACGGACCCGCGCCAGCCGGGTGCTGCGGTAGAGCCCGCCGGCGTCCTCCCCGAGGCTTTCCCACGACTCGGTGGCCTCCGTGAGATGCCGGTGCAGGCGCCGCCCCTCCCGATCGTCCTGGAGCCACTCCCGCAACCGTGGCCAGCACCGGATGATCGCCTCGTGGGACAGCTGCACGGTGTCGGCGTCCAGCGTGAGCAGTCGGGCGTCGGCGAACCGCTCGACCACCGTGGCGGTGTCCGCGTCGGAGGCGTCCAGCTCACGCCGGCGCAGGCGGCGTTTGGTGTCCTCGGCGCCGTCGACCACCGCGGTCAGGCGGAGGAACAGCCGCCTTGCCGCCGCGAGCTGCCCGGGATCCAACGCGTCGCACACGCTCTCCGCGGTGCGGGCGATCGCGTGCTGGAGGCCGCCGGTCTCCTCGTAGCCGGCGAGGGTGAGCCGGGCGCCACGGCGGTGCCGCCAGGTCTCGAGCAGCGCGTGCGACACCAGCGGCAGCACCGCCGGCTGACCGGTCGCCTCGGCGACGAGCGTGGACACCAACGCCGTCTCGACGGCGAAGCCGGCCCGAGCCGCCGGGCCGGAGATGACCTGACGCAGCTCGTCGGTGGTCATCGCGCCCACGAGAACCTGGGCGTCCCGCAACGCCTCGACCAACTCCGGGTAGTTGCCGCAGTGACCGTAGAAGTCCGCCCGCACCCCGAGCACCACTCGGGTCTGGCTGGTCGGCGCGGTGGCGGCGTGCACGAGCGCCGCCACCAACCAGTCCCGCTCGTCCTGGCCGGCGCACTGCGTGAAGATCTCCTCGAACTGGTCGACCACGACCAGCACGTCCGCGCCGCCGCGGGTGGCGGCCTGGCGCAGATACAGGTGCAGCGTCGCCGGGTCGGCCGCCAGTTCCGCCAGCAGCGCCGGCGCTTCTTTGCCGACCAGCTCCGCCAACCGCAGCGCGCACTCCTCGCGTGGCCGTGGCCCCGGCGTGAACACCATGGTCGGACGGTCGAGGTTGGACGCCACCAGACCGGCGCGCAGCAAGGAGGACTTGCCCGCACCCGATGCGCCGAACAGCCCCACCAACCGGCGTTGCTCGAGACGTCCGCGCAGGTCCTCGAGCAGGCCGTCACGGCCGAAGAACCGGTCCGCGTCGGCCGACTGGAACGTGGCCAGCCCGACGTAGGGCGGCTGCGCGGCCGGGCTCGGGTCGGTCAGGCCGGCCGCCACCTCGTGCCACCGCTGCCGCCACTTGTCGACGTCGCCGGCACAGGCCCGCACATAGGCGAGTGCGACGGCCAGGCTGGGCAGCTTGCGTCCGCCGGCGGCCTCCGACAACACGGTCGCCGAGTAGTGCGCGATTCGGCTCAGCTCGCGATAACTCGGGGCGCCGGCCATCTCCCGGAGCCCGCGCAGGTCCGCGGCGAATTGCCCGAGCGCGCTGTCCTCGTGATCCAGCGGCCGTTCCGGTCTGGGCACGCAACCTCCCGATCCATCGTCCGGTTACAGGAAAAGCGAGCGTCCCGGCAGATACCGCCCAAGCGCCATCCTCTCAGCGCCGGCACCGTCGGGACCAGGCATGCTCCCGCCGCGCGGTCAGCCGTCCACATCGGACTTCGGCGTCCCTCGAAGGGGTGAAATCCGCCGATTCGCAACGTATTTGGGCCTCAGGTGCATGCGAGTCGGCGGATTTTCTGCTTACGGTGCACGCATTCGATCCCGTTTCGCGCACAGGAGGGCCGAAAATGAACAAGGGGCAGCTGATCGAGATGCTCGGCATGCGGGCCGGCATGGAGAAGAAGATGGCGGCGCAGGCCGTTGACGCGATGTTCGACATCATCGTCCGCAACGTGAACAACGGCGAGAATGTCACGCTCACGGGCTTCGGTGTCTTCGAGAAACGGGCCCGAGCGGCGCGCACGGCCCGCAATCCGCGCACCGGCCAGTCGCTGCGGCTGCGCAAGACGAACGTGCCGAATTTCCGGCCGGGCATGCTGTTCAAGGAGGTCGTGGACGGCACGCGCAAGCTGCCCCGCGCCACCGCGATGCCGGCCGCCAAGCCGGCGGCCACGGCCACGCGGTCGACGGCGGCGAAGCCGGCGGCCAAGGCGATGGCGAAGAGGTCGACGGCCACCAGGTCGACGGGCACGAGGTCGACGGCGTCCAGGTCGACCACCCGGGCGGCGGCCAAGCCGGCGGCCAGGGCGACCGCGTCCAGGACGGCCAAACCGGCGACCAAGGCCACCCGGTCGACCGCGAAGACGGTGGCGAAACCCGCGGCGAAGACGGCGTCGAAGACAGTCGCGAAACCCGCGGCGAAGGGGACGGCCAAGGCGGCCGCGAAGGCCACCCCGAAGGCCACTCGGCCGGCGACGAAGAAGGCGGCGACGGTCAAGAAGACGGCGGTCGTGAAGAAGGCGGCGAAGGCGAAGCCGGCCGCCAAGAAGGGCGCCAAGCGGTGATTTCCGGAGTATGAGGGCAGCGGCGGCGGGCTCACCGAGCCCGCCGCCGCATTTGCCGTTGGCTCGCCACCCGATTCCGCGCCGACCGGTCGGAAGTTGACGCCGCGGCCGCCTCCGGGACCCGCATTCAAGTTGCGAGCGTCAACTTGCAGCCGTGACCGTGACCCAAAGTGTCGCCCAGCGTCGACCCGGCTGCGCAGCGTTATGATCTACCGGATGTTCCTACCGTCCGGCGAACGCATTAGCCCAGGTGCTTCCGCCTCGAATCCGTCGAACCCTAAGGTGAGCCACGCCACGAATGCTGGAAGCGATGGGGTGTTGAAGCAGTGACCTCCGGTCCCGGTCCGTACGGAGCACGCCCGAGCTGGTGGCGGCCGCGTGTCTGGCACCGGCTGGCATTGATCGGACTGGCGTTCACATTACCCCTGGTGACCTCCACCTATCTGCTCATGGTGAACAACGGCCAGCGCATCGAGTTCAGCCGCAACGAGCTGCGCGGCCTGGACTACCTGCGGCCGCTGGAAGCGCTGCTGACCGACATCACGGCCGACAAGACCCAGGACCGCCTCGCCGCCGCGGGCCAGGCCACGAGCGAGCAGGTGCGGGCGGCCCGGTCCCGGGTCGACGCCGACTTCGCCGCGCTGGCGACGGTCGACGCCCAGGTCGGCGCCGACCTCAGGACGACCGGCGCGAACCTCAACGCGAGCCTGCTGCCGGCGACGCTGGCCAGGACCTGGCACACCTGGGAGTCCGGCGAGCACGACGCCGGCACCGACGAGGCCTTCCAGTCCCAGCTGGTCACCAACGTGCGCACGCTGATCTCGTACGTCGGCGTCACGTCCAACCTGGTGCTCGACCCGGAGCTGAGCGCGTACCACATCGCCGACGCGCTGGTCGTGCGCGCGCCGGCGATCATCGACCACACCCGGTCGGTCGGCGACACCGTGGACGGCCTGCTGGCCTCCGGGCGGACCATGCTGCCGGACCGCACCGGCGTCGCGGCGACGGTGTCCACGCTGACTGCCGACGCCGACGGCCTCCAGGAAGATCTGTTCACCACCTTCCAGGACGGCGGCGGCAGTGCCGCCGCGCGGGCCGTGCAGAACGCGCTCGGACCGCTGCTGACCTCGACATACCTGAACGTGGCCGGCCTCTGCCAGATGATCACGCAGGACTTCGTGCAGGCATCGCAGATCCGGCTCGACCGCCCTGTCCTCAGCCACGCCGTGGAGCAGGCCATCGGCGGCGTGTCCGCGCTGACCACGGCGTTGACGCAACGCGAGGGCGCGATCCTGCAGGCCCGGATCGACATGGACTCGATGAGCCGGCAGCTGGCCCTGGCCGCCGTGCTGGCGGTCCTAGCCGTGACCGTGCTGCTCGTGGTCTGGCAGTCCCGCCGCATCACCACCGACGTCGGCACCGTCTCCCGCGTCGCCGCCTCGCTGGCCGGCGGCGACCTCACCGGCCGGGCGCGGGTGCGCAGCCGGGACGAGATCGGCGTGATGGCCACGGCCTTCAACGGCATGGCCGAGCAGCTCGAGGAGATGCTGGAGAGCCAGCAACGGGCCCAGCGGTCGCTACGCTCCGAGCGCGACTTCGTCGACGCGGTGCTGGAGATCGCCGGCAGCCTGGTGCTGGTCACGGACTCCGACGGCCACATCGTCCGGTTCAACCGGGCCTGCGAGATCACCACCGGCTACGCCGCCGAGCAGGTGGTCGGCCGGCCGTGCTGGGAGCTGTTCCTGCTGCCCGAGGACCGGCCCTGCATCGAGGCGGCGTTCACCGATCTCGCGCCGGAGAAGTTCCCGCACAACTTCGAGTGCCCGTGGCTCACCCACACCGGCGAGCAGCGGCGCATCGCCTGGTCCAACACGGCCCTGGTGGACGAGTCCGGCACCGTCACGCACGTGATCGCCACCGGCATCGACGTCACGGCTCAGCGGGCCGCCGAGGCGGCGCTGCGCGAGGCCAAGGAGCGGTTCCAGAAGGCGTTCGACTACGCCTCCATCGGCATGTGCCTGGTCGCCGCGGACGGCCGGTTCACGCAGGTCAACCGGGCGCTGTGCCAGATGCTGGGGCGGACCGAGCAGGAGCTGCTGGCGCTGCGGATCGCCGAGGTCACCCATCCCGACGACGTCTCGGCCAGCCTGGCCACCGTGGCCGAGGCCGCCGGCGGCCACACCGCCCCGCACCACCTGGAGAAGCGGTACCTGCGCGCCGACGGCCGGACCGTGTGGGCCCAGGTCACCGTGTGCACCATCCACTCCGAGGACGGCGCGTCGCCGTACTTCGTCACCCAGGTCGAGGACGTCACCGAGCGGCGGGAGGCCGAGGCGCGGCTGGTCCGGCAGGCCCTGCACGACCCGCTCACCGGCCTGCCCAACCGCACGCTGCTGATGGACCGGCTGCGCCAGGTGCTGGCACGTGCGGATCGGCATCCTGAACTCACCGCCGTGCTGTTCATCGACCTGGACGGCTTCGAGGACGTCAACGACAGCCTCGGGCACGACGTCGGCGACGAGGTGCTGACCGAGGTCGGCCGGCGGCTGCAGCACAACATCCGCCCGCTGGACACGGTGGCCCGGCTGGGCGGCGACGAGTTCGTGGTGCTGTGCCAGGACCTGGCCAGCGAGCAGAACGTGGTGGAGATCTCCGAGCGGCTGGCCGGCCTGCTGGCCGAGCCGGTCGTGGTCGGCACGTTCGAGGTCGTCGTCACGGCCAGCGTCGGCATCGCGCTGGCCAACGGGCACCACCCGCAGCCCGAGGACCTGCTGCGGGAGGCCGACGCGGCCATGTACGGGGCCAAGACCCGCGGCAAGAACCGGTGCGAGATCTTCGACGCCGGCCTGCAGGAGCGGGCCGTCGACCGGATCGCCATCGCCTCGGCGCTGCGGCAGGGCCTGCGCGACGACCGGTTCGTGCTGCACTTCCAGCCCGTGGTCGACATGGACACCGGCGACGTCGTGGCCGTGGAGTCGTTGGTGCGCCTCGACGATCCCGACCGCGGGCTGCTCGCGCCGGACACCTTCATCCAGGTCGCCGAGGACAGCGGGCTGATCGTGCCGATCGGCACGTCCGTGCTGGAGCAGGCCTGCCGGCAGCTGATGACGTGGCGTGCGGACGGCACGGCGCCCAGGAGCCTGCGGACCGCGGTCAACCTGTCGGCCCGGCAGGCGACCCGGCCGGACCTGGCCGCGACCATCGAGCGGGCGCTGGCCGAGAGCGGGCTGGAGCCGTCCGGGCTGACCCTGGAGCTCACCGAGACCGTGCTGATGGAGGCCGACGCGGCGACCCTGCGGCAGCTGGAGCGGATCCGCGAACTCGGTGTGGGCCTTGGCATCGACGACTTCGGCACCGGCTACTCGTCGCTGACGTACCTGAAGCGGCTGCCGGTCAGCTTCGTCAAGATCGACCGGTCCTTCGTCGCCGGCCTGGTGACCGACCCGTCCGACCGGGAGATCGTGACGGCGGTGATCCGGCTCGGGCAGGCGCTCGGGCTGACCACGATCGCCGAGGGCGTCGAGGAGCCCGCTCAGTTCGAGATGCTGCGGGCGCTGGGCTGCGACCAGGCCCAGGGCTATCTGCTCGGCCGACCCAAGGCCGGGCCGCCCGGGGCGATCGCCGTGCCGCGGGCCCTGCGGACCGCGGTCTCGTGACGGTTTCCCGCCGGAACTTCCTGCGCGCCGGCGCTCTGGTGGGGCTCGGCGGACTGGCCGCCTGCTCGTCCGACCAGGACAGCCGGGCGGTCAGCGCCGCCGCGCTCGGGCCGAGCAAGCACGGCGGCGTGCTGCGCGTGGGCATCACCGGCGGCAGCGCCGCCGACGGGCTCGACCCGCACCATCCGCCGACCTACACCGACCAGGCGCGGGTGTCCAACCTGTACGAGCCGCTGTTCGTGCACGACGCCTCGTACAACCTGCAGCCCGTGCTGGCCGAGTCGATGGAGCCGTCCGAGCACGGCAGCGTGTGGACGCTGCGGCTGCGGGACGGCGTGGAGTTCCACAACGGCAAGCGGTTCGACGTGGACGACGTGATCTTCAGCTTCCGGCGCATCGTCGACGTGAAGGGCAACGGGGCCGCCGCGCTGGGCATCATCGACTTCGCCGGGATGCGCAAGCTGGACGCCCGCACGCTGCGGATTCCCCTGACGCAGCCGTATGCGCAGTTCCAGGACGAGCTGGCCCAGTACTACAACGGGATCGTGCCGGTCGGCTTCGACCTCGCCAAGCCGGTCGGCACCGGGCCGTTCCGCTTCGGCTCGTTCACGCCGGGGGACCGGAGCTCCTTCCCGCGCTTCACCGACTACTGGCGCGGCGAGCAGCCGTACGTCGACGAACTGGTGATCATCGACTATCCCGGCGCCGAGCCCCAGCTGGAGGCGTTGCTGGGCGGGGACGTGGACGCCATCGACAACCTGTCGGCGGATCGCATCGCCACCGTGAAGGCGGCCGGCCACAACGTGTTGGTGTCCGAGACCGGCAACTGGACGCCGTTCACCATGCGCGTCGACCGCGCACCGTTCGCTGATGTCCGTGTGCGGCAGGCGCTTCGGCTCGTCGCCGACCGGGAGCAGCTCGTCAGCCAGGCCCTCGGCGGGCAGGGGCGGATCGGGAACGACCTGTACGCGCCCTATGACGTCGCCTACGCCAAGCAGTTGCCGCAGCGCCAACAGGATCTGGACCAGGCGCGGTCCCTGCTGCGCAGCGCCGGGCAGTCCGGTCTGCAGGTGGAGCTCTACACCTCCACCGCCGTCGACGCTTCCTCCGTCACCGCGTCGTTGTTGTTCGCGCAGCAGGCCAATGCCGCCGGGATCACCGTCCGGGTCCGTCCCGTCGACAGCGGCGAGTTCTACGGCAAGCAGTACCTGTCCTGGGCCTTCGCCCAGGACTACTGGTACACGCGCAACTACCTGCCCCAGGTCGCCCAGGGCTCGCTGCCCAACGCCCCGTACAACGAGTGCCACTGGAACGATCCCGACTTCAACTCCGTGATCGCCGGCGCCCGCGCCGAGCTCGACGCCGGCCGCCGCACCCGTCTGCTCCAGGACGCGCAACAGATCGAGTACGACCGCGGCGGCTATCTGGTGTGGGGCTTCAAGAACCAGGTCGACGCGTTCAGCAGCAAGGTCACCGGCTTCGTGCCGGACCGTGGCCTGCCGTTGTCCTCGTTCCAGTTCCGCGCCGTGTCGTTCGTGTGAGACTGGAGGCGTGGAGAGCACCCGGTTCGTCGTGCTGGCGGACGACCTGACCAGCGCGGCCGAGGCGGCCGGCCGGCTGGCCGACACGGGCCGCCGGGCTTCGGCGCTGCTGGATCCGACGGCCGGCGGCGAGGTCTGGCCGTGCGTCGATCTGGACAGTCGACGCCTGACCGAGGCCGAGGCGGCGGCCCGGCATGCGCGGGCCGTCGCGATATTGCCCGCCGAGGGCATCTACAAGACCATGGACAGCTCGCTGCGCGGCAACTGGGCCGCGGAGCTCGCGGCGGTCATGCGGGCGTCCAACCGTTCGCTGGCCGTGGTGGCTCCGG
>DASWRQ010000117.1:0-56841 GCA_036403095.1 Kutzneria sp. | reverse complement strand
ACGAGTCGTCGCGGGCGTCGAACCTGGCTCAGCTGAGCGGCTTCATCCAGGCGCACTCGGCCGGCAACGCCGTGATCGTCATGGGCGACACCAACACGCGCTACACCCGTGCGGCCGACAACATCGCCGGATTCGCGTCCGCCAACGGCCTGACCGACGCGTGGGTCCAGCTCGTTCGGCACGGCAGCGCCCCGGCGCCGGGCGCGCCGGCGCTGGTGTGCGACGAGCAGAACGTCACCAATGACTGCGAAGTGGTGGACAAGGTTCTGTACCGCGGCAACAATCTCGTCTCCCTCAGTGCGACGTACTACAACAACGAGCACGCGAAATTCCTTGACGACGCCGGACGGATGCTGTCCGACCACGACCCCGTCACGGTGCGGTTCAACTGGACGCGCAACCCGGCGCTGCGCCTGTCCGACCAGTTCGGTGGCCCACATGGCGATTACTTCACCGACGTGCCCACGGTGCCGGCGGCGGCGCAGGTCCGGACGTTGTCCTTGCGCAGCGGCTCTCGCGTGGACCAGGTCGGCGTCACCCTGGCGGACGGCACGACCCTGGCGCACGGCGGCAGCGGCGGCAATCCGGCGTCATTGACGTTGGGCAGCAACGAATACATCACCTCGGCGACGCTGTGTCAGGGCAAGTACAAGGGCAATACCCGGGTTTTCTCGGCACGGTTCGTCACCAACCTCGGGCGCACGCTCGCCGGCGGTTCGGACACGTCGGACTGCGTGACGCGGACGGCGCCCGACGGGTGGCAGATCGCGGGCTTCCACGGGCGGTCCGGAGGTGAGCTCGACAAGGTCGGTTTCCTCTACACCAAGCGCTGATCGGCGCCTCGGACGAGCGGGCGCCGGGTGCCGTCATGACGCCCCGAACGTGATCGTGGTCAGGCGGAGCCCGGCGTCGGCGAACACGACGAAGAGGTCACACCGGTCGGGTATGGGCGGCAGCGCCGCCGTCACCGTGACCGGGTGTCGGTCCAAGGTGGGGGGAATCGTGAGCTCGGACAGCACGACGCCGTCCTCGGAGTCGGCGCGCAGCTGGATGGTCACCGGCCGCTCGCCGGCGTTCGACGCGACCACGCCCCAGGATCGGGCCCCGGCTGTCGAGCAGCGCAGGAAGCCCAGCCAGGCGCCGGGGCGCATCGGCGACACCACCGGGCAGTGCTCGTCGTCGGTGTCGACCATGGCGATTCCGGCGGACATGTCGGCCGTGCTGGCGCGGATGCCGGTCGTGGCGAGTTCCCGGCCGTGCACGGTGACGCCGTGCACGGTGATGGTGGCCACCCCGACCAGGTCGTCGGACGAGCGCCCGACGCAGACCTCGTGGGTGCCGCTCTCCACCACCCAGCGCTGGCTGATGACGTCCCAGAAAGCGAGGTCGGACGCGCGCAGCCGGAAGCTCACGGTTCGGCTGGACTGCGCGTCCAGGGTGATCTTCTGGAAGTCGCGCAGCTGCTTGTTGGGCTGCGCGACCGCGGACCGGAGCTGCCGGGTGTAGAGCTGCACGACCTCGGCGCACTTGCGGAACCCGGTGTTGCGCACCCGGATCGAAATCGCGACCTCCTCGTCGTCCCGCAGCCGGTTGCCGCTCAGGCGCAGTGGCCCGTAGGAGAAGTTCGTGTACGTCAGGCCGTGGCCGAAGGCGTAGAGCGGCTTGCTGCGCGTGTACATGTAGGTCCACCGGCCGGCGACGGTGTCGCGGTCGGGCTCGGAGGTCACGTCCCCGTCGGACCGGTACCAGGTCTGCGGCAGCCGGCCGGCCGGTGACTGCTCGCCGAACAGGACCTCGGCCACGGCCCGCCGGGTGGCCCGTCCACCGGGCACGGCCCACAGGATGGCCGGCACATAGTTGTCCTCCCAGTCCAGGGCGTACGGGTGGGTGCTGAGCACCACCAGGACGGTGTTCGGGTTGGCGGCACGGACTTCGCGCACCAGCCGCCGCTGCTGGGCGGGCAGGTTCAGCGTCGGCCGGATGCGTCGCCGGCTGTCGTCGGGTGTGGGTTCGTTGCCCACGGCCAACACCACGATGTCGGTGTGCCGGGCGAGTTCCGCGGCGTCCGCGGCTCCGTCCACAGTGGTCTCCCAGCGCAGCGGGGTGGCTTGGGCGCGGTCCGTCGTGGTGGAGACGCTGTGGTCGTCCCGGTCCACGGTGAGGTACACCCCGGCCGACAGCTCACCGGCCAGGAGCGTGCCGTCGAGCTGCTGCTCGGCGGTCATGCGCAGGCCGCCGGCCTGGAGCGTGTAGCCGCCGGGCCGCCACTCGGTCATCTCGAACTCGAGGTCGAGCCGAATTCCGGTGTCGGCCGCGGTCAGGCGCACCCGGTCCGTGCCGGCGCTGTGCCGGACGTGCTCGACGCGCCTGCTCAGCTCTGCCACGAGTTCGTTGCCGTGCGGGCCGATCACGGCCATACGCACGCCGGCACTGGTCAACAACGGCAGCAGGCCGTCGTTGCGCAGCAACACGATCGACTCGCGCGCGGCCTGCACGGCCAGCGCCTCGTGCGCGTCCAGGTCCACGTCGGGCATACGACCGTCCACTGTGTCCAGTCGCCGGCGAAGGGTCAGGACCCGGCGTGCGGCCAGGGAAAGCCGCTCGCCGCCCAGGGCGCCGGTCCGATGGGCCGCGGCCAGTTCCGCGCCGACGTTCCAGGGGCCGAGGAAGCCGTCGGCGTCCATCCGCATCGCCTGCACCGCGGCTCCCCGCGTCGGCGGCGACTGCGTTTCGAACCACACCACGGCGTCGTCGCCGCGCCACGCCCGGACGATCTCCCGCGCGAGGAACGTCGCCATCACGGGCGCGGCGCCGAAGCTCTCAAGGGCGAGCACCGCGCCGACCGCGCCGCCGAGTTCGAAGCACGCGCGGAAGACGGTCAGCTGGTGCTCGTGGATCAGCCGGAGGTTGAACGACTCGAGGGAATTGGTGTCCGCGTTCTCGCCCCACCACATCACGGGCGCGGTGCGCAGCCGGTCCTCCTCCGGCCCGCGCAGGCCCAGCGTGTGCAGCGCGGCGAGCTTGGCGCACAGCAGGGGGTCCTCGGCGTAGCGGTGCTCGTTGCGGCCGAGCCGGGGATCCTCGAGCGGGACGGCGGCCGGCACTTCCCGGATCGGGCCGGCGCCCGCTGCCCGGATCTCGTCGGCGACGGCCGCCCCGACCTGCAGCGCCAGTTGCGGATTCCAGCTGCTGCCCAATCCCAGCGGATGCGGAAAAACCGTCGAAACGTCCTCGGTGACCGAATGCACGGCGAAATCCGTCGCGGGCAGGCCCAGCCGTTCGACCGCCGGTTGCGCCTGGCCGAGTAAGGCGATCTTGTCGGCCGGGGTGAGCCGGGCCAGTTCGAGATCGTCCATTCGACGATCGGCGGACGGATCATTGTGAAGCGTGCGTGCGGGTCGCACCGTTACCCCAATCCCCGATGTCGCCGCCTCGATCGGACGGTGACCTTCAATCATGTGGAGCAGCAGTGTTTACGCTGGACGCGCCCCGGTCAAGAGCGGCGTCCGTCGAACGTGTCGAATACTCGTGTTTTCGCCCGGAGGTACGAACCCGCAGGTCACCGGCCTGGTCATCGCCGTCGTTGACGCCCGGAGGCGCCCATCTGGTGTGAAAAATCCGACGGTCGAATCTTCGACTTCGGTGAACCGTTCGACGTCTCGTCGATTCTGTCGACAGTGCTGGCGGGCGTGTCGACGCTGTTATGCCGGGTAGTGTCGGTTCTTGACCGTGGCGCAATTCGCCGGCGACAGTGCTACTGGCCGGCGGCATTGTCGCACCCGGTGTGAAAGTCGCACGGGGAAACCTGTCATGGGGAATCCCGGTGATTCACGGCGGGCGGCACCACGGGGCGGGCCGGGCCCCGGCCGTCAGGAGTTTCGGCGGAAGCCGGTTGGCAGCGATCGGCCGTCGACGCGCCGCGAGGCGCCGAGCCCACGGCCACGCCGCGCGGGCTCGGCGGCGTCGCCGGAGCCGATCCCGCGGTGGTGCCTAGCGCGGACCCGGCGGCGATGAACCCCAACCGACATGGGCGCAGTCATGCGCGGAAGGCCGTTGGCGCACCTCTTTGTTTTCGCCTCGAATTATTCGCAATTGAAGCTCGACCGTCAGACGTGGGATGTTTTTCGGCGCGATCATCGCGTGCGCCGTCGCACGACGGTGGGCCCAGCCTGGTTCACCGTCAGGTCATTCGGGTTAGCGCTAACAGTTGACTCGGCGCGACCGTGGTCTAAACCTTTCGTGGGGCTTTTCTGCTCGATGTGTGCGACGTGCCTCACTATCTCGCCTTGTCCGTGTTACGTCAAGGTTGCGTGTGGTAAGGGGGCGCATCTGTGCTGGTCACAGGCGTGGCCGGACCGCGTTCGCGGCGCGGGCGACGGATTTTCGCCGCTTTTTCGCGATGTGTTCGACACATTCGACACAAGGCTCGGAGCGATTGCACACCGTGTCGAAACCGTGCTTGTGCATTGTCGCGACTTTCAACTACTTTCGATGCGGTTCGACGGGGCGGGGATTGGATCTCAAAGGAGTCAGAACGTGGTCACCATCATCGATGTGGCGAGGGCGGCCGGGGTGGCGCCCAGCACCGTGTCCTACGTTCTCAACGGCAAACGCCCGATTTCCGAAGACACCCGGCGGCAGGTGGAAGAGTGCATCCGCGAACTCGGCTATCGCCCGCCCGGCCGGCGGACACCGACGCCGCGGCGCCGGACCGGCGTGCTCGGTCTGCTGGCGCCGCTGCACGCGGGGGCGAACCTGACGGCGCTGACGAGATTCGTCAGCGCGACGATGGTCGCGGCCAGTGCTCGGGGATATGACCTGCTGCTGTTCACACACGACACGGGAATGGCGGGCCTGCGGCGCGCGGCGCCGGCCGCGGTCGCCGACGCGCTGATCGTGACCGGCGTGCAGGGCTCGGATCCGAGGATTCCGGCGCTGCTGGCGCTCGACCGTCCGGTGGTGCTGGTCGGCGAGCCGGACCGGCCGACCGGCTTGCGGTGTGTCGACCTCGACTTCGGCCCGGCGGCGGACCGTGCGGTCGAGCACTTGGCCAACCTCGGACACCGGGTCGTCGGACTGGTGGGCGCGCCGATGGCCGCCTACGCGCGCGGAACCAGCTATCCGCGGCAGTTCACGCGCGCCTTCGAGGCCGCCGCTGCAAGGTCGGGCATCCGCGTACGACGACGTCCCTGCGGTGACTCCCTCGAGGCCATCCAGAGTTGCCTGGACGCGCTGCTCATCGAGGAGCCGGGCATCACCGCCCTGGTGGTGGAGAACGACATCGCGCTGTCCGGTGTGCTGGAGCAGCTGCGCCGACGGGGCCGGCGGGTGCCCGAGGACATCTCGGTTGTCGCCGTGTGCCAGGAGGAGAAGGCCGAGCGGTCGCCGATCCGCCTGACCTCGGTCGCCGTGCCGACGGGCGAGCTCGGGGCGCTCGCGGTCGAGATGGCGTTACGGGCGGTCCTGGGGGAGGGGGAGCACGCGCCCGAGGTGCGGCGGATCATGCCCGGCCTGACCGTGCGGGAGAGCACCGGACCCGGACCGGTGACATCCTCCTGCGCATGATGTTAGCGTTCACATACGGTCGCCTGCGGATGCGCACAGGCCGCAGGCGACCGGGCTCTGCACTGCCGTCGACCGCTCGCCGCGCCTGCGCTCCCGGTTCGTGAGGCGTGATCAGTTACGTCGCGACCCGAATGGCCACGGTCGGCGTGTAATACAGCCGGCCGTGGCAGGCGACGCGCACCAACGCCCACCAGTGTGAGCCGCCCCGGGCCGTGGCTGCCGCCCGTGCGGTGAAGGAAATTGACGCCGTGCCGCCGGCGGCAATGGTGAACGGGCGGATCCGCGGCGCGATACGCACGTCGTCGGCCCAGGTCCCGTACGGGCTGATCAGCGCCGCCTCGCCGCGGATTTCGCTCTGGGCGAGGTTTTCCAGCAGCACCGGCAGCTCGACGGCCTCCCCGGCGGACAGCTCGACCACGTCCACACCCAGCCGTGCGCTCACGAGGTCGTCACCCGAGGGGCGTGCGCCGACGACGACCTCGCTGGTGTCCTCCAGGAGCTGGCCCAGGTCGTCCCGGATGCGGGCGGCGAGCAGGTACCGACCCGGCTGGGTGCCGCGCACCGTGAGCCGGAACTCGGCGAAGCCGTCGGGAACGAGGTCGTAGCACAACGCGACCGGCGGATCGACGACGAGTCCCGGCGGTATCAAGAGTTCGACCGCGCCGGACGCGGGCCGTCCGCTGCAACTGACCGTGACCCGCGCCTCGGCCGTCCCGCCCGGATCCAGCTGTAGTCGACCCGGGTTGATGTGGACGCTGACCGGGAGGTTGCCGAGCGGCGCCGGTCCGGCGTTGTGCCGCCAGTAGCGCGTGAACACCGGCTGCACCGGCTCCCGCGCCCGGGCCAGCCGCACGCCGGAGTCGATCGGCATGGTGGCCGGTGTCAGGCGCACGGTCGCGATGTCCGCCGCCGCCAACCCGATCTTGGCTCGGCCATTGTGGACGGTGAGCGGTTCGGACTCGTTCTCCTCCAGCACGTTCGTGCGGCACGCGGCCGCCAGCCCGCCGTGCAGGCGAACCCTCGCGGTCACCGGCGTGCCGGTGGTCTCGTAGACCCGCACGGTGACTCCGGTGTGCGGTCCCACCGCGCCGGAGGCGAGCGCGTTGCCGGCCGGTTTGGCCGCGGTGAGCAGCACCTGGGGCGGGGACACCGTGATGAGGCTGAGCTCCGGCGGCAGGTCGCCGGGCGCGCTGGGCACCGGGCGGGCGTGCACCGGATGGTTGACGTCCTGGCCGGCACGGGCGAAGCAGGCCTGCCGCCAGTCGCCGGCACCGGCGACCAGGCTCAGATCGAAGGTGTGCGACCAGTGCTGCCAGGCGAAGCTGGAACCATCCGGCACGGTGCGGCGTTCGCCGTCGATCCACACCCCGCACGGCCAGCCGCTGCACGACCGCATCAGCGACACGTGCAGGGTGCCGTCGGGGGCGACCACGAAGCCCGGTGTGCCGCGGTTGACGACGGCGACCGAGTGGTCCACGGCCGGCTCGGACGTTCCCGCGAGGCCGTCAGGCAGCTCGACCTCGACACACGCGTCGGCCAGGTCGGTGATCAGCGTGTCGAGGCCGTGCCGGGCGACGATCAGCACCGGCAGGGCCCGCGGGCCGCGAAGGTCCACGCCCGGCTTCCACAACTCGCGCCGGGGCAACCGGGCCGGCACGAAAACCCGACCGTGCCAGCTCAAGGCCTGTCGGTAGGGTTCGCCCGCACTCTCCAACACCTCGTCGGCGAACACGGTGCCGGCCACGGCGACACGCAGGTCCGGCAGATTCGAGTCGACGTCCGGCGCACCGTATCGCGGTCCGCCGGGAAGCGTGCGGGTCGCGGTCACACCCTTGGCCGCCAACGCGACGAGCAGCTCGCGCACCAGTTGCTCGTCCTCGTCGGCCACCAGCTCGGCCACTCCGACGCAGTGGTCCTCGGTGCGGCCGTCGTGGCGCCACAGCCGCAGCCGGACCGGGCTGGACAGCCCGGCCCAGGTGTGCGCGGGACTGTCGAGCGTCCAGAGGTGCTCGGCCGCATCCACGTCGGGAAAGCCGAAGGAGCGTCCCACCGCCGCGAAGCCGACCTCCGCGACCGGCAGCGTGCCGGGCAGGTCGAAGGCGAATCTCATCCGCAGCAGGTGGTCCTGCCCGATGGACCCGTCCACGTGGCAACGTGTGTCCACTCTGGACAGCCCGTGCCAGAGCACGGTGTGCTGGGTGATGCGCAACCCGCCGAGCTCGGTGGTGCTGACGATCCGCTCGCCCAGCGGGCTCGTCTCCACCCGTACGTCGGCCGGTGCCTGGCCGGCGCCGCGGCCGGGCCCGACCGGCAGCAGGTGCCAGGGCCCTTCCTCCCACACCGGGTGCTTCGGGTGCTCGGCCTGCAACACCGGTTCCGCGGCCAGTCCGCCGTCCCGCACCAGTTCCCGGCCGGCGCGGCGGTCGCGTATCCGGGACAGCGCGCCGCCACGTGCCGGATCGGCCTCGACCTCGAAGAACTCGTTCTCGATCGGTCGCACCGCGGTGGACGTCCAGGACGGCGGCACGGACTCGGCGTCGACCACCCGGTACACCCGGTATCCGCAGGCAGGCAGCCGGCGGGCGAGGAACGTGAGGGCCACTTCGACGACGGCGCCGTCCGGATCCCGCCGGACCGCGTCGGACATGGCCGGCACGGCTTCGCCGCGCGGATCGACCACGGCGACGCCACGAGTGCCGGCCGGCAGGTCGCGCACGGTCACCGAGACGACGGCGTCCCTGGTGAAGGACAAGGTGTTGACCGCGATCACCGCCTGCCCCCGTCCCGTGGTGTCGACTCGCGACGCCAGGTGGTCGACGGCGCCGCCGAGCACCTCGCGGCCCAGCTCGTCAGCCTCCCGCCAACCGGCGACCAGATCCAGGTAGACCTGATCGGACTCGGTGCCGGTGATCGCGTCGTGATGCGCGCCGTACACCAGCTGCCGCCACGCCTTGTCCAGCGCCTCCTCGGGAAAACGGGCGCCCAGCAACCAGGCGAGTGTGGCCACCCGCTCACCGTCCAGAACGGACACTTCGGCCGCCCGCTGCGCCTGTTTGGTGTCGATGTAGGAGACGTCCTTGCCGGTGTAGACCGGGTTCATGTCCCGGGTCTGCGGGGAGAACGTCACCGAGCGCTCGGCGGCGTCGGCCCGCACCGCCGCGAAGAACTCGCGGGGCAGGCCGACCACGAACCGTGGCCACACGTATCTGGCGTTCCACTCGCGATGGATCCGGGTGCAGAACCGCGACGGGACGTTGTGGTCGTGGCCGACGGGCAGCAGCACGTTGCGGGTCGCCGCCACCCGGCGCAGCGAGCTGAACTGGCGGTACGCCTCGGCCATCGCCTCGTCCACGGTGGACTTGCGCTCGATGTCCCAGCCGGCCACGTAGTGGTCGGCGAGGTAGGCCGTGAGCAGGCCGCGACCGCTCGGCGAGATCCACTCGAACTCCGACGGGAACTGCATCCGGGTGATGTCGCCGGTGTGGCGCTTCGCGCCGACATGGTGCCACGGCCCGCGCGCCCACACACTGGAGTCGAGGCCGGCATCGGCCATCAGGCCCGGATACGCCGGATCGTGGCCGAACACGTCGAGCATCCACGCCGACCGCGGGTCCGCGCCGAGCACGTCACGCTGGTAGCCGACGCCGTGGACGGCGTTGCGGATGGTCGACTCGGGATGGGTGAGATTGGTGTTGGCCTCGTTGTAGTTGCCGCCGACCAGTTCGATGCGCCCGTCCCGAATGAAGCCACGCAGGTCGCGTCGGTCTCGCGGGAAGGCGTCCCAGTGCGGCTTGAGGTAGTCGACCTCGGCCAGCACGAAACGGTAGTCCTCGTCCTCGCGGGCGGCGTCCAGGTGGGCCCGCACGAGGTCGAAGGCGGACAGCTGGAACGGCATCCGCTTCTCCTGCGCGCCGGGCAGGTCCAGCCAGGTGTCGGTGAAGCCGGCCTGGGTGTTCCACCACACCGGGTCGTAGTGGAAGTGGGAGACCATCCACATGGTCCAGCCCGTCTCGGCGGCCGTCACCATCGTGTCCATGGTGGACAACACGACGCCGTCGTCGGCCCGCTCGACGAGCACGGTCGCCGGATACGCCACGCCGGGAGAAGTCGGTGCGGCGAAAGCGATGCCGACTTCCACCACGACGTCATCGGCGCCGACGGGCACGAGCGAGGGTTCCGGGGTGCGCACCAGTGGCCCGGCCAGCCGGACCCGAAGCGGCTCCGGCCGGCCGCCGGCGAGGGCCACCCGCACGACCTGTCGGGGCGTCGCGGTCGAGCCGACGAACAGATCCGTGTCCAACACGCTGGTGATGCGCACGTCGCTCCCGGCTACTTGGCGTTGGCCAGCGCCGCCTTGGCGTTGCTGAAGAACTGGTTGACGCCGTCGGCGATCGACAGCTTGCCGAACGCGATCTGCTTGGCCGCGCTGTCCAGCGCCGTCTTGACGTCCCGGTAACCGGGTGGGGCGGTCGCCGCGGCGGGCAGCCCGTCCTTGACCACCTGCTGGGCCACGTACTGCCCATAGGTCACGTCCCGCTTGTCCCCGGGGCCGAGTGTGGGCAGCAGCAGGTTCAACGCCTTGTCCGAGGGCGGGAAACCGCGTTGGATGCCCATGGTCTTGATGGCGTCGTCGTCGCTGACGAAGAAGTCGATCAGCTTGGCCGCGGCGTCGGGGTTGTGGCTCTTGGCCGGCACGCACAGCAGCACACCGCCGTTGAGCGCCTGGCCGGTCTTGCCGTCCTTGCCGCGCGGCACCACGACGATGTCCAGGCTGTGCTGGGTGAGCGGCTGCATCTGGGCCAGCCCCCACCCGGTGGTCATCACCACCTGGCCGGCGATCAGCGGGTGGGTGCCGCTGGCCTCGCCGGCGTTGGCCAGCATGTCGGGCGGGGTGATCGCGCCGCCGCGGCGCAGCCCGGCCCAGTAGTCGAACCACTCGGTCAGCTCGTCCGGGCCGAAGCCCAGCTCGCCGCTCGGGGTGCGCAGGTCCTTGCCGCGCTGGCGCAGCCAGGGCTGCAGGGCGCCGGAGTCGTCGAACGAGGAGTCCAGCGCGCCGTACTTGCCCGGGCCCAAGGCTTTCGAGATCTCGGTGGTGATGGCCGAGAAGTCGTCCCAGGTCCAGTCGTCGGCCGGGGGCGTGATCTTGAGCTGGGTCAGCACGGTCTTGTCGTAGAGCATCGGGGCATAGCCGGAGCCCGACGGCACGCCGTAGGGCTTGCCGCCGACCGTGCCGGCGGTGCGCACCGCGGCGTAGAGGGTGTCCAGGTGGATGGTGCCGGGGATGTAGCCGGACAGGTCGGTGAGCACCCCCTTGGCGGCGTAGGTGCTCACCAGCGCGGTGTCCATCTGGAAGATGTCGGGCGGGTTGCCGCCGGCGAACTCGGTGTTCAGCTTGTCGAAGTAGCCGTCGTAGCCGGAGTACTGCGTCGTCACCGCGATGCCGGTCTTCTTCGTGAACAGCTGCAGCGCCTTCTGGTACGCCTGGTTGCGCGCGTCACCGCCCCACCACCGGAAGGTCAGCGAGTTGCTCGACGACGAGCTGCTGGTGGGCGGCGCGAAGCCGCAGCCGGCCAGCGTGGTCGCCGCGGCGCCGGCGGCCGCGAGGCCGAGAAACCCTCTCCTGGACAGGCTGTCGGGCATGGCTGCTCTCTTTCTACGCGGTCGGGTGGTCACTTGATCCCGGTGTTCGCGACGCCGTCGACGAGGCGTTTCTGCGCGATCAGGAAGACCGCGACGGTGGGCACGAGGGTGACGACGGACATGGCGAGCATGCCGCCGTAACTGGAGCCGCTCGCCTTGTCGACGAACGAGTTCAGCCCGAGCGGCACGGTGTAGCGGCTGTTGTCGGACAGGTAGACCAGCTGGCGCAGGAAGTCGTTGAACGTCCAGATGAAGGTCAGCACGCCGGTGGTGATCAGCGCCGGCCGCAGCAGCGGCACCACGATGGTGAGGAACACCCGGGCGTGGCCGGCGCCGTCGAGTGCGGCGGCCTCGTCCAGCTCGCGCGGGATGCCGCGGATGAACTGCACCATCAGGAAGATGAAGAACGCGTCGTAGGCCAGGAAGTACGGCACCACCAGCGGCAGGAAGGTGTTGATCCAGTTCAGCTGGTAGAAGATCGTGTACTGCGGGATCAGCGTGGCCTGGAACGGCAGCATGAGCGTGCCGAGCATCAGCCCGAACCACATCTTGCGCAGCGCGAAGTCCAGTCGCGCGAACGCGTACGCGGCCAGCGAGCAGGAGATCAGGTTGCCGACCACCACGCACAGCGAGACCGTCACCGAGTTGGCCAGGTACACGCCGAACGAGGTGCCCGTGGCGGTCCAGCCGCTGACGTAGTTGCCCAGGGTCGGTTGCAGCGGAAGGGGGCTCACCGTGGTGAAGATCTGATTCTCCGGCTTGAACGACGCGCCGATCAGCCAGACCAGCGGGTAGATCATCACGGCCACGGTCAGCAGCAGCAGGGTGTGGGCGCGCCAGTGGAAGCGGACCCGGCGGCGGCCGGTGCGGGCCGGGGTGGATGCCGTCATCGCGGTGTCTGCTTTCACTCGGCGTAGTTGACCCAGCGGCGGGCCGACCAGAAGTAGACGGCGGTGAACGCGCCGATCACCAGGAACAGCACCCAGGCCATCGCCGACGCGTAGCCCATCTGCAGGCTGCCGAAGCCCTTGAGGTACAGGTAGAGCGTGTAGAGCAGGGTGGAGTCGATCGGGCCGCCGGTGCCGGCGGACACCACGAAGGCCGGCGTGAACGTCTGGAAGGCGTTGATCGTCTCCAGCACCAGGTTGAAGAACACCATGGGGGACAACAGGGGCAGCGTGATCGTGAAGAACACCCGCACCCGGCCGGCGCCGTCCAGCGCCGCGGCCTCGTAGAGGTCGGCGGGCAACTGCTTGAGGCCGGCCAGGAAGATCAGCATCGGCGTGCCGAACTGCCAGCCGGACAGCAACACCAGCGTCCACAGGGCGTAGCGGGGGTCGCCGATCCAGTCCGCGCCCCTGATCCCGAACCAGCCCAGGAACTCGTTGAGCAGTCCCTGCTGGGCGAAGATCTGCCGCCACATCACCGAGACGGCGACGCTCGCGCCCAGCAGCGACGGCAGGTAGAACACGGACCGGTAGAAGCCCAGCGCCGTCAGCCCGCGATTGAGCGCCACGGCGACCAGCAGGGCCAGCGCCAGCTTCAGCGGCACCGAGGTCACGACGTAGAGCAGGGTGACCTTGACCGACTGCAGGTAGCGCTCGTCGTGCAGCAGGCTCACGTAGTTGGCCAGGCCGGTCCACTGTGGAGCGGACAGCAGGGAGAACCTGGTCAGCGACAGGTACAGCGAGTACACCATCGGGATCAGCGTGAAGCCGAAGATGCCGGCCAGCCAGGGCGCGATGAAGCCGTAGCCGACGAGATTGTGCTTGTGCCGCTTGCGTTTGCGGACCAGCGCCGCAGCGGGCGACGACACCGGGACGACGGTCGGGGCGGCGACCGTGTTCTCCGACATGGTGGTGGCTCCTGGGACGTCGAGGCGGCTGGCGGTTCGGGTGCAACGGTCGGGTCTGCTCCCACGCGGCGCCGTGCCCAGTCCGTCCCAGGGAACTGGAATGCGCTTTCCAAGACGGTAGGCGCTGGCCCGTTCGGGTGTCAACGGTAAGTGACCTAGACGGTTAGCGGGCGACAACGGCGCCCCGCACGGCGTGTTCCCGGGCCAGCTGCGCGGCGCCGAGGACCGTGGCGTGATCGCCGAGCCGGCTGACGACCACGTCGGTCGGCCAGCTCAGCTCGGCCAGCGTGTCGACGACTCCTTTGGTGAGCAAGGGGTTCGCGCCCACGCCGCCACCGAGGACGACCAGGCCGGGATCGAGCACGGCGGCCAGCGACGCGGCCAGCTTGCCCACCTCGACGGAGTGCTCGTGGACCAGCGCGGCCGCCACCGGATGGCCCCGTCCGGCCAGTGCGAACAGGGCAACCGCGTCCCGCGGTGGCGGTCCGTCCGAGGTGGACCAGCGTGACCGGGCCCGGACCAGCAGGCCGTGGGAACCGAGCCGGCCTTCCAAGGCCTCGTGGCCGGCGGCTCGATCGTCGGTCCACGGGTACGCCAGCCGCGCGAGCTCGCCCGCGGCCCCGTTCGCGCCGTGCAGGAGTTGCCCGTTGACCACGACCCCGGCGCCGATGCCGACACCGACCTGGAGGTAGACGAACGTGTCCCGGCCGCCGGCCGCGCCATCGCGCAGCTCCGCGATGGCCGCGCAGTTCACGTTGTTCTCGGTCGACACCACCGCGCCCTTGGGCAGTCCGAGGCCCTCGACGGCGGCCCGCACCCGGCTGTCGACGACCGGGTCGCCGACACGCCCGGTCGGCGTGACCACATCGGGCACCGCTACCACCACCGCGCGCAGCGGGCCGCTGCGGGTGCGTCTTCGCAGCGTGGCTCGGATCATCGAGCGCGCCTGCGGCGGGGTGTCGGTGTGACCTTCGTCGAGCGGTCGCCCGTCCAGGGCGACGGCCCGGAACGAGACCTGAGTGGAGCCTCGGTCCACGGCCAGCGCGTAGCCGGCGGCCGGACCGAGTCGATACAGCGCGGCCGACCGGCCAATTGACCCGTGGGCCGCGCCATTGCGTTCGATTAATTCGATCTCCTCCAATTCGGACACCGCCGCGGAAACCGTTGGCTTCGACAGTCCGCAGTCGGCGGCCAATTGTGGGCGCGTGGCGCTCGCCCGCGCGGCGAGAGCGGCGAAAACCGCCTGGGCACTGGCAGACAGGGGCACTTCGCCAACACCTGCCTTCGTGGTCGTGTCGACCGATGACGGATTTCACCGTACCCCTTGACAGCGGGCCGCATTGGTTAGTTGACTGCTTAACGAACAAAGCGGGTCCCAGCCGCTTCCCGTGTTCACCATGAACACGAGCACACATCAGAAGACAACGCGGTACCCACGCGCCGCGCCCTGCCTGCACACTTCCGGAAAGGAACCCGCGTGCCGGAACCGCTTTCCGGCGTTCGGGTCGGGATCGATGTCGGCGGCACCAAGACGCACCTGCGTGCCGCCCGTGGCGGCCGGGTGGCGGCCGACCGCATCGTATCGAGCAGGGGCTGGCGGCCGGCCGACGTTGCGTCGGCTGCTGCGTTCCTCACCGACCTGATCGCCATGAGCCTGCCCGACGCCACCGTGGAGGCCGTCGCCGTAGGCGCCCACGGTTGTGACAGCGCCCGGGCGTGCGAGGCCGTCGCATTCGAGCTGGCTCGTCGCCTGCCCGGTGCGAAGTGCCTGGTGCGTAACGACGCCGAGCTGCTGGTGCCGGCGTGCGGCCTCGATGCCGGGGTCGGTGTGGTGGCCGGCACCGGCTCCGTCGCCGTCGGCCGGGACAGCCGAGGCGAGCCGGTGTTCATGGGTGGCTGGGGGTGGCTGCTCGGGGACGAGGGCAGTGCGCCGGGGCTGCTGCGGGAGTCGGTGCGCGCCAGCATGATCGCACGGGACCGGGGCGAGCCGCCGGACCTGCTCACGACGATGCTGATCCGCTCCTACGGGGTGGCCGAGGTGGCGGACCTGCCGGAGGCGATGGCCGATGAAGCCGGGGCGGCCACCTGGGGCCGGCGCGCCGAGCTGGTTTTCGAGGCGCTGCAAGGTGGTTCCGCACTCGCGCGCGCTGTCGTCGACGACGCGGCCGACGCGCTCGCCGGCCTCGTGACGGGCATTGCCGTCCGGGATGTCGACGTGGCCGACATCGTGGTCGCGGGCGGCGTCATCCTCAACCAGCCCAGTCTGTTCGACACATTCGCCCGCAAACTCGGGAGGGCCGTGCCGGCGAGCACCGTGCACCGGCTGACGGTTGATCCGGTGGCCGGCGCGGTGCGGTTGGCCGAGCGGTTGGCGGTGGGCTGAGGTGTCCGTTCCCCGGGTGGCCCTGGTCGGTATGCACGGGCATGGACGCGTTCATCTCGACGGCCTGCTGGACCGCGATCGGGCCGGGCTGCTCGACCTGTGCGGCGTGGCCGATGTGCGCGAACCCGTTGGCCCGGAACAAGAGCTGATCGCCGGCCGGATGTTCGACACGGACGCGTCGCGGCTGCTCGAACGGCTGCGGCCGGACATCGCGGTCATCTCCTCGCCCGTCCAGACGCACGCGGAACTCGCCGAACGGGCCATGCTGCTCGGCGCGCACGTGCTGCTGGAGAAGCCCGCGGTGACCGGCCTCGCCGACCACGACCGCCTGGTCGCCATCGCCGAGCGAACGCGTCGGCACTGCCAGGTGGGATTTCAGGCGCTCGGTTCGTCCGTGGTGCGGGAAGTGGCCCGCCGCAACCGATCGGGCGAGTTCGGCGAGCTGCGGCGGGTGAGTGTGGTCGGCTGCTGGAGTCGGGGCACGGACTACTACGAACGGTCCTCCTGGGCAGGCCGGCGCTCGGTCGACGGCGTGGTGGTGGCCGACGGGGCGCTGACCAATCCGTTCGCGCACGGTGTCGCCCTGGCCCTGCAACTGGCCGGTGCCGCCGCCACGGAGCCGGTTCGGGTCCGCTCGCAGCCGTACCACGCGTATCCGATCGAAGGTGACGACACGATGAGCGCGCGGATCGAACCGGCCGGCGGCGCGCCGATCACCGCGGCGGTGACCCTGTGCGCGGAGCGCGAGTTCGAGCCGTACGTGCGGGTTTTCGGCGACACGGGTGAGGCGACCATCTGGTACACCGAGGATCGGGCGCGGATCGAGATCGGCGGTCGGATCGAGGAACTGGCGGGCGACCGGATCGCCCTCATCGACGATCTGATCGCGAACCTGGCCGAGGACCCGGCCTCCGACGTGCTGCGCAGCCCGCTGCGCCACACGAGATCGTTCACGGCCGTGCTGGCCGCCGTCGTCGCCGGCCCCGCCGCCAGGCCGATTCCGTCGCGCTACCAACGGATCACGCCGACCGGGCGCACCATTCCCGGCATCGAGAACACCGTCATCGCCGCCGGCGAGCTCGGCGTGCTGTTTTCCGAACTCGGCCTGCCCTGGGCCGTCGAGGAGTGCTCATGATCCCAGTGCACCTGCCGAGCCAGCACGCGAGTCTGCACGACCTGCCCGGCGATCCCGACAGTCTGCGCGTGGTGCTCGGCGACGCCGTCGCGGCCGCGATCGCCGGCCAGCGACCCGACGGGAACCTGGAAGATCCGGCCGCCGACGACGACATCGGCGACATGACCCTCGGTGTGGTGTCGCTGCTCTGCCTGGCCTGGCACCGAGGCGACCGCCGAGACTCGGAGCTGGTCGACGCCGTCCGCCGTGGCGTGGACTTCTCCTTGGCGCACAGGGTGTTCCGCGCGGACAACCCGGGCGAGATGTTCCTGCGGGTGCGGGACAGCGGCCTGCCCTATGTGCGCTACCTGCCGGGGCTCGGGGAACATCCGTTCGGCGACTGGCCCAGCACGGTGTGGGGTCTGCTGCATGCCGTCAACGTGCTGGATCTCGGGCGGGGGCTGCTGACCGACCGGCAGTACGCCGAGCTGACCGACGTGGCCGTCGGACACTGGCGATGGCTGACCGAGGCGAGCCTGTTCAACCCGCAGCAGGCGTCAAACCAGGCCATCGGCGCGGTGGTGGCGGGCTTGTCGCTCGGCCGGCGCTTGCGGGCGCTGTTCCGGGCCGAGGAGGGCAAGCGGGTCGTCGCCGAGGCCATGGCGTTGTACCACGATAAGATTCGTCCGGCTCGCCTGCTCGACCGCGGCCTGCGGCTGCCGGCCGAGCACGGCGCCGGGCACGACCAGAACTATCTGCCGATCTCGTTGACGTTCCTCGCCCGGGCGTTCCAGGTCAGCGGCGCGCGGTGCTTCCTCGACGACGGCGACGAGATCGCGCGGCACCTGGAGTGCCGATTGTCCAGCCGTGGCTTCGACTTCGGCGGACCCCGGTACAGCGAGCAGCATTGCGGGTGCGAGGGCATGCTCGGGCTGCGGCTGTTCAGCACCAGGATCGGCGCCGACATCGGCCGTTATCTCGGCGATCGCCGGGTCTCGTACTACTGTGCCGCCACGTCCGGTGGCCCGAGTGGGCACTTCGCCTTCGCGACGGTGTGGTTCTGGCTGGACGACCACGAGTGGCATCACGGCCCGCCAGACGCCGTGGTGCACACACCGTATTCGCTGCGCAAGGGCCGGACCTCGGTCTCGCTCACCGCCCGGCTGACACCCTACCTGATCGACGCGGGCGACACCGTGCTCATCGAGTCCATTGTGGACCACCAACATGGCGTCGGGCCGCTCGTCCGGTATCCGGACGGCAAGCGCGTGCTGCTCACCCGCCCACTTGGTCCGATGCGCACTCGTGAGCAAGCCGGTGGTGGGCTGGGAGCCAAGCTGGTGACGAAGGCCGTGGTTACCAGGGAGCAGGCCATGGTGGCCGTGCAACAGCTGTACGTGTCCGACGGCGTCAGGCTGCATGTGGTGACCATCATGGACACGGCGGCAGTGCCCGCCGATGCTGCGGTGGAATTCCTGGCCGGTCTGCCGTACGCGACAGCGGACGGCGACCGGCAGCGCAAGATCGTCGAGGTGTCGGAACCCGGCGGTGTGCCGTTCGACCTCGCCCGGTCCGGCGAGGTCCTGACCACCAGCGGCGCGCTGGTCGCCGGCGGCCTGGCCATCGTCGCCGGCGCCCCGCTGCGGGTGGAGAATCCGCCGGCCGGCCGGGCCCACTTCAACAGCCCGCAGACCATCGGGCTCACCCAGGAGCGGGTGGCTTTCGACCTGGCCGACGATCCCCGGGGATACGGCGATCCGGACATCGGCTGGCAGCGCGTCGCCCAGACCAACCTCGTGCTCGTGGACCGGATCGCCGACGCGCCGAGCGACCTCGCGGTGTTCGTCGTGTGCTACGGACCGGCCGATGAGGTGACCGTGCCCGGACCGATTCCCGTGTCCGCCGGCCGAACCGACGACGGTGTGCTGGTCCGGACCCTGGACTTCATCGCGCTGATCGGGCATCCCGCCGGGGATGCGCACGGCGAACCCCGGTTGCGGGTGACCGCGCGATGACGCCCGTCGTGCTCCGTGTCGGCGGCGCGGCCGTGGCCGAGTACGAGATCGAGCCCCGCGTCGAATCGACCCTGGCGCCCCGGCCGTACCTGCATCCGATACGCACCACTGCCGGCGTCGTCGTCACCGACATGCTGCCTGCCGACCACCCTTGGCATTTGGGCCTCAGCCTGGCCATGCCGGACGTGGCCGGCGCCAACCTGTGGGGCGGGCGGACCTATGTGCACGGGCAGGGCTACGTGTGGCGGCCCGACCACGGCCGGATCGAGCACGTTCGCCGCCAGGCCGAGACAGTCGACGCGCTGACCCACGATCTGCTGTGGAAAGGCCCGCACGGCAACGTGTTGCTCGACGAACGGCGCGAAGTGCGGGCCGAGCAGACCAGCCATGGTTGGCGGCTCACCATTCGCAGCAGCCTGACCAATCCGGGACAGGCCGCCGTCGCACTGCGCAGTCCCGCCGTCAACGGGCGCGGCGAGGGCGCCGGCTACGGCGGCTTTTTCTGGCGGCTGCCGCCGACCACCGATGCGAGGCTCACCGCCGGACCGCTGCGCTCCGAACGTGAGATCAACGGATCGCGGTGGCCGGAGCTCAGCGTCTCCGGCACGACGCGGGGCGGTCGATACCGGCTGACCTTCAGTGGCCTGGCCCGCGACGACCGTTGGTTCGTGCGGATGGCCGAGTATCCAGCTGTCGGCGTCGCCCTCGCGTTCGAGCGACCATTGGTGATCCCGCCGGCCGGAAAGGTCGAACGCGCCTTTGCCGTCCTGGTCGACGACGACTGAGTCCCGCGGTTCCGGCCGAGGGCCGCCTTCCGAGTACGACACGAAGTTGATCACTGTCCGTCAGCCCGGTTGGCTCCTTGACACGCACCTCACGTCATTCATACATTCGATGCCGATGTGTATGAATGACGTGAGGAGTTGGTCCGGGTGAAGCTCGGCAGGACCGCCGTCATCCTCGGTGGCAGTGCCGCCGGCCTCTGCGCCGCGGGCGCGCTCGCGCCGTACTTCGACCAGGTCCTGGTGCTGGAACGCGACGAGCTGCCGGCCGACGCCGAGCATCGGCGGGGCGTGCCGCAGAGCAAGCACCCGCATTTCCTGCTGAACTCGGGCCGCCGCGCGATCGGGGCGCTGTTCCCCGGTTTCGAGGACGATCTCATCGCCGCCGGCGGCCTGCACCTGATGCCGTCCATGGACGCCGCCTACCTCGACCGGGAGGGCTGGTCGGCCCGCAAGCGCAGCTCGATGACCATGGTCTACGGCTCCCGCATCCTCATCGAGCGCGTGCTGCGGGACAAGGTGTGGGGCCTGGCCAACGTCATCGTCCGCGAGGGCGTGACGGTGACCGGCCTGACCACGCGGGACGGCGGAACCCGCGACGGGACGGTCACCGGCGCAACCATCGCCGGCGGCGAGCAGGTCGACGCCGACTTCGTGGTGGACGCGATGGGCCGCGGCTCACCGGTCGGCAGCTGGTTGGCGGCGGCGGGTTGGCCGGAGCCCGAGGTGCGGACCCTGGACGCCAAGGTCACCTACACCTCGCGCTGGTACGACCTGCCCGCACCAGCGGAGCGGCCCCCGTCCTGGTGGTGGCGGCATCTGGTGATCATGCCGACCCTGGACAAGGGCCAGCATCCCGACGAGCACGAGTTCCTGGTGAACTTCTTCCCGATCGAGGGCAACCGCGTCATCGCGTGCATGGGCTCGTGGGGGATCGAGATGCCCCGCACCACCGACACGTTCGTCGAGTCGGCCCGTCGGGTGCGGACGCCGTTGTTCGCGGCCGCGATGGACCGCTGCGCCCCCACGTCGGAGGTGCACCTGACCCGGTCGACCGGCAACAAGTGGCGACGCTACGACCGCATGCGCACCCCGCCGGCGGGCCTGGTGTCCATCGGCGACTCGATCTGCGCGTTCAACCCGTTCTACGCCCAGGGCATCAGTTCCGCCTCCGGCTCGGCACTGCTGCTGCGCGAGCACCTCTCCCGGGCATCCCGTCTTGACGCCGGCTTCTACGCGCGATTCCTTGCGGCGCAGCGAAAGCTGCTCGACGTGCCGTGGCGCCTGGCGATGGCCCGAGACCAGGGCTATGCCTGCGCGGTCGGCACCGAGAAGCTGCCCGAATGGCGACGCCGCATCGTCGCGGCGGTGTCCGGCCCGGCGTTCAGCCTCATCGTCGGCGCCGCCCGCGAGGACGCGGTGGTGGACGAGCATTTCGCCAAGGTGTTCAACATGGACGAGTCGCTGGGCGACATGATGAGCAATCCTCGCGTCATCGCGGGCCTGGTGCGTTATCGCCTCCGTGCGGCGTTGGGCTTGCACCGCGTGCCCTTCGGGTTCGATCCACGGGCCGATCCGCCGGCCACGGACTACTCGCCGCACGACGGCGCCGCGACGGTCGCGCGATGAGTGGCGGGTGCGGACCGGAGGCCGAGGCCGTCACCCGCGGCCTCGGCTTCGACTGCCATGATGTCGCTCCGGTGGTCTCGGTCCGTTTCCCCTGGCAGCTCGCCAACTGGACGATGCCGCTGCTCGAGCTGCTCATCGTCGGCGGCGCCGTTTTCGCGTTGGCGCATGCTCTGCGCCGTCACCGTGCGGGCGATCCGGTCAACCTGGCGCTGTGGTTCGCCTCGCTGGTCTACCTCTTCGTGGTCGAGCCGCCGCTGTACTTCCCGGAATGGTTCGGTCTCGACCGGCAGTACGGTTTCATCTTCGCCCACAACGAGTTCACCGTGCAGTTCATGTGGGACCGGTTGCCGCTCTACATCATCGCGTTCTACCCGGTGATCAGCCAGGTCGCCTACGAGCTCGTGCGGTCGCTCGGCATCTTCCGGCGCCGCGGCGCGCTGGTCGGGTCGGTGGCCGTCGCCTTCGCCTGTCAGGTGTTCTACGAGGTCTTCGACCAGGTCGGGCCGCAGCTGAAGTGGTGGGCCTGGAACGGGGACAACCACATCGTCAACCACCCCGCGCTGGCGTCGGTGCCGATGAGCAGCATGCTGCTGTTCGCCTCCGTCTCGATGGCCGGCCTGACCTACCTGGTCGTGCGCCTGGCCGGCAGCCCGGCCCCGGACGGCGGCCCGCGACGCGGCTGGTCGCTGGTGCTGCGCACCGTCGCGGCCGGTGTGCTCACGCCAGTGACCATGGCGATCGCCGGCATCCCGTCGGCCCTGTTCGGCGGCGACCAACCCGACACCGTCGCGCAGGCCTGGGTCCTCGGCATCGAGTTGGCCCTGGTCTGGTTGGTCGGCGCGTGTATCGTCGTCTCGCACCTGAGGTCCGGGGAGCGTGGGCCGGACGAGCCGTTGTCCGCCTTCGTCCGGTGCTATCCGGTCATGTACCTGGCTGGGATGGCGGTGTTCTGGATCGGCGCACTGCCGGCGTACCTCGGGGCGGAGGACGGCATCACCCGCACCGGCACGCCGATCGGAAGCGGTCCTTACGCGCTGGCCTGCTTCCTCGGCGCCGGTCTGGTGCTGGCCGCGCTCCATCGGACGGATTTCGCGCGCCGCACGGCACCTGCCGCCGCCTGAGCCGTGCGGTTCGGGGAAGATGAAGGGCATGGGGTACCACGGATGGCAGGGCAACCCGCCCGGCACCGAGGACGAGGCACGCCGGCGGATCGTCGAGGCGGCGACGGCGTGCATCGACCGTGTCGGGCTGGCCAAGACCAGCCTCTCCGACGTCGCCGCCGAGGCCGGGGTGACACGACAGACCGTCTACCGCTACTTCCCGCGCCTGGCCGACATTCTCGGCGCCGTCGCGGTCGCGGGCGCCGAGGAGTTCGCCGGCCGGATGGAACGCCACCTGGCGTCGTTCGGCAGCGCCGCCGAGGTCGCGGTGGAATCGGTGGTGTTCGCCGTCCGGACGGTCCCCGACGAGCCCTACCTCGGTCTGCTGCTACGGGCCGGCGAGGCCGACTTCTTCACCGCCGAGGTCGCCTCCGCGTTGTCCTTCTCCCTCGGCGCCCGGATCCTCCGCAACGTCCCGGTCGACTGGTCCGCCGTCGGCGTCACCACCGACGAGGACCTCCAGGGGCTCGCCGAGATCCTGATGCGACTGTTCCTGTCCTTCCTGCGGTACCCCTCGACGCCGGCCCTCACCGACGACCGGCTGCGGGCTCTCGTCGAGCGCTGGATCGGCCCGGCGCTGCGCGAACGACCGCACGGGCCCGATCAGCCGTAGGGACGGTCACAGTCCACGGGGAAGTTTCGTCGAACGGATCGAACACCCAGGCCGGCCGATCCGATGTCGACCGCGCCCCGCCGCGCGCTCACGGCGAGTAGTTGCGACTGGAGCCGCCGTGGCACTACGCTACGTGAGCGATCAATGTTAGCGATAACATTCGCCGTGGGCAGTCATCTGCGAGCGGCTCGAACGATCGCCCGAATCCGTCGTCACAAGAACGCCTGTCCCTCGGCGGCCGAGCGTGCAGGAGGTGGGAGATGATCCGAGCCCGGAGAAGATCGCTGACCACCGGCGTCTCGCGCGTGGTCGGCGCGGCCGCATCGCCGCTGCCGGTGTGGGAGAGCGTGCTGGAAGACACCTTCACCGGTTACGGCGCCCTCGAAGCGGCGTGGAACTACGGCTATCCATGGGGTTCCGACCACAATGGCAGCGCACAGGTGAACACCGCGGCCGACCGTGAGCACGTGTTCCTGGAGCCCGACGGTGTGCTGGCGCTCAAGGCCACGCGGGAACCGGCGGGGGAACGCCGCAGTGCCCATGCCCCGCACAGCCCGATCCGCTACCGTTCCGGCGCGATCCACGCCAGGGAACCGATCGTGGTCACCGACGGGCATCCCGACTGGGAGGTCAGGGGCGAGTTCCGGGCGCCGGCGGGGCGAGGCGCGTGGCCGGCGTGCTGGCTGAGCGGGGACGCGAGCCTGCCGCCGGAGTGCGACATCCTGGAATTCAGGGGCGACACCAGGAACTGGTTCACCACGTACCGGGACGCCGCCGGCGCCGCGTCCAACACGGTCGTGGCCGTCCGGAACCCGGACGGCTGGCACGGCTACCGGGCGTGGATCACCAAGGTCGGCGCGACCGACGTGGACATCCACTACTACCTCGACGGCACCTGGGTCGGCGTGCACCGCGGCGCGAACTTCGCCGGCCGGCCGATGTGGTTGATCATCGACCTGCAGATGGAAGGAGCGTCCGGGCGGCCCGGCCCGACAGCTTCCACCCACTTCCGTGCCCGCAACGTCTACGTGGGACGCAATCGCACCTGATCCGAGAGGGGCGCCTTCATGCGGTTTCTGGCCCTGGTGTTCGCGGTGGCGGTGGCCGCCGGGCTGTGCGCCGCGCCGGTCGCGGCCGAACCCGTTGCCCGGCACCAGATCGCCTTCGACCGGTACTCGCTGACCCTGGACGGGCGGCGCCAGGTCCTGTGGTCCGGCGAGTTCCACCCGTTCCGGCTGCCGAGCCCGGACCTGTGGCTGGACGTTTTGCAGAAGATGAAGGCCACCGGCTACAACGCGGTGTCGATCTATTTCGACTGGGGCTACCACTCGCCGGCGCCGGGCGTGTACGACTTCACCGGCGTGCGGGACATGGACCGCGTGCTCGATCTCGCCGCCCAGGCCGGGCTGTACGTGATCGCGCGGCCCGGCCCGTACATCAACGCCGAGGCGACGGGCGGCGGATTTCCCGGCTGGCTGACCACCCAGGCCGGGCGCGCCCGCAGCGACGCGCCGGACTATCTGGCGGCGGCCGACGAGTGGCTGACCCAGATCGACCGGATCATCGCCCGCCACCAGTACACCGACGGCCGCGGCTCGGTGGTCCTGTACCAGGTCGAGAACGAGCTGGCCGCGACCGGCGTGAGCCAGCAGAACTACGTGGCCCACCTGTACGACAAGGTCCACGCCGACGGCATCGACGTGCCGGTCTTCCACAACGACAAGGGCCGCAACGGAATCTGGGTTCCCCCGAGCTCGGATGTGCCGGGCACCGTGCCGGGCAAGGTCGACCTGTACGCCTTCGACGGCTATCCCGGCGGCGCCTGCCACACCGACGCCACCCCGGGGAGCCCCAATGCCGCGCCGGACTGGGGACTGTACGGTCCCGGCGGCGCGAAGGGCGGCGCGAGCGCGTCGCCGAACACTCCCGGCTTCGCCGCGGAGTTCGGCGGCGGCTGGTTCGACTACTGGGGCAGCAACGGAACGTATCCGTGCACCGCGGTGCGGGAGGGACCGGGCTACGAGCGGGTGTTCTACGGCGCCAATCTGGCCAACGGCCTGACGATCCAGAACTTCTACATGACGTTCGGCGGCTCCTCGTGGGGCTGGCTGCCGGCGCCGGTGGTCTACACCTCCTACGACTACGGCGCGGCCATCGACGAGGGCCGTCAGCTGCGGCCGAAGGCGCTCACCATGAAGGAGCTGGGCTACTTCATCGCCTCGGTCCCACAACTGTCCATGATGGACAAAGGATCGGCCGTGACGCCGTCCTCGACCGCCGTGAAGGTCTACCACAACGTCAACCCGACCACGCACACGCAGCTCTACGTGCCCATGCACGCGCCGTCCAACGCGATCACGGATGACAGCTTCACCTTTCCACTGTCCACACCGGACGGTTCCTACACTGTTCCGCAGTCGGGCGTGTTGCGGGTGAACGGGCAGGACGCCAAGATGCTCGTCGCCGATCTCGACCTGGCCGGCCAGCACCTGGTGTACTCGACGTCGGAGGTCATGGCCGCCGTCGACGGCGCGGTGCTGCTGCACGGCCGGCCCGGCGAGGACGGTGAGACGGTTCTGCGTTACGCCACAAGGCCTCGCGTGGACGTGCTGGCCGGTGACGTCACGACCAACTGGTCCGGTGGCGACCTGCGGCTGAACTACCGGCACGACGGGCTGGCGCGCGTCCGGATCAGCGGTGGCGGCCGTCCTGACGTCACGCTGCTGCTGGCTGACGACCCGACCGCGGACACCTTCTGGCGCGTGGACGCGAATTCCGGTCCGCTGCTCGTGCGCGGGCCGGACCTGGTGCGCACGGCCAGGACGGCGCTCGGCGTCACCGCGTTGACCGGGGACACCAAGCGGCCCAGCGACCTCGAAGTCTGGGGCGCTCGTGGACCCTTGCTGACCTGGAACGGCGCCGTCGTGCCGGCGACACGCACCCGGTCGGGCAGCCTCCAGGCCGCGTGGCAACTGCGCGGACCGGTCGACCCGCGGCTGCCGGCGCTGACCGGCTGGCGCACTGCGCCGGGCTCGCCGGAGGCGGCGGCCGACTTCGACGACTCGAGTTGGCGGGTCGCGGACAAGACCACGACGAACAGCACCACCAAGCCGCCGGCCGGGCAGCCCGTCCTCACCGCGGACGACTACGGCTTCTCCGCCGGCGACGTCTGGTACCGAGGTCGCTACCAGGGCGTCCTGTCGGCACAGCTCACCCTGCGGTACGGCGGGGGAGGAGCCGGCATGGCGCAGGCCTGGCTCGACGGACAGTATCTCGGCGAGAACGTCCTGCCCAGCGCCGTCGCGTCACCGCCGACCACCGGCAGCGCTGTGTTCACCGTGCCCGCGGCGTTGCGCGGAGACGGCCAGCACGTGCTGTCGGTAATGGTCCGCAACGACGGCCACAACGAGGACGGCGGCGTCAACGACGCGCACAAGGAGGGCCGCGGCCTGATCTCCACGTCACTGGACGGAGTGTCATGGCGGATACAAGGCGGCAGCCCCGATCCCGTGCGCGGCCCACTGAACAACGGCGGCCTCGCCGGCGAGCGCGACGGCTGGCACCTGCCGGGCTTCCCGGACCGTGACTGGACGACCGCCACGCTGCCCGCCGCCACCGCCGCCCCGGGAACCACCTGGTACCGCACCACGTTCGACCTCCGCGTCCCGTCCGGTCAGGACACGTCCGTCGGGTTGACCATCGGCGACCCGGCCAAGCCGCGCTCCGGCGGCCACTACCGGGCGTTGATCTTCCTCAACGGCTGGAATCTCGGGCAGTACATCGCGGATGTCGGGCCGCAGCACACCTTCGTGCTGCCCGCCGGGATACTCGACCCGCGCGGCCGCAACACCCTGGCCATCGCGGTGACCAGCGACGGCGGTGCCGGCAACGGACTGGAGAACGTGACGCTGACCAACCTGGGGTCCGCTCGGGGCGGCGTCCCCGTGCACCTCCTGGCCTCACCCGGTTATCGCGGAGACCGATAGGGCCGCGACTCGCCCGAAAGGCCGTCAACACCCATGGCCGAAATGTTTCGACGGAGTCGAGCCCGGATTCCCAGTCGAAGTCTTCGAACGGCGACGTTTTCGACGAATTTCGATGGGCGCGCGGGATTTCCGTTCTCGTTGTGGTAGCCCGGACGGTGGTTTGCCGGCCGACAAAGGCGGGATATCCTCGATTACCGATCAGTCCACTCAGGACTGCTCGTGAGTATTCGCGCTGGTGTCAGGAGGTCGTCGCATGACGGCAGGCTTCGCGTCCGACGGGATGGCCAGGCGGAACTTCCTGCGCCTGCTCGGTGTCCTTGCCGCGGGGGCGGCGACGGCGCGGGCCGGCACGGCGTTCGCGGCGCCGGCTTACGTGGCCGACCGGGCCGGCGCTGACAGCTTTCCCCTGGTGACGGGAAAGAAGGCCGCCGCACTGGTGGTCAGCGGCAGCGATCATCCCGGCGTGATCCGCGTCGCCGGTGACCTTCAGGCGGATATCGAACGGGTCAGTGGGATCCGGCCCGCCCTGCACATCGACGAGATACCCCAGGCCGCGCAGCTGGTGCTGATCGGCTCGATCGACCGCAGCCCGCTGGTGCGGGACCTCATCTCCGCCGGCCGCCTCGACGTGACCGGGGTCGTCGGCAAGTGGGAGACCTCGCACACCGAGGTCGTGTCCGACCCCCGCTCCGGCGTCGCGCGAGCCCTGGTGATCACCGGCAGCGACCAGCGGGGCACCATCTTCGGCGCCTACGACCTCTCCCGCCAGCTCGGCGTCTCGCCCTGGCACTGGTGGGACGACGTCCCGGTGGCCCACCAGGACGAGCTGCACGTGGCGCCCGGCCCGCACAGCCTCGGCACGCCCGTCGTGAAGTACCGGGGACTGTTCATCAACGACGAGAACCCGGCGCTGGGCACGTGGGCGCCGGCCTTCTTCGGTCCCGGGCTGGCGTCGGGCCACGCCGACGGCTTCAACCACAAGTTCTACGAGAAGGTCTTCGAGCTCATGCTGCGGCTGCGGGCGAACTACCTGTGGCCGGCGGTGTGGGGCCGTGCCTTCGCCGAGGACGACCCACAGAACCATGCGACCGCAACTCGGTACGGCATTGTCATGGGCACATCGCACGAGGCGCCGATGTTGCGGGGCATCGAGGAGTGGAACCGGCACGCCGTGGCCGCCGTGCGTGACGCGGACGGCACCATCGTAAAGCCCGGCCACGACCCGTACGGCGGCACCGGCGAGTGGAGCTACCGCCGCAACCCGGACGCGCTGAAGGCGTACTGGACCGACGGCATCCGCCGCATGGTCCAGGACAACATCGAAGGCGTCGTGACCGTCGGGATGCGCGGCAACGGCGACACCGCACTGCCGGACGGCGACAACAAGGAGCTGATGCAGGAGATCATCGCCGCCCAGCGCGCGATACTCGCGCACGAGACCGGCAAGGATCCGGCGACCACGCCGCAGGTGTGGACGCTGTACAAGGAGGTCCTGCGGTACTGGCAGCAGGGGCTGCGGCCGCCGGACGACGTGACGGTGGTGTTCCCCGACGACAACTGGGGGAACATCTGCAAGCTGCCCGACCCGACGCTGCCCCGGCGCGCCGGCGGTTACGGCCTGTACTACCACTTCGACTACGTCGGCGCCGCCCGCTGCTACAAGTGGGTGGACTCCAGTCTGATCGCCAACACCTGGGAGCAGCTCAACCAGGCCGCCGAGTACGGCGTCGATCGGCTGTGGGTGGCCAATGTCGGCGACCTGAAGGGCAACGAGCTGCCGCTGCAGTTCTTTCTCGACTACGCCTGGAACCCGTTCCCGGTGGAGCAGTTGCCGGCCTGGGAGCAGCAGTACGCCCGGCAGAGCTTCGGCGAGCGGAACGCAGCCGCGATCGCCGGAGTCCTGCACACCTACGGGGTCCTCCAGTCGCGGCGCAAGCCGGAGCTGTTGAACCGGAAGATCAGCATTGTGCCGGGCTCGGATCCGGCCACCGACCGGAACGCGATCGGCTACGACGACCAGGCGAGCCCGTTCAGCCTCGTCGACTACCAGGAGCTGGACCGGGTCACCGAGCAGTGGCGGCAGCTGGCCGACCGCGCCGAGAAGATCTCGGGCCAGCTGCCCGCGAGCTGCCAGGACGCCTACTTCGAGTTGGTGCTCTACGAGGTCAAGGCCAGCGCGAACCTGTATGCGTTGCGGCAGGCGGAATTCACCAACATCCTGTACGCCGCGCAGGGCCGGTCCGCGGCCAACGACCTGGCCGCCACCGCCGAGGCCCGTTTCGCCGACGACCTCGCGTTGGCCGACCGGTTCAACACCAAGATCGCCGGGGGCAAGTGGCGTGGTTTCCAGACGCAGCCGCACATCGACTACGGGGACGTCGCCCGCTATGGCAAGGACGCGTCCTGGCAGCAGCCACAGCTGAACAACGCCGCCATCGCCGACGTGATCTTTCCCGCCGTCCAGCGAGTCACGCCGGTCGACGGCGCCGAGCTCGGCGTGGCCATCGACGGTTCCGACCGCTGGTGGCCGGCCGAGCAGACCAGCGCGGTGCTGCCCGAGTTCAGCCCGTTCCAGGCACAACCGGCGCAGTACGTCGACGTGTTCAACCGCGGCCGGGTCTCCTTCGACTACACGATCACACCCGGCGTGCCGTGGCTGGTGGTGCAGCCGGCGCGGGGCCGGGTCGACAAGCAGGCGCGCGCGACGCTGAAGGTCGACTGGTCCAAGGCGCCGAAGGGAACCACGCACGTTCCGATCGTCGTCAGCGGCGCCGGCCGAAGCGTGACCGTCCAGGCCGTGGTGGCCAACCGGTCGCTGCCTTCGGCCTGGGGCAACGGTTTTGTCGAGGCCAACGGCTACGTGTCCATGGAGGCCGAGCACTTCACCGCCAACGTGGGCATGCCGACAGTGTCCTGGCGGCGCATTCCGGACCTCGGCCGCACCGGGGCGGGGATGAAACCCTTCCCCGTCAACGCATCGAGCCAGCCGGTGGGGCAGGGCCCGCGGTTGGAGTACCGGATGACGCTGTTCACCGCGGGAACCGTTACGGTGTGGGCCTTCCTGTCGCCGCGCAGCAACGTGCTCGCGTCGTCCGGGCTGCGCTACGCGGTGGCCTTCGACGCCGCGCAGCCGCAGGCGGTCGACATCATCAAGGCGACCGGTGCCGACTCCACCGCCATGAACCGGCAATGGGAGTGGACCATCTCCGACAACGTCAACCTCACCGCCACCAGGCACACGATCGCCGGTCCGGGGGCGCATGTGTTGAAGTTCTGGATGGTCGACCCCACGGTCGTGCTGCAGAAGCTCGTGGTGGACACCGGTGGCCTGCGGCCGAGCTATCTCGGCCCGCCCGAGAGCCGCCGAATCCCGTGACCCGCGACCGGTGGCGGACCGGATCCGCCACCGGCAGTGCCCCGACGGAGATCGTCAACGAAGGCGAGCATTGTCGATTCGATCGAATTCGATGTGGATTCGATGGAAGCGGCGGATTCTTGGGCGTTACGACACCGCGCCGTGATCGACTCCGGGCAAGATCCTGCGCGGTCGGCCCGCACAGCGGGCCCAGTCAGGAGGCGAGATGTCCTTCCACCGCGCAAGTCTGCTCGCGGCGATCATCATGGTGGGCGCCGCGGCGCCGGCCGGCGCCGCCGGCGCCGGGTCCTTGTCGCTGGCCCAGGCCACCACCGTCGGCATCCACAACACCTATGACAAGGCCGCCTACACCTATCTCGCGCAGGCGCTGGACGCCGGCGCGGCCATGATCGAGCTCGACACCTGGGTCAACGTGGTCACGCACAAGTGGAACGTCAGCCACGGCAACCCGTTGGGCAGCGACAACAACTGTGTGCAGGCGAACACCGCGTCCGACCTCTACACCGGAAACCGCAGCCAGAACCTGGACAGCTGCCTCGACGACATCCGGATCTGGCTCGGCGCGCACCCGGGCCACGGCCCGATCATGGTCAAGCTGGAGCTGAAGAACGGCTTCGACAACTCGATCGGCCTGGGACCGAGCGCACTGGACAGCTCCGTCAAAACCCACCTGGGCGACGCGGTCTTCCGGCCGGCGGACCTGCTCGGCGGCAGCCCCGATCTGGACACCGCGGCGAAGGCGGGCCACTGGCCGAGCCGGGACTCGTTGGCGGGCAAGGTCGTCGTCGAGGCGATCCCCGGCACGTTCGAGGAGAAGAACCCCTTCGACCACCTGTGGACCGATGTCGAGTACGCCGAGCACCTCAGGGACCTCGCCGCGGCCGGCAACATCGGCAGCGCCGAGATCTTCCCCGGCGTGCTCGGCGCGACCGCCGGCGATCCGCGCACCCGGTACTCGGAAACCTCGATCCGCCCGTGGTTCGTGGTGTTCGACGGGGATGCGTCCGCCTACGTCAACGGAATCGACACGTCCTGGTACGACATCAACCACTTCCTGCTCGTGATGACCGACGCGCAGAGCGTGTCGCCGGCCATCGACGGCACCGCTCCGACGGTCGCTCAGGCGCAGGCGCGCGTGGCGCAGCTGGCGGCGGCGCATGCGAGCGTGGTGTCCACGGACTGGCGGGCCCTGAACACCGTCCTGCCCGAGGTGCTGCCCCGCGGCTCCAACTGAGGCCGGCGTGGGTGCTTCCCTACTTCGTGAGGGAACCACCCACGACCGTCCACTCGGGAATTCTGAGGCGCATCCCTTGTCGCCGCCGGCTGAGTGTGGGGATCTTTTGGCGGGCGTGCTGCCAGGCCGAGCCCCTACAGCGGACCGGTCGGCCGGCGCGCGGCGATCACATGTCGGCCCTCGGCCAACAGCCCCGGTAGCGCCGGCGCATGTTGGTGCCACAGCCATTCGTACTCCCATGACACCCAGGTGTCCTGGGCGAGCTGCGCAAGGCAGTCCGCCAGCGGCAGCACGCCTTGGCCCAGTGGCAAAGGAGTCCGGTCCGCCGGGCCGGCAATGTCTTTCACCTGAACGTATCCCGGCCAGGGGCGCAGCGCTTGCGCCGACTCGGCGGGTGATTCGCCGGCGAGCCAGGTGTGCATGAGGTCCCAGACGGCACCGACGCCGGGGCCGTGCAGCATTCTAGCGATGTCGGTGCCCCTGGGGTGGGAGTCGTGGGTCTCGACCAGCAGGTGCACGCCGCTGCCCGCGGCCCGCGGACCGGCCACGGCCAGGCGTGCGACGGCCCGTGCGTCGTCGCCGGCCGTGCCGCCGGGGAACAGCCTGATGTACGGCGCCCCGATGGCGGCGGCGAGATCGACCTGGCGCGCGATCTCGTCCAGCACCGGCCCGTCGGGGCCGGGTGCGGCGATCTCCACGTAGCCGGCGAGCGCGAGAGGGACCACGCCGTGGTCGGCGAGCGTAGCGCGTACCTCCGATGGCGGCAGTTCGGCCACGGGTTCGCCTGGAGCGCAACGCAGTTCGACGCCCTGGTACCCGGTGTCGGCGGCCAGCCCGGCGACCTCCGGCAGGGGCATCCCCGGCACACCGAGCGTGGAGAAGGCAAGGGGCATCGCTACCTCGCCGGGGTGCCGCAGGACTCGCGGACGACCAGGTTGGGCCACAGCTCCACCCGGTGCACCGGCCGCTCGGCGCCGTCGGCCAGCCGGCTGAGCGCGAGCTCGGCGGCCAGCGTCCCGAGGCGGTACTTCTGTGGGCACACGGCGGTGAGCGGCGGGTCGGACGCGGCGGCCACCTCGTCGTCATAGGTGACGACGGCGAGTTCGCCCGGCACGTCCATGCCCAGCTCCTGGGCGCGTTCCAGGAATCCGATGGCTTCCCGGTCGGCGTGCACGATCAGCGCGTGGACCTCGCGCTCGCGGCATTGGCGCAGCACTTCGTCGTACGCCCGGGCCCAACCGGGCAGGCCGTAGGCGGGGACCTCCCCGGTGATCACCTCGGACAGCTTGAGCGCGGACACCGCCTCCGTCCAGCCCCGCCGCAGGGCCCGGCTCGTCGGGCTGGACCGGGACGTGACGAGCCCGATGCGCTTGTGGCCCAACGTCACCAGGTGCCGGACCGCGATGCCGGCGCCGAGCGAGTGGGCGGTGTACGCCGCGTCCAGCGCGAGCATCGGGAGCTCAGGCGGTGGCACCCGTTCCACCAGGACCACCGAAATTGTCAGGGACCCCAGCCAGCGCAGCAGATCCAGGCCGCGACTGCCTTCGGTGCTCGGCGCGACGAGCAGGCACTGCATGCCGCGGTCGAGCAACTTGGTGACCTGTCGGCGGTCCTCGGCCGGATCGTACGTGGAGGCGCGCAACACCAACCGGCCGCCGGCGGCCGTCACCGCGGACTGGGCGCCCCGGATCACCGGCGGCCAGTAGTACTCGACCGACGGGACCACCATGCCGATCTCGCCGCCACTGATCCGGCCGAACAGGGAGCGTGCCGCCGGGGCGGCGCCCTCCGGCAGACCGCGGTGCGGCAGGCGGATGCCGCCGTGCACCCGGACGATCAGCCCGCGGTCGGCCAGGATGGTGACATCGCGGCGCACGGTGACCGGCGTGACGCCGAGTTTGTCCACCAGCTCCGTCAGTCGCACGGTGCCCTGAGCGCGCACGGTAGCCAGGATGATCTCCTGGCGTTCCGAAGCCAGCTTCATTACGTGGCCTCCCAACGTGTCGTGACCGAGCCGGTGGTCGCCGCGACGCGCAAGGTGAGCCGGGTCAGCTCGCCGCCCCAACTGGCGCGCAGCAGCGGATCGGTGATCTCCTGCCGCTCCAGGGAGACCTCGGCTTGAGCGTTCCAGGTCATCCGCAGCCGTCGCCCGCAGTCCAGCGTGATGATCGCCGCACGCTCGGCCAGCTCCACGTTTCCGGCGAGAACATGTCGTAGCAGCACCACATCCCGCGCGGCGGACCACGAATCCACGACTTCGACCCACGGACGCGGCCCCCGGACCAGCCGCGCAGTGCGCCGCCAACTCCCCACGGCACCGGGCGGATAGGCGGCCGCCAGCTCGGCGTGTAGCGTGGAGGTTTCTGTCGTCAGCTCGACACGAACGTCGGTCGCCGCGAAGGTGATGCCGGGCTGCTGGGCCGCTCCCGGCTCCGGCACGTTGTGCCAGGCGCTCTGCAACGGCCAGGCGGCATAGCGGTCCGGCCCGAAGCTGTCGGCCGTGTAGGTCGGCTGTCCGATGTCGACGACCACCGGCCGGCCGTGCAAGGCCACCCAGTACGAGCCGACGTCGAGGTGGTTGTGCCGCTCGCCGTTATGCCCGGCCTTCACCGCTAGCGTGAGCGCCGATTCCCGTGCGACCAACACCTGAACCCTCGGCAGCCACACGTGCGGCGCGTGCCACGTCCCTTGTGGACACTGCGGCAGGGGATGGGCCAGGGCATCGAGCGCCCGGCCGAGCCCGGCCACCGGGTGCACGGTGTGGCCGTTGGCCAGCGCGTACGCCTGGACTTCCCGGTCGCCGAACCGTTCGCCCCACCGGTACAGCACGTGCCACGGCTGGGCGGCGGGCAGCCGGGCCGGCGAATCGCCGGCGTTGACGTGCCAGTCGTCGCCGAGGTGCATCCGGTGCGGGAACCGGATCAGCTCGGCGAACACCGGCCGGTCACGCTCGTCGAGTGCCGGCCCGCCGACCGCGGCCAGCAGGTCGAGGGCTTCGAGGAGCCGACAGGCGCCCTGCCACCAGTAGGCCACGCCTTCGTCGATGCCGCCGTCGTCGGGCAGCACGGCGATGAAGTGGTCGAGGCCCTCGCGGACGAACTGCACCAGACGTGCTTGGCGGGCCGGGTCCTCGCACAGCAGCAGTGCCGCGACCAGGACGGCGCCGTGGATCCACGGGTTCCAGTTGTGCGCGTCGCCGTCGAGCCCGATCCAGTGCCAGTCCCGAATTCGTTCGAAAGGATCGAATACGCGGTTGTCCACCTCCCGCCGGAAGCGCCGCCGCAGCCCCGGCATCCGGACGTCCAGCAGCGGTCCGATCACGTGGTCGGCCCAGGCCAGCAACGAGGCCACCTCCGCGGTGCCCAGGTCCAGGAACGGATCGTCCGGATCGGGCAGAACTTCCCCACGCGCGGCGGTGAACCGGTCGTGCGGCGCCCAGCACCACGTGCTCGCCTCCGTCAGCGCAACCATGTCGTCGATCGCCGCGTCGAGGAACGGTTCTGCCTCACCGGTGAGGACTACGCCCAGCACCAACACCCCCACGCGCTCTCGGAGTCGTCGGGCGGCATCCTCGTACTCCGTCCGCACGCCGTCACGAAACGCCCGCGCCCAGGCCGTGGCGGTCAGCACCGGGGGAGGCGTCGCCAGTTCCCGCTCGGCGGCCGCGAGCAGCCGCCGGCGCGTGTCCGGGTCCACGCCGTCCCACACGGCGCGGTCGGTCACGTCCGGGATGCCGATCCGGCCGCGGGCCTGGACCAGAAGTGCCGGCAGCTCCGAGACTGTTAACGCTATCACTATCGTTCCTGTTCGCTTCTGATCGAAAAGGATCGAATCGATTGACGTTGAGCATCCTACAGCTGAGGGTTGCTCCCCATGGACCCGACGATGGGTGGAAAAGCGGTGCTGTCGCGCCGAACGGCGCTGCGGGCCGGGGCCGCGCTGGCGGCCGGCGGGCTGCTGGCGGACGGGCTGTTGGGCGGCTGTGCGACCTCGGCCGCGGCCGACGGCCGCACCGTCGTCCGGATCTGGTCCTGGCTGACCGGCATGGACAAGTACATCGCCGCCTTCAACGCGGCGCAGCGCCACGTGCACGTCGAGCTGAGCGTGATCAGCAGCGGTCTCAAGGGCGGGTACGCCCAGGAGATCAACGCCATCAAGGCCAACAACGCGCCCGACATCATGCACGCGGAGTACCAGGCGCTGCCGCAGCTGCTGCTCAGCGGCGGGTTCCGGGAGATCACCGACGATGTCGCGGACCTCGGACCCGGCTACACGCCGGCCGCCTGGCGCGCGGTTCGGCCGGACGGCCGAACCTGGGCGGTCCCGATGGACGTGGCGCCGATGGTGTTCTACTACCGCAAGGACCTCTTCGACGCGCACGGCATCCCCGTTCCCGCCACCTGGCAGGACTTCCGCGCGGCCGCCGCGGCCGTGCGGGCCGCCGACCCGGCCGCCCGGATCACCACGTTCCCGCTCAACGACGGCTCGTTCTTCGCCGGCATGTGCTGGCAGGCCGGCGATCCCTGGTGGCGGATCGATCACGACGCCTGGGCGGTGGACATCAGCGGCCCCGGCACCGCGCGCACCGCCGAGCAGTGGCAGGGGCTCATCACCGACGACCTGGTCGCCACCAGCCCGACCGGCGACCAGGGCTGGATCGCGTCAATCCACAACGGACGTCTCTGGGGTCTGCTCGGGGCCTCCTGGAACGTGGGCACGTTCGCGAAGTCGGTGCCGAACGACACCGGACGGTGGGCGGTCGCGACGATGCCGACCTGGGACGGGCGACCGGCCAACGGCATGCAGGGCGGCAGCGCGTTCGCGATCTCCAAGCAGAGCCGGGTCGCGGGGGCCGCGCTGACCTTCCTGCGGTGGCTCAGCACCGACCCGGCCGTGGTGCGCGTCGGTTCCACCTTCACCGCCCCTTTTCCCGCCTTCAATGCCAGCCGGGCGGTCGCGCGCGACGTCTACAAGGGCCGGTTCTTCCTCGGGCCGCCGGTGTACCAGGTGCTCGACGAGGCGGCCCGCCGGGTGCCGGACTGGACGTGGGGACCGACCGCGTTGGGCTCGTTCTCGGTGGTGGCGGACACCTTCAGCGACGTGCGGTCCGGGCACACCACGATGCCGGACGCGGTGCGGGCGGTGCAGACCCGGGCCGTGGCCGACATGCGTGGCCGCGGACTGTCCGTTGTGGAAGGAGGATCGCGGTGAGACGTCGCCGTGGCGCGGGTTTCGCGCTGGCGTTGCCGTTCACGGTGCTGCTCGTGCTCACCGTGCTCGTGCCGGTGCTGTACACGGTGTACCTGAGCCTGTTCACGGACCGGTTGTCCGGCCTGGGATTCGAGGGCCCCCGCCAGGTGTTCATCGGCCTCGGCAACTACCTGACGGTGTTGGTCGACCGGGCGTTCGGGCAGAGCGTGCTGACCGTCGCGTCATACGCCCTCATACAGGTGCCGGTGATGTTGATCCTGGCGATGGTGCTGGCGCTGCTGCTGGACTCCGCGGTCGTCCGGCTGCGGCAGATGTGGACGCTGGCGCTGTTCCTGCCGTACGCGGTGCCGGTGGTGATCGGCGGCCTGATCTGGGCGTACCTGTACAGCCCGGGCATCGGGCCGGTGGCCTCGCTGCTGCACTTCGACCCGATGAGCGGGCGGGGAATCCTGCCCGCGGTGGTGAACATCGCCACCTGGCAGTGGGTCGGCTACAACGTCGTGATCTTCTACACGGCGCTGCGGGCCGTGCCCAAGGAGATCCTGGAGGCCGCACGGGCCGACGGCGCCGGTCCGGTGCGCGCGGCCTTGACGATCAAGATCCCGCTGATCCGGCCGACGGTGTTCGTGGCGCTGGTGTTCACCGTCATCGGCTCGCTGCAGCTGTTCACCGAGCCGCTGGTGCTGCGCAGTTTCACCGGGGCCGTGACCAGCACCTGGACCCCGAGCCTGTACATGTACGAATCGGCCTTCATCACCAACGACTACGGCCGGGCCGCGGCCGCCTCCGTGCTGCTCGCGGTGGTGTCGGCGGTGCTGTCCGCGCTCGTGATGCGCCTGTCCACCCGGAGGTACCGATGAGAAAGGCGGTGGTGCACCTCGTTCTGCTGCTGTCGGCCCTGTACAGCGTGCTGCCGTTGGTGTGGCTGGTCACCTCGGCCACCAAGTCGCTCGGCGACTTCTCCACCACGAGCGCGTTCGCGTTCGGCAACTGGAACCTCGGCGCCAACCTGAGCCAGCTGTTCGAGCAGGACGGCGGCGTTTTCCTGTCCTGGATTTGGAATTCGCTGCTCTACGCCGGCCTCGGCGCGGTGCTCGGCTCGCTGATCTGCACGGCCGCGGGGTACGCGATCGCCAAGCTGAGCTTCCCGGGCCGGCGACTGTTGTTCGCGCTCACACTGACCGGCGTGCTGGTGCCGACCACGGCGCTGGCCCTGCCGCTGTACCTGCTGGCGGCGCAGCTGCACGTGGTGGACACGTTCTGGGCGGTGTTCCTGCCGTTGCTCACCAACCCGTTCGGTGTGTACCTGGCCCGCGTGTACGCCGACGCGGCGGTTCCGGGCGAGGTGCTGGAGGCCTCGCGCATGGACGGCGCGGGGGAGCTGCGCACGTTCTTCACCGTCGCGCTGCCGATGATGCGCCCCGGCGTGGTGACCGTCCTGCTGTTCCAGTTCGTCGGGATCTGGAACAACGTCTTCCTGCCGTTGGTGATGCTCACCGATCCCACGCTGTTCCCGATGAGCCTCGGCCTGTTCCAGTGGAGCACCCGCGTCACCCAGTTCCCGCAGTACACGCCGCTGGTCATCACCGGGTCGCTGCTGGCGGTCGTGCCGCTGATCCTCGCCTTCATCGTGCTGCAACGGCAATGGCGGTCCGGCCTCGCCACCGGGGCGGTCAAATGACGCCGGAGACGTTGCTGGTCATGGGCCCGGACACGCTGTCGACGCAGTTCGGCCCCGAGGAGATGGCCCGCCTTCAAGCGGTTGCGTCGCTGCGTGAGCCGATCTGGGTCGACGAGCTGTCGTCCCGGCGGGCGCGGTCACGACTGTCCGAAGTGGAGGTGCTGATCACCTCGTGGGGCTGTCCGCCGCTGGACGAGGAGGTGCTGCGCGCCGCGCCGAAGCTGCGAGCGGTGCTGCACGCCGCCGGCACCGTGCGCGGCCACGTCGGCGACGCTGTCTTCGATCGGGGCATCCGCGTCACGACGGCGGCGGACGCCAACGCGGAGCCGGTGGCCCGGTTCACCCTCGCCGCCGTTCTCTGGGCCTTCAAGAAGGCGCCCTTTCTGGCGGCCGACGCGCGGACGTGCCGCACGGACTGGAGTTACCGCGAACATCGCGGCGAACTGTCCGGAGTGAACCGGACGGTCGTGATCGTGGGATTCTCCCGCGTCGGCCGCCGGGTGGCGCGGCTGCTCCGGGACCTGTGCGACGTGCTGGTGGTGGATCCGGTCGTCGACCCGGCCGAGGTGGCGGCCGCCGGCGGCCGGCTGGTCGCCATGGCCGATGCGCTGCCCCGTGCGGACGTGCTGAGCCTGCACGCACCGCTGCTGCCCGAGACCCGGCACCTCATCGGCGCCGCCGAACTGGCCGCGCTGCCGCCCAATGCCACGCTGGTCAACACCGCACGGGGCGGCTTGGTCGACACCGCGGCCCTGGAACGGGCCTGCCTCGACGGCCTGCACGCGATCCTCGACGTCACCGATCCCGAGCCGCTGCCCGGCGACTCGCCGCTCTACGACCTGCCCAATGTGGTGCTGACCCCGCACGTGGCGGGCTCACTGGGCGCGGAGACGCGGCTGATGGCCGCGTCGGCGTTGGCGGAGTTGGAGAACTACGCCGCCGGCCGGCCGCCGCTGGCCCCCGTGACCCGGGCATCGCTGCGGGTGCAGGCATGACGGCCTGGACCCGGGACCACTGGGTCGCCCTGGCGCGGCGGATGCTGGTGGCGCTGGAGCCGTATCGGTCACCGCTGGGCGCACGGGTGGATCTCCCGGGGCCGAACAGCCGGAACGGCGCGGCCTCCGACGGGTTGGAGGGCTTCGCCCGCACGTTCCTACTGGCAGGTTTCCTCGTCGCCGGCAACGGCGGCGTCGACGTCGACGGCTGGCTGGAGCGGTACGCCATCGGCCTCGCTGCGGGCACCGATCCGTCCTCGCCGGAGGCGTGGCCGCGTCCCGACCAACTCGACCAGGCGAAGGTCGAGGCCGCGTCCATCGCCCTGATCCTGCAGCTGACCCGCCCCTGGCTGTGGGACCGACTGTCCGCCGGCGTCCAGGAGCGCGTGGTCGACTGGCTGGCCGGCGTGATCGGACAGCCGTATCCGCCGATCAACTGGGTGTGGTTCCGCATCGTCGTCGAGTCCTTCCTACGTGAAGTGGGCGGCCCGTGGTCGGCCGCGGACATCGAGTCGGATCTCGCGGTGCACGCGGGGATGCGCCGGTCGGACGGCTGGCTGAGCGACGGGCCCGAACGGGCCTACGACCACTACGTCGGCTGGGCCTTGCACCTCTATCCGCTGCTGTGGACCCATTTGTTCGACGTCACCGGCTCGCTGGTCTCGCCCGGGGTGCGCGCCGAATGGGCCGCCGACCTGACCCGGTACCTGGACGACGCGGTGCGGCTGGTCGGCGCCGACGGTGCGCCCCTCATGCAGGGCCGCAGCCTCACGTACCGGTTCGCCGCCGCGGCGCCGTTCTGGGTTGCCGCGTTGACCGGCTGCGGCGGGCTCGAGCCGGGGCTCATCCGCCGCGTGACCACGAGCATGGCCAAGTACTTCGTCACCAACGGGGCGATCGGGCCCGACGGCATCCTGAGCCTTGGCTGGCAGGGGGAGTGGCCGGCGATCCGGCAGGCGTACTCCGGCCCCGGCTCACCGTATTGGGCGTGCAAGGGCATGCTCGGGCTGGTGCTGCCCGCCGGCCACGCGGTGTGGACGGCGCCGGAGCGGCCGCTGCCGGCCGAGGTCGGCAACCAGGAGCGGGCGGTGACCGCGCCGGGTTGGCTGGTCTCCGCCCGGCGGGCCGACGGCTTCGCCATGGTGCTCAACCACGGCACCGACCACGCGCTGCCCGGCGATCAGCGCTCGGACTCGCCGCTGTACGCCCGCCTCGGCTACTCCACGGTCACGATGCCGCCGTCGTCGGGCTGGGCCCGGCCGCTGGACAACACCGTGGCGGTCATCGACGCCGCCGGTCGCGCCAGCCACCGTGCCGGTTTCCGCACCCTGTACGCGGAGGAGCGGCCGGGCGGCATTCTGCTGGCGGCATCGACCGGGCCGGTGCGGTGGGTCGACATCGATGACCGCTCTCCCGATCACGGCTCGGGCCGCAACGGACCGGTCACCCCGGGCCCCGTGCTCACCGTGGCTTCCGTGCTGCGCGGGGGCACGGAGATCCGGTTGTGCCGAGTGGACGCTGCGGAGCCGGACGAGCGCTGGCGTGCCGTCCGGGTGGGCGGCTGGCCGCTGTCGGGCAACGACCAACCGTTGACGGCCAGTGGTTCGGCCGCCTGCGCATCCGTCGGCCGGCTTCGCTCGGAGCTGCGGCCCCTGCGCGGGTTCGAGCGCAGCGGCGTGGCCGTCGAACGGGACGTCACGCCACTGGGCCGATGGACGGCAACTCCCTGGCTGGCCACCAAAGGCCCGATCCCTTTCGGCGAGGTGCTCGCCGCGGTGGTGGTGCTCGGCCGCGGCTCGCCGCCGCCGTCGTTGCACGTCGTGGCGGACCAGGTTCAGCTGTTCTGGCCGGACAGCCATCGCGTCACCCTTTCCCTGCCCGAATTCGGAGGTGCGCAGTGTCCCTGAAACTGTCACGCATCCTGGTCCTGGCGTTCCTGCTGCTGCCGCTGGCGCCGTCGACCGCCACGGCGGCGTCCCCGGGCCTGCACACCAGCGGAACGTCCATTGTGGATGCTCACGGCCAGCGGGTGAAGCTGGCCAGCGTGAACTGGTTCGGCGCCGAGTCGGGCGAGTTCGTGGTTGGCGGCCTGGACCGTCAGCCGCTGGACCGGATCGCCACCCTGATCCGCAACGGCGGCTTCAACTCCGTGCGGCTGCCCTGGTCCAACGAGCTCGTCGAGCGCAACCCGGTCGTGGCCGACACCTACCTCACCGCCAACCCGAGGCTGCGCGGCAAGCACGCGCTGGACATCCTCGACACCGTGATCGACTCCCTCGGCCGGCACGGGCTGATGGTCGTGCTGGACAACCACCGCAGCCGGGGCGACTGGTGCTGCGACGAGGCGCACGGCGACGGGCTGTGGCACACGCCGGCGTATCCGGAGTCCTCCTGGCTGGGCGACTGGCAGTTCATGGCCAAGCGATACCGCACCAGCCCGCAGGTCGTCGCCGCCGAGCTGCGCAACGAGATCCGGCCCGACCCGAGCCAGCAGCTCACGCCGACCTGGGGCGACGGCAATGCCGCGACCGACTGGCACGCCGCCGCCGAGCGGGGCGGAAACGCCGTGCTGGCCGTCAATCCGAAGCTGCTGGTCATCGTCGGCGAGCTGAACTACCAGCTCGACCTGAAGGCCGTGCCCGCGCATCCGGTGCGGCTGTCGGTGCCCGACCGGCTGGTCTACGCCGTGCACGACTACACGTGGGACCACCCGGTCAGCCACCTCACCGACGCCGCCGCCTTCGCCGCCGACGAGACCCGGCGCTGGGGTTCTGTCGCCGAGCCGGGACATCCGTGGAGCGCGCCGGTGTACGTGAGCGAGTGGGGCGGCTGCACCCAGCCCAACGCCGACGGCTCGCTCTGCACGCAGGACCGCCGGACCTACCCGTACGCCATGGCCCAGTACCTGAAGAAGGCCGATCTGGACTGGGCGTGGTGGCCGATCAACGGCACCCAGTCCTCGGGCTACAACCGGACGCGTGGCGCCGTGGAGACCTACGGCCTGCTCAATCCACAGTGGACCGCTTATGCCAACGATGATCTGATGAGTGTCGTGCACGGCATCCAGCGCCACGCCTGAAGGCCGGGTAATCAACCGTTCGAGGAGACAACGTGGTCCCCTTGTTCCGCTTGCTCGCGGTCGCCGTGGCGTTGGGTGCCACGGCGACCGCCGCCCCCGGTGCGTCGTTCGCCACGGCCACCATCGACGGATCGATCACCCACCAGCACATCGACGGCTTCGGGTTCTCGGAGGCCTTCGGCCGGTCGGCGGTCATGCACGGGTCGCAGGGCCTGTCCGCGCAACACCAGCGCGAGGTCGCCGACCTGCTGCTGTCGCCGAGTTCCGGTGCGGGACTGTCCATTCTCAGGTTGGGCATCGGCTCCACCGCCGGCTCGTCGATCGAGCCGACCGATCCCGGCGGCCCGTCGGCGACGCCGAAGTATGTGTGGAACCACGACGACCAGGGACAGGTCTGGTTGGCCCAGCAGGCGAAGGCCCGTGGCGTGAGCCGGTTCTACGCCGACGCCTGGAGCGCCCCGGGCTACATGAAGACCAACGGCGACGAGTCGAACGGCGGCACGCTGTGCGGGCTGGCCGGGGCGTCCTGCGCCGGCGGCGACTGGCGTCGCGCGTACGCCGATTATCTCCTGCAGTACACCAAGTTCTATACCCAGGAGGGTATCAAGGTCACCGATCTCGGCTTCACCAACGAACCCGACTACACCACCGCGTACTCGTCGATGCGGCTCACGCCGGCCCAGGCCACGGAGTTCGCCAAGGTGGTCGGTCCGGCCGCGTCCGCCGCCGGGTTGAACCTCGCCTGCTGCGACGCGACCGGCTGGAGCAAGCAGCGCGACTACACCGCTGCGATAACCGCCGACGCACAGGCCGACAGCCAGGTCAAGGTCCACACCGGACACTCGTACAGCAGCGCCGTCACCGGCCCGCTGCCGACGACCAGGAAGACCTGGATGTCGGAGTGGGGGCCGACCGGCTCGACCTGGAGCGAGAGCTGGGACGACGGCAGCGCGTCCAGCGGAATCACCGTGGCCCAGGCCGTTCACACCGCCCTCACGACCGGCGGCGTCGCCGGATATCTGTACTGGTACGGGGCATCCACCGGGGCCACCCGGGCGCTGATCCAACTCGACGGCGACGCCTACCACGTCTCGAAGCGGCTGTGGGCGATAGCCGGCTACAGCCGCTTCGTTCGCCCTGGGGCCCAGCGGATCAACGCCACCAGCGGCAACAGCGCGCTGCGGCTGACCGCCTTCCGCAACATCGACGGTTCCCTGGTCGTCGTCGCCCTCAACACCGCCAGCAGCGCGGCGTCGATGTCGTACGTGTTGGCCAACACCGGGATCACCGCCGGGTCCGTCACGCCATACCTGACCAACTCCGGCAACAGCATGGCCGCCGAGGCCGGCATCAAGATCAGTGGCGGGGCGTTCGCCGCGACCGTGCCGGCCCGGTCCTTGATCACTTATCGGATCCCGGCGGGCGGCTGACCTCGGATAGGGCGGGCCCCTGCCCGGTGCACCACCGGGGCAGGGGCCGGGTCGTCACTTGCCGGACACCCGGTACATCACGACGCCGTGGGCCGGCACCGAGGCGGAGATCTGGCCGGTGGTGCTGGACTTCGCGCCCGACCACAGGTCGGTGAGGCCGTGGCTGCCGGAGCCGGTCTTGCCGATGGCGGCGGCGGTGGTGCTGATGGTGGCGGTGGAGCCGGTCTCGTTGAACAGCACCACGGACACGTCGCCGTTGGCCAGGGGCTTGGCCAGCACGTCGTGCCCGCCGGCGGCGGACACCATGCGGCCCTGCTTGCCCAGCGGGTCCTGGTCGACCGCGATGACGGTCTTGTTCGACAACACGCTGACCGTGCTGGACTTCGCGCCGGCGATGTTCGTGCCGGCGATCAGCGGCGCCGCCATCTCGGCCCACAGGCTGAACTCCGCACGATCCTCCGTGGCCGACATGCCGTTGCCGACCTCCAGCATGTCCGGATCGTTCCAGCCGCCGGGGCCCGCGTAGCCGGACAGGCCCACGTTGGCGTGGAAGATGCCCAGCATGGAGCCGAAGCTCGGCGAGATGTCGCCGGTGGTGCGCCAGCTGTTGCCCACCTTGGCGCCCCAGGTCCAGACGTTCTCCTGGCCCCAGTCGCACAGACTGTACAGGATCTGCCGTCCGGTGGCGGCGAGCGCGTCGCGCATCGCGGTGTAGCGGGACTGCGCGCTCACGCCCTGGTTGTTGCAGTTGTCGTACTTGAGGTAGTCCACGCCCCAGGACGCGAACAGGGCCGCGTCCTGCCGTTCGTGGCCGAGGCTGCCCGGGTAACCGGCGCACGTGGCGCTGCCGCCGTCCTCGTAGATGCCGAGCTTGAGGCCGAGGGAGTGCACGTAGCTCGCGGTGCCGGCGATGCCGTCCGGGAACTTGCTCCGGTCCGGCGCCAGATTTCCGTTGCCGTCGCGGTTGTGCGTCAGCCAGCAGTCGTCGATGTTCACGTACTGGTATCCGGCCGCCTGCATGCCGTTGTTGTGCATGGCCAGCGCCGTCGACTTGATCAGTGACTCGGAAACGCCGCAGCCGTAGGCGTTCCAGTCGTTGAAGCCCATCTGCGGGGTTCGCGCGAGCCCGTTGTCCAACGCCTGGGCCGACGGGGCCGTCACCAGCAGTGCAACGGCGGCCAGGACGAGCGAGATCCGTTTCATGGTGGTCTCCGGAATCGCGTCAACGCTGGTTCGGTCTGGGAAAGGGCCCTGCGTCCCGGACTGTAGGGGCCCTTTCGAAACGGTGTCAACGGACCGGTCCGCCGAGGACGTGGACATCCCTGGTTCCGTGTCTGTCTACATAGGACATATCTGCGGTCTTTCCTCTCCATATGGCGGCCTGGCGGCGGGCCGAGGCCGAGCTACCTCGGTCGGCTCAAGAGCGACCACTTGGTGGTAAGCGCTTTCCATACGATGCTGTAAGCGGCCCGCCCTGAGGGTCTGGTTGTCGAATTTCGTCGAATATCGACAGCTCGTTGACAGTGCCGCGAAGCCAGGGGCAGCATGGCTTGCTGTTCCGGGTCGTGGAGGGCGGGGACTCATGTTCGCTTCGGGTAAGCGGTTGCTCGGTGCTGCCACGGCGGTTCTGCTCGTGCTGACAATGGCGGGCGGTCCGGTGGTGGCCGCGCCGGCCTCGGGCGTGCCACGAAGCGTCGACTTCGACCACGGCTGGCGCTTTGCCCTGGTGAACACCACCGGGGCGGACGCGCCCGAGCCGGTGGCGACCGACCCGTCCTGGCGAGCCGTGGACCTGCCGCACGACTGGAGCATCGGCCTGGACCCCACCGCCGGCCCGAACACCACCGCCGGCACCGGCTACCTGCCGGGCGGACTCGGCTGGTACCGCAGGACCTTCACGCTGCCGTCCGAGCTCGCCGGCAAGAAACTGTCGATCGAGTTCGACGGCGTGTACATGGACTCGTCGGTGTACTTCAACGGCAAGCAGATCGGCGCCCATCCCTACGGCTACACCGGCTTCAACCTCGACCTGACGCCGCTGGCGCACACCGACGGCCGCACGCCGAACGTGCTCGACGTCAAGGTGCGCAACCAGGTGCCCAGCAGCCGCTGGTACTCGGGCAGCGGCATCTACCGGGACGTGCACCTCATCGTCACCGACCCGGTGCACGTGACCCGGCACGGCACCTTCGTCACCACACCGAACCTGGCCACCACGGTCAAGTCCGGGTTCGCGACCGTGCACGTGGACACGACGGCCGTCAGCGAGTCCGGCGACAAGCGGGCCCAATTGTCGGTCGCCGTGCGGGACGCGGCCGGCAAGGCGGTCACCCGCGGCAGCACCGAAGTCCAGCTGGGCCAGGCAGCGCGCACCACGGGATTGGATCTGCGCCTGAACCACCCGAACCTGTGGTCGACGGAAACGCCCTATCTGTACACAGTGGACACTGTGCTGACGTCGCACGGAACGGTCCTCGACCAGACCAGCACCACGTTCGGCGTGCGGTGGGCCGTGGTCGACCCGGACCACGGGTTCTCCCTCAACGGCAAGGCGATGAAGCTGCACGGCGTCGACATGCACCACGACCTCGGCGCGCTCGGGTCCGCCGTCGACCACGACGCGGTGCTCCGCCAGATGCAGATCATGAAGAGCATGGGCGTGAACGCGCTGCGCACCTCCCACAACCCGCCATCGCCGCAGATGCTGCAGGTGTGCGAGGAACTGGGCATCGTCGTGATGGACGAGGCGTTCGACACCTGGCGCACCCCCAAGGTGCCGTACGACTACGGGCGGTTCTTCGACGCCAACAGCGACGCCGATGTCACCGAGATGGTCAATGCCGCGAAGAACTCGCCGGCGGTGGTGATGTGGTCGGTCGGCAACGAGATTCCCGACTCCACCTCGGTCACGATCGGCGTGCCGATCGCGCGGCGGCTCATCGCGGACGTCCGCGCCGCCGACCCGACCCGGCCGGTCGTGATGGGTTCGGACAAGTACCGCTCGGTGCCGGCGGACGGCTCGGCCCAGGACCAGATCCTGCGCCTGCTGGACGGGATCGGCCTGAACTACAACACGGCCGCCTCGGTGGACGCGCTGCACGCCAAGTACCCGACCAAGTTCCTGTTCGAGTCGGAGTCCTCGTCGGAGACCTCCACCCGCGGCGCCTACGACAGCCCGGACCAGCTCAACTCCGGTGAAAATTACACACCGGGCCGGCGCACGGCCTCCTCGTTCGACAACAACCTGGCCTCCTGGACGATGAGCGGGCAGTACTCGCTGAAGAAGGACCGGGACCGCCCGTTCTTCGCCGGCCAGTTCCTGTGGTCGGGCTTCGACTACATCGGCGAGCCGACCCCGTTCGACGACGTGTTCCCGGTGAAGTCCTCCTTCTTCGGCGCGGTCGACACGGCGGGCTTCCCGAAGGACCAGTACTACCTGTTCCGCAGCCAGTGGAGCGCCGATCCGATGGTGCATCTGGCGCCGATGAACTGGACCGACCACCGGCCGGGGGAGCCGGTGACGGTCTGGGCCTACAGCAACGCCGACACCGTGGAGCTGTTCCTCAACGGCAAGTCCCTCGGTGTGCGGAAGTTCGACCAGAAGACGACGGCGGACGGCCGGCAGTACCTGGAGACGACCGAGGCCACCGGCGACGACAAGACCGTCAAGGCCGGGCCGTATCCCGGCAGCTACACCAGCCCGAACGGCAGCGCCGGCAAGCTCAACCTCACGTGGACGGTCCCGTTCGCGCCCGGCGATCTCGTCGCGGTGGCCAAGCGCGGCGGGGTCGAGGTGGCCCGCGACGAGCTGCGGACTGCCGGCGCACCCGCGGCGATCCGGCTGACCGCGGATCATGGGAGCTCGCTGTCCTTCGTCACGGCCGAGGTCGTGGACGCGAACGGCGTGACCGTGCCGAGCGCGAACAACGAGCTGACCTTCCACGCCTCCGGCGGGCAGCTCGTCGGCCTCGACAACGGCCAGCAGGAGAGCGCCGAGAACTACCACGCCACTTCGCGTGCGGCGTTCAACGGCAAGGCACTGGCCATGATCCGTGGCCCGCTCAGCCTGACGGTGACCTCGCCGGGCCTGCGCTCCGGCTCGCTGAACGGGAGGCCGGCGAATGCGGGGCCGGCCGTCGCCGCGAAGCCGGGTGCGGACGCCAGTTTCTCCGGAGCCCCGAACACGCTGCCGGCCGCGATGCTCGACGGCGTCACCAGCGGCGGCGGCTGGTCGAACTACTACAGCAAGGCCGCCACCGCGTTGCTGCCGGCCGTCAGCAAGGCCCACGCCGGCGACTGGGTTTCCGAGTCGTGGTCGGCCGCCCGCCAGGTCGGCGAGATCGGCGCCTACTTCACGGTGGACGCGGTGCACTCGCTGCCGGCGGCGATCCGGGTGTCGTGGTGGGATGGGCGGGCGTTCGTGCCGGTGGCCAACCCGAAGATCACCTGGGCCACCGGCTCGAACCAACCGACGCGGGTGGCCTTCGACCCGGTGTCGACCACGAAGATCCGGCTGGACCTGGACAGCAGCCATCCTGGTGGCGGCAACGGATTCCTCCAGATCGCCGAGCTGACGACCGGCTGACCGCCGCGGCCCCCGACGGCCCAGTGGGCCGCTCCGGCAGGTTGAAACGATTCAACGAGAGGTGTGGCCATGCTCGAACGGCTGTCCCGGTGTTGGGCCAGAACGGTGGTGGTGGCCACCGTCGTGGCGGCCGCCGCCACGACGCTGACCGCGTGCGGCGGCGAGTCGGGCGGTCCGACGACGCTGCGCTTCGTGTGGTGGGGCAACGAGGATCGGGCCACCGCGACCAAGGCCGCGGTCGCGGAGTTCGAGAAGCTCCACCCCGAGATCAAGGTCGAGACCGAGTACAGCGGCTACGACGCGTACTTCCAGAAGCTGTCCACCCAGGTCGCCGGCGGCGCCGGGCCGGACCTGCTGCAACTGGACCGGGCCACCGTCGGCGAGTACGAGCACCGGCACGTGCTGGCCGACCTCACCGGCATGTCGCTGCACCTCGACAAGATCGACGCGAACCTGCTGGCCGGTGGCAAGGTCGACGGCGGCCAGTACGCCGTGCCGGCCGGTCAGACGACGCAGATGCTGGTGTTCGACCCGGCCCGGTTCAGCGCCGCCGGCGTGACCGTGCCGACCGGCAAGGGCCAGAGCTGGAACTGGGCGCAGTTCACCGACGCGATCTCCAAGGTCGGCGCCGGCGGGGTGGCCGGCACCACCGACTTCGGCTGGGCCATCGACTGGTTCGAGGTGTGGCTGCACCAGCACGGCAAGTCGCTCTACAACGCCGGCAAGCTCGGTTTCGACGCGAGCGACCTGCGGACGTTCTGGACGCTGACCGGCTCGCTGCGTGACCGCAAGGGCGTCACGCCGGCCACCGCGACGACCAAAATGGACGGTTCCACCCAGAACTCGGCGTTGGTGGGCAAGCAGTCCGCGTCGGAGATCAACTACGACTCCAGCCTCACCGGCTACCTGTCCTCCTACGGCGCGCCGCTGGCCGCCGCGCCGCTGCCGACCGACGGCAAGGACACCGGCATGGCCGCGATGCCGCCGGTGTCGTTCGCCGTCTCGCAGCGCTCCAGCCACAAGGACGCGGCGGCCAAGCTGCTCGACTTCCTCGTCAACGATCCGACCACCGGCCGGATCCTCGGCGCCACCCGCGGCCTGCCGCCCAACCAGGACATCCGCGCCCAGGTGTGCGGCGCGGCCACCGGCGCGAACAAGGCCGTGTGCGACTACGAGGCCGCGCAGCGGGACAAGGTGGGGCCGGCGTTCGGGGCCTGGCCCACCGGCTCGGCCGCGATCAAGCGGGACTTCCAGCGCACCTACGACGACGTCATCTTCGGCCGGATCAGCGCCGCCGACGCCGCCGAGCGGGTGGTGCAAAACGCCGGACACTCGTTGTCGTGAGGCGCAACCAGGGGGCGGCGTACCTGTTCCTGTCGCCGTGGATCATCGGCGCGACGCTGCTGACGGTCGGCCCGATGCTGGCCTCACTCTACCTGTCGCTCACCGACTACGACCTGTTCGACCCGCCGAAGTGGATCGGCCTTGACAACTACCGGGTCATGTTCACCGAGGACGACCGGTTCTGGGCGGCGGTCGGCACGACCGCCCGGTACGTGCTGTTCTCGGTGCCGCTCAAGCTCGTTCTCGCGCTGGCCGTCGCGCTGCTGCTGAATCGGCCGCGGCGCGGCGGCGGCCTGTACCGGTCGGCGTTCTACGCGCCGTCGCTGCTCGGCGCGAGCGTGAGCCTGGCCCTGGTGTGGCGCGCGATGTTCGCCAGCGGCGGCACGGTCGACCGGGTGCTGGCCGCGGTCGGCATCATCACCGGCGGCTGGGTGGACCAGCCGCAGTACGCCCTGTTGGCGCTGGTCGCGCTGGCCGCGTGGCAGTTCGGCGCGCCGATGGTCATCTTTCTGGCCGGTCTCAAGCAGATTCCCCGTGAGCTGTACGAGGCCGCCGCGATCGACGGCGCGGGGCCGTTGCGGCGGCTGGTGAGCGTCACGCTGCCCATGTTGTCGCCGGTCATCCTGTTCAACCTGGTGCTGGAGACCATCCACGCGTTCCAGGCGTTCACCGGCGCCTTCGTGGTCAGCGGCGGACGCGGCGGTCCGAGCGACTCGACCCTGCTCTACACGCTTTACCTGTACCAAAGGGGATTCACCGACTTCCGGATGGGGTACGCGTCGGCGATGGCCTGGGTGCTGCTGGTCGTCGTCGCCGGCGTCACCGTGCTGTTGTTCCGGGGCGCGCGTGGCTTCGTCTTCTACGCGGGGGAGCAGCGATGACCAGACCGTTGGTATGGCACGTTTTTGTCGTGCTCGTGCTGCTGGCGCTGCTGTATCCGGTGATCTGGCTGGTGAGCACGTCGTTCAAGCCGGCCGAGGAGGTGCTGTCCGGCCTGGCGCTGCTACCGAAGGCGCCCACGACGGGCAACTACACCCAGGTGTTCGACGGCGTTGGCGGCTTCGGCGTGTGGCACTACCTCGGCAACTCCCTGCTCGTGTCGATCGGCGCCGTGCTGGGCAACGTGGTCTCGTGCTCGCTGGCCGCGTATGCGTTCGCCCGCCTGCACTTCCGCGGTCGGGGGCCGATGTTCGGCTTCATGATGGGCACGATCATGCTGCCGCAGCACGTGGTGCTGATCCCGCAGTACGTCATCTTCCAGAAGCTGGGCATGGTCGACACGTTCTGGCCGCTGGTGCTGCCCAAGTTCCTCGCCACCGACGCGTTTTTCGTGTTCCTGATGGTGCAGTTCATCCGGGGCCTGCCGCGAGAGCTCGACGAGGCGGCCACCCTGGACGGCTGCGGGCCGGTGGGCACGTTCCGGCACGTGGTGCTGCCGCTGCTGCGCCCGGCGCTGGTCACCACCGCGATCTTCACGTTCATCTGGACCTGGAACGACTTCTTCAGCCAGATCATCTACCTCAACGACCCGAGCCGGTTCACGCTGCCGCTGGCGCTGCAGATCTTCGTCGACCAGAGCACGCAGTCGGCCTACGGGCCCATGTTCGCCATGTCGGTGCTCGCACTCGTGCCGATCGGGCTGTTCTTCCTGGCGTTCCAACGGTTGTTGGTGGAGGGCGCGGCGACCTCGGGGCTGAAGGGATGACGCGGTCGCTGGGGTTGTTCGCGGAGGTCGGGCTGATCGGCGTGCTGGTGTGCGTCGCGTCCGTGCCGGTGGTGACGTCGCTCGGCGCGGTGGCGGCAGGATCTGTGCTACTGGGCGACCTTCTCGACACCGGCCGGACTCCCACGGCGGGTCGCTTCGTGTCCCTGCTTGTGCGGTCGCTGCGTGATCCGGTGACCCTGCTCGTGCCCGTGGCGCTGCTGGCCGTCGGTGTGGTGGATGTGGTCGCGCTGCTCGGTGGTGTTCCTTTCGGCCCCGTGATCGGACTTGCGCTGCTGGCGGTCGCCGTTGCGGTGCTGCGTGGTGCGGCCCGGTGGGCGCCCGGCGCGTCGTGGGCCCGGCTGCTCGCCGATCCGCTGCCGCTGCGTGACTGGCGCGGCAGTGTGCTGGTGGCTCTGGCATTGGTGGTTCTCGTTGTGATTGTCGTCCGAGCTCCGGCGTTCGTGGTCCTGGCGCCAGGCTTGCTCCTGCTGGCGATGGCGGCCGCCGCCCGCAGGCGTGCCGGCTGACGCCGCGGGCGGCGTCAGCCGGCGCTGATCACGGCGCTTCCTGCGGGGCGATGGCGAGCAGGGAGATGTAGGCGAGGGTGCGCTGGGCGAAGTCGTTGGTGGCGAACGTGGCGAAGTCGCCGGCGGGGTTGGACGTGCCCCGGACCGGGATCTCGTCGACGGGTACGGGCACGGCCGTGCCGGCGACCCGGACCGCCGCCGGCCACGGCCGACCGGCCGGGTCGGCGGTGAACTGCTGCCAGCCTCGCGTCCGGATCGCCGGGTCGTCCAGTTGCTCGCCGGCCCACGCCGTCACGCGGGAGTAGATCGTCTTGAACACCTGCGGGTCGAAGTCCCGACCGTAGCGGGCGATCTTCTCCGCCGACGGCGCCTGCACGTAGCGCGCGAAGTCCAGCAGGGTGCGCCGGAACTCGGGCACGTCGACCAGATCCAGCGTCTCCCACAGGATCTGCTCGCCGCAGAACGCCATCGAGAGGTTGTAGCCGCCGACGAAGTCGCCGCGGCCGAGGTTCGTCAGGCGCCCGGTGTCGGGGTCGAAGCCGACGGCCCCGCCGGCCTCGCCGGTGAACAGTCCGGCGGGGAACGCGGCGATGTCGTGCATGCCCGCCACGATCCGGTCCCGCCACCGGGTGTCGCCGGTGCGTTCCCACTCGGTCAGCCAGTTGCTGACCAGCGCGTACCAGTCGGGTCCGATGCGCAGCCGGGCCGGCGCCTGGGTCTGCGGCGGCAGCACCTCGCGCAGCGGATCGATCGCGCGCAGCGTGGCGTCGGCCCGCAGCGAGCTCCTGATCAGGTCGCCGAGCAGCTCGTCGGCGGTGAGGTAGTAGGCGAACCGCTTGGTGAACGACTCGCCGACCCTGGCCTCCTTGGCGCCGTCGCCCCAGTGCGACACGGCATGGCGGGAGCCGAGGCCGGCGAACCGTCCACTGTGGTGGGTGTCGACCTCGCTGACGTGCTGGGTCATCGCCCGGGCCAGCCGGAACACCTCGGGCCGCCCGGTGCGCAGGAAGGCGTACCACAACGCGGCGTCGGTGCCGAGTTCGGCGTTGTCCCAGGCGTAGCCGCCCACGTCGTAGCGCCAGCAGTGCCGGTCGGCGTCGTAGGTGTGCATGACGTCGCCGTAGTGCCAGAACCCGTAGAACTCGCGCTGGTCGACCTGGCCGGCGTAGAAGGCGGTCTCCCGGTCGATGGCGTCCTCGTACGTGGCCAGGGTCGCGGTTCGGCGATCGGGCAGGCTCCAGCGGCCGAAGACGCCGGCCTCGTGGTACCGGGCCGGCGACGCCACGATCTGGGCGCTGGTCTCGGCGGCGAGCTGCACCACGCGGTCACGGGACGGCGTGCCGTCCAGCGCCCACAGCCACATCTCGGTGGACCGGGCGATGCCTTCCGGTGTGGCGAAGCCCGGCTGCACGTCCTCGTAGGAGAGGTCGAGGCCGTGCGCTGTGGTGTCGTACGGGCGCAGGTCCATCGCGCCGGCCTGCGGCGCCCATGACCACAGGGTCACGGTGGCGGTGTCGCCGGCCGCCCCGCGCACGTCCACCGCGCGGGGGAAACGCTGCCAGAAGTCGCGCAGGCCGAACCCGAGGCCGCCGCTCGTGCTGCCGACGTAGCCGAACCCGGAGGCGCGGTCGCCGTGCCCGGCGTGTTTGAGCCAACTCGCCTTGGCCGACGTCCGCTTCCACACCGAGAAGTGGCTCGCGGATTCCTGGAACAGCGTGAAGTCGTTCCACACGGCCAATTGCCGATACCCGTCGCGGACCTGCTGGCCCCATTGGTCGACGGGCGGAGTTGTGGTTCCGGCGATCTGTGCGGCGCGCACGGCGGAGCCAGGGTCGCGCCGAAGCCCGGTCAGCACCCGCACCGGTTCGCCCCAGACACCGCCGGCTGCCGTGCCGAAGCGGACGTGTCGATTGTGCGGTTCCTCGGACATCGGCACCGCCACCTGCAACCCGAGCCCCCGCACGAGGTCCCGGTTGACGTCGCCGTCCCAGAGGAAGTGGTGGACCAGGCGGACCGCCTCGTCGCCGGCCCCGAGGTAGATCCGCAGCGTCCACGGCAGGACCGAACGCACGTCGCCCTGCGGTCGGTAGCGTCCGGTCAACTTCACGACGGCCCGCACCGGGCCGGTCTGCTCGATGGTCGCCGAGGTCACGTAGCCGGTCCACTCGGCCGACCGGACGACGGCCTCGTCGTCCTGCTGTTCCTGCAACAGCAGCGTGAGTCGCCCGTCATGACCGACAACCTTGCCGTCGCGGGTGATGGCGCGGATCGGTGTGGGGCCGTGGGTCGCCAGACGGAGGTCGACGATCCCGTTGCCCAGCCTGATCTCGTCGCCCGACCGGGCCACGGCGACGGGATGCCGGGGGTTGGTCGGGCTGCCGGTGGTGAGGTGAAACGCCGTGGCGGCCGGCATTTCGGCGCTGGTCGCATGGCCCGTCCACTTGAGACTTCCGTCCGGCCAGTAGGCCAACGGCCACGATTGAACCGGAACGGGCTCACCTTCCGCGGTGGCAAGGGCGAACGTTGCGCCCTTGGCCACCTGACCGCGGGGCCAGGGCACGCCCCAGGTGCTGCCGGCCGGGCTCGGCGGCGGGCCGTCGAGCCAGTGCAGGTCAGCGCTTGGCTTGCTGGCGGCCGCGGCGGCCGGTGCATGGACGCCGAGCGCGGAGACCGCCGCCGTCGACGTGGCGGCGGCCAGGAAGCTGCGTCGGGGGAACGGTGTGGACATCGGCGACCTTCCGTGCGGCGGTCACCGGAACAGCGAGACAGGAACAGACTGTCCGAGCGTCCGGTAGCCGGTCGGGTTCAGGTGCAGGTGATCGCCGGTGTCGTAGGCCGGCAACAGTTGGGTCGGGTGGGCGGGGTCGCGGACCACGCGATCGAAGTCGAGCACGGCGTCGAACGTGTTGCTGGTGCGGATCCAGGCGTTGACGCTCTGCCGGGCAGCCTCGTGGGTACCGTCGGGGTCGTCATAGGAATTGCCGCCGAAGGGCGTGATCGTCGCGCCGAAGACCTTGATGCCGTGCGCGTGGGCGCGTGCGACCATCTGCTGGTAGGCGAAGACGAGGTTCTGCACGATCTGGTTCTGCGCGGTCGGATTGGCCGCCGCGCCGCCGATGTCGTTGACCCCCTCGAACACGATCGCCCAGCTGATCCCGTCCTGGGCCAGCACGTCGCGGTCGAACCGGCCGAGTGCGTTGGGGCCGAGACCGTCGTGCAGCACCCGGTTCCCGCCCGCCGCCTGGTTGAGCACCGAGACGGTTGCCGGCAGCCGCGCGGACAGCGCGTCCGGCCACCGGTCGTTGCCGTTCGTCGTCGAGCCGCGGCCGTCGGTGATGGAGTCGCCGACGATCGCGACGCCGGCGCTGTCCCGGCCGGACGACAGCTCGACCGCGCTGAGGAAGTACCAGTGGTCGACCGGGGTCGCGCCGGACAGGTCGGCGTCGTTCAGGTGATCGCCGGCCAGCAGATAGGAGGTTGTGCGAGAACCGGGGTGCGAGGTGATGCTGTTCGACGCCTGCCCGGTGGCCAGGTACAGCGTGACGGTGAGATTCGACTGCGCCGGCACCGGCAGGTCGACCGGATCCGAGACCGCCAGTGCTCCGACCGGAATCGTCACCGACGGCCGGCCGCCGAAGGTGAGCTGCCGGGAGCTGCCGGCCGCGATCGCGCTCACCCCGGCCTTTCCGCCGGCGGGAAGCGCGACCGACACCGCGGTGATGGGCAGGTCGGCGCCGCCGAACGCGTTGGACAGCTGCACCCTCAGCTGCCGTCCACCGGTGGAGATGTGCACCGTCTGCCGCACAGTGCTGTTGGCCAGCACCAGGTTCGGCTGCGTGAACGGAGCCGGCGGCATGTTGGCCGGTTCCGTGAGTTGCGGCATCGCGGTCCAGGTGTCCACCCAGCGCGCCCCGCCGGCGGGGCGCTGGGCGGACGGCAGTGCGAATGCCGTGGCGGCGAGGCAGAGCACCGCCGCGCCGACGAGGGCGGCGGGCCACCACACGGGCTTTCTCATGACACTCCCTACCGAGTGAGTGCGACCACGGCGTCGTAGTGCGCTCATGCCTGCTTGAACCCGTCCATGATGGCGGTGGGCTGACGGCTGGCGGAGTTCCAGGCGCCCATGGTGTAGCCGGTGAACGGCGACATGCACTCCGGCTCCCAGTAGTACAGGCCCTGCCCGCCGTTGCTCTTGAGCGCCTTGAGGTAGGCGACCAACGCCGACTCGGTGGCGGAGACCTTGCTCACCGGGCCGCCGAACTCCGTCTGCATGAACGGCTTGTGGTAGGCGTCGGAGATCTTCTTCATGTTGCCCACGATGCCGCCGGCCAGGCTCGCGCTGCCGTAGGAGGAGAACACCGACATGTCCCACTTGCCGCCGTTGCCGGCGTAGCGGCTGAAGAACGTCTGCATCGAGTCGTACTTCTGCGGCTGAGCCAGGTGGATGCACACCGTCGTGCTCGGCGACACCTGCTTGACCTGGTTGTAGGCGGCATTGAGCAGGCCCGCCAGCTGGCCCGGGTTGGAGACGCTGCCGACGGGGTGGCAGATGCCGGTGTTGATCTCGTTGCCGATCTGCACCCAGGTGGGCAGCACGTTGTTGGTCTTCATGACGTTCATGCTCTGGCCGACGTAGCCGCTCATCGCCGAGAGCATCTGACTGTAGCTCATGTTCTTCCAGGCCCCGGGCGGGTCCTGCACGCCGACGGAGTTCCAGGTGTCGCCGAACATGTAGTCCAGCATGATGGACAGGCCGGCGTCCTTGACCTTCTTCGCGAACGCCGCGACCTCGGCGATGCTGCAGTGGCCGTTGCCCGGCTCGCTGGACGGGTTGACGAACGTGCGCAGCCGGACGGCGCCGATGCCGTATCCCTTGAGGATGGTCAGCAGGTCCTGGGTCTGCCCGCTGGCGTTCTTCCAACTGTAGCCATG
>DASWRQ010000116.1:0-6734 GCA_036403095.1 Kutzneria sp. | reverse complement strand
CACCGACCCTGATCCGGAGCCGCCGAAGGAACCCTGCCGGCGGCACGGCTAGGTTCGGTACAGGGCTCGGGCGTTGTCGGGGAACCTCAGGGCATCGGTGCTGTCGAAGGCCTGGTCGGCGTTGCCGTACAAGGGAAGCGCGCGGATCTCGGGGTCGGTGATGGTGGCGGACAGGGCGTCGGCGAAGCGTTCGGCGTGCAGGACCTGATAGGGCCTGGTGTGGTACGGCCGGGTGGCGGGGTCGACGGGCTCGGTGAGACCGAGGTCGTTGTGCATGACGGCCACAGCTCGGTACGCGGCGGCGAGGTGGTCCTCGCGGGTGTGCCGGTCGGTGGCGGCCAGGGTGGCCCGGAGCAGGGGTGTGAGCGTTGGGGCGCAAGGAAGCTGGGCGAAAGCGCGGCCGAGCCACTTGCTGTACGGGGCATAGCGGCGCGACATCAGGAAGCACAGGCGCATGATGTCGCGGACCTGGCGCGCGGCGACGACGGCGGAGCCGAGCTCGTCGCCGACCTCGCCGCAGCGGCCGACGAAAGCCTCCTCCTGGCTGAGGCGTTTCCACTGACAGGCCAACAGGTGTCGCCAGACCTCGTCGGGGTACCAGGCCAGCGCGGCTCGAGCCTGGCTGAGGTCGCCGAGATCGTCATGGAACACGGCCCCGGCGGTGACCTCGGCCAGGCTCTGGGCAGGCGTGGCGAGCCAGTCGAAAAGGGTGATGCCGGCCAAGGGGTTGAAGCCCAGGTGCCCGCGCAACCAATCTCCCGGCTCGAACGCCTCGACCGGCGCCGACGAAGGATCCGGCACGAAGATCTGGACGAACGGGCCCCAGTCGTGGTCGCGGGACCGCTCGGTGTCGAAGCCGAGGACCTCGGAGCCGCGTCCGATACGGGCGGCCGCGTGCGGAATTCCGTGCAGCTGCGGGCGTAACACGGCCTCGTAGTGCGCGCAAGACTCCTCCAGACCGGTCACGGCTTGCGGACCTCGATCAGGAAGCGCTGGGTGTGCGCGACGAACGGGCCCTCGAACTCGATGCGCGAGTGCAGGGCCCGCAGCTGTGGGAGGTACCCGTCCACAGTGAACCCAGGCACGATCCAGATCACCTTGCGCAGGAAGTGAACCACGGCGCCGATGTCGAAGAACTCGGCCCGCAGCGTCTCGGACTTGAGGGTGACGAGCTCCAACCCGGCCGCGGCGGCTTCGTCGGCGGCGACCGAGGGGTCGCGGGAGCGGTCCATCTCGAACGGCCCCAGCATGGCCTCGGAGACCTCGTGCATGGAACCGGAGCCGACCTGCTGTGACAGGTAGGTGCCGCCGGGCGCCAGCACGCGGGCGATCTCGCGCCAGCCGACCTGCGTGGGATGGCGGCTGACGACCAACTCGAACGAGCCGTCGGCGAAGGGCAGCGGATCGAGATTGCCGGCCTCGACGACCTCGACGCCGCGCGGCTCCAGCAGCCGGCGGGCCACGGCCAGGCTCGGCGGCCAGCCCTCGGTGGCGGCGGTTCGAGCGGGTAGCCGCGCAACGGTGTTGAGCACCTCGCCGCCGCCGGTCTGAACGTCCAAAGCGGACTGGACGGTGGCCATCCTGGCAGCGATCAGCTTGGCGTAGCCCCAGGACGGGCGCTGCTCGGTCGCCCGGCCCTCGAACCAGGAGAAGTCCCAGCCGTCGACCGGCACGGCCGCGCCCTCGGCGACGAGCTCTGCGAAAGTGGCCACGCCGTCCAGCCTCGCAGGCCGGGCAAGCCGTTTTCCCCGATCGGGTGGTGTTCGGCCGAAGTGGACGGAGAGCGGGTATCCGAATCAGCGGGAAGAACCACTGGGAGGTCTACCGTGCTCAAGCATTTCACCGCCGTGCTCGCCGCGGTGCTGGCCGGCGCCATCGTCGCGGCGATCGGCTTCACCGTCGCCACCGCCGAGACCACGCCGAACTCCAGCACGACACAGCAGATCACGAACATCCGGGATCGGCTGGATGCCGCCGTCCGCGCCAATGACGCCGCCGCGGCCAAGGCCGCCGTGAACGACCTGGCGCCGGCGCTGCGGAGCGTGCACAGCGACCTGGATCGGGGGTTGGTGCCGCCGGACACCGCGACTCCGCTGGCCGCGGCCGAGAAGCAGACCGCCGACATCACGACCGCGTTCGCGCAGAAGGACGACATCTTCGACTCGATCAAGCAGATGATCCAGAAGCTGATGGACGAGCTCAAGCAGCTGTTGCAGTCGATCCTGGGCGGCGCAACCGACACCTCATCGCCGACCAAGCCCACGAAGCCGACCAAGCCGTCGACGCCGACACCGCCGGCGCCGACCGGCGTCGGAGCATCGGCCGGGCGATAGGGTCCGCACGCACGTGAGTGGCTCATTTCGCGTCCAGCGCGAAATGAGCCACTCACGTGACGCCGAAGGCCTAGTTCGGCTGGTCGCCGTGGGTCAGGGTCTCCCACGCGACGAACAGGATGTTGTCCCCGGCGGGACGGTTGTTCAGCACCAGCGTCTTGGTGTTGGCCATGACGTTGCCCAGCCGGTTGCCCAGCGCGTTGTAGCCGACCTCGGTCACCGGGCCGAGGCCCTTGTTGACGTGGCCGCCGCACAGCCAGGACGGCACGGCCGCGCCGAGCTCGTACTGGGCCTGGAAACCCAGCGCGTAGCGCAGGCGGGTGCCGATGTCCCCGGTGTACAGGTCATTGCCCTGGATCCGGGAGGTCTCGGCGACGTCCGAGATGGACGCGATGCCGTAGCCGGTGTGCACGAAGTCGCGGCAGGTCTCCTGGGTGAGGCCGTTGACGAAGGTGCTCTGCCCCTGCCAGTAGCTGATGATCGCGGCGCTGCCGCTGGGGCCGCCGGGCACGGTCTTGGGCAGGGCGCCGTCGGTGGTCAGGTACACGTACGCGGGCACGCGCAGCATGTACTTGGCCATCGCCTTGTCGTAGGACACCTTGTCGTCCAGGAAGACCGAGATGCCGACCGCGGCCTCCATCATGGTCAGTTCCCAGTTGCCGTTGCTGTTGCTGCCCTTGAGCAGCGTCGGCAGGTACACGTTGCGCAGCATGGTCTGGAACCGGCCCAGGTTGGCCCAGCCGCCGCTGTAGGTGTAGCGGATGATCTCCGCCGCGCGCGGCCACGCGGAGCCGGCCCAGCCGGTCTGCAGCGGGGCGTTGCTGTTGGTGTGGTTGGTGATCACCGCGGACCAGGCGTCCATCAGGGAGATGGCCTTCTGGGCGTACTTGGCGTCCTGGGTGATGTACCAGGCCAGTGCGTTGCCGTAGGCGGCGAGCGCGTCCTGGCGCTCGTCGGTGCACCCGTTGTTCGGGTTGGAGTACGGCCCGCACTCCACGACCGAACGCGGGTGGGGCGCCCGGCTCTGCGACAGCAGCCCGTCCCGCATCATCGCCTGGTACGCCGAGGTCTGCGGCTGCGCGCCGGCGTTGACCTGGGCCCGGATGTGGTCGAGTTGGGCACGGCTGACCAGAACCCCGGGATGGACGAACGCGGCCGGGGCCGCACCCGCCTGCTGGCTGACGGATCCGACGACCAGCAGGGACGCGAGCACCGAGAGAACCACGAGCAGGGATGTGGACACTCGTTTCGACATGACACTCCTCGGATGGCGGCGGTGCCTGACCGAGAACTTGCAGGGGATTGTCAGTCTTAGAGGTCCAGACCACTTGTGTCAATCTTGCGCGGGCTCTTTCCGGAAAACCCAGAAGCGAGCGCCCACATATGTGAACAGGCCGACACAACAGGCGGTGGCGACCCGCGCGACCATGGCCGGCAGTCCGGCCTGGTGCAGCAACTCCGTGACCTCGAGGGTGAACGCGAAATCGAGCGCCATCACCACCGCGTAACGCAGCAGCTGGCCGCCGACCGGCGCGTGCGAACGAAAGTTCATGGTCCGGTTCAACACGTAGTTCAGGCCGAACGCGGCGAGATATCCGACGCCGACGCACACCTGGAACGGCAGCGAGGTCGAGTGCAGCAGCGCGGCCAACACGGCCATGTCGAACAGGAACGTGGCGGTGCCCAGGATCGCGAACCCCACGAACTCGGGCGTGATGAAGCGTAGCGACGGCGGCAACCTGGTCGCCCACGAGGTGAGCGCGATGCCGATTCGCTCCGCGCGTGTCTGCGTCCGGGGCGGGGTGGTCTGTGTGGGCACGCCCTCCATACTGCCAAGCCGGCCACGGTCGATGCTCGCGGTTCGCCAAAGGTTCAGAGACTGGACCCGCTCATCCGCTCCACGTCGGCCGCGCTCAGCCGCGGATCCGGCGCCACCGTGCGCACCGCGGGCCGGGTACGGGCAGCCTCGGCGATACCGGCGGCCAGGCCCAGCGTGCGGGCCGCGAGCAGGGCGGCCCCGACCGCGGCCGGCGGCTCGTCGGGGGCGATCTCCACCGGCACGCCCAGCGCCGCGGCGACGACCTCGGCCGCCATCGGCACCTTCAGCACGGCCGGGTCGACGCGCACCCGGTCGATCCCGGCGCCGACGGCGGTCAGCGCCTCCCCCGCGGCCACGAGCAGGCGCCCGAGGCCGTCGATGCGCACGGCCGGCGGTGCGTGGCCGTCGGTCAGGTCGACGCCCACGGCCCACATGCCGTCGGCCAGGCGCTGCGTGAACAGCGTGTCGTCGGCCACGGGCTTCGGGCTCAACACTGCCAGCACCAGCCGCGAACCCAGCCACAGCGCCGCCGTGCCGGGCTCCGTGACGCCCATACCCAGCGCCGCCAGCGGCAGCCCGGCCGCGCCGACGACCAGCGGCAGCAAGGCCGGCAGCGCCAGCAGCTGGGCCGCCTCCGTGACCAGCGGCACCTGCGAGGTGGGGTCGACCAGCGGCGGCAGCTGGGCGGTGCCGATGCCGGCCAGCTCCAGCGCCTTCGCCGACCACTCCGGCTCGGCCACGGCCAGCAGCCCGCCGGCCGACGCGCACGAGGTGTCGGCCAGCACGCGGGCCGTCAGCCGGGACAGCACGAAGTCCTTGAGTTCACACCAACGGGCGACCCTGGTCAGCAGATCCGGGCCGTGCTCGGCGAACCAGGCCAGCCGGACCAGCGGCGACCCGCCGTGCGGGGCGGCGCCGGTGGCGTGCCGCAGCGACGGCCCGATCCGCCGGGCCAGCGCCGAGGTCTGCGGGTCCGGGCCGGTGAACACGGGCGTCATCGGGCGGTCCAGCTCGTCCAGGCCGACCAGGGTGTCGCCGGAGCCGGCCAGGGCCATGCCGCACACCGGCAGCTGTCTGGCCGCGCACAGCTGCACGCAGCGATCGATCGCCGCGAACACCACGTCCAGCGCGGCGTACGGGTCGAGCGTGCCCCGTGGGTAGCGCAGCTGCACGTGGTCCAGCACGGCCAACTCGTCGCCGAGCACGGCGACCCGGACCGAGTCGGCGCCGACCTCGACCCCGAAGACCGCACCTGCCGCCATCGACGTACCTCCCGGATTTGCTCGCCCCGCTCCCCATCATGGCGGTCTTCTACGCTGCGTAGTGGACGAGTTGACAGCCATGGGCGAACTGTCCGGGTCATTCCCCGGCGGCGCGCCCCGCCACCGCCAGCCTGCCTGGTTCGGCCGACCCGGCAACTCGACGCGGTCGGTGGCCCACAGCAGCGCCGTCCACGGCTCGACGTCCACAGTGACCCCGGGGAACATCCTTTTCAACACGCGCGCGCACGTGTCGGCCGGCGGATCGAGCCGCACGCCGAGACCGCGGCACATGTCCTCGCCGTGCACCAGGATCTCGACGATGCCCATGCCGGCGAAGCCCTCCGGGTCGGAACTGCCCCAGGGATGCCAGCCGCGGACCTCTTCGCCGAGCCGGTGCACGGTGGCCGCGAGCACGCCCGCGCCGGCGACGACGAACTCCAGGGCCTGAGCCGTGGTGGCATCGGGCACCAGCGCGGTCTCGAAGCGGACCCAATCGTCGGTCTGCCGCGAAGTGAGCTGGGCGGCGTAGGAGACCAGGCAATCGGCGATGTGCTCGGCCGTGCGATAGGCATTCAGATCGCCGGTGCCGGTCGCGGCGGACCAGTCCAGGTCGACGACGGGTTCGAGCGCGGTGAGCAGGGCAGCGGCCGCGGCGTCCAGATCGGTGGCGGTGACGGGCATAGCGGCCACCATACCTAGGTATTCGTGCCGACGTTCCTAAGTAATTGCAGCCAGCCTGAACGGACGCATTCTACGGGCCTTTCGGGCGTTTGTAGCCAACTGCCGCGAGCGTAGACTCGGCGGTGCAATTTCCCGCCCTGTTTCACCACTCGGGAAGTGTGTTCTAACACTCCTTCACGGAGGTTTTCCCGTGCCAGAAGAAATCGCTCCCGCCCGTTGTCCGATGGCCGACCCGCGCACCGCGGCACAGGCCACGCCGATGGCGCCCATACTAGGTAAACCCGTCTCGAGGCGTTCCCTGCTGCGCACCGCGGGAGCGTTCACCGGCGCGCTCGGCACGCTGGCATTGCTCCAGGACGGCGCGATCGTGCCGCAGCGGCTGGCCATGGCCGACACGGCGGCGTCGTTCCCGGACATCCAGTTCGATCTCGGTGCGTTCATGCCGCCCGCGGTCACCTACGACGGCATTCCGATCGGCATGCCGCCGGTGCACACGGTTTTCCTCACGGCGACGCTGTCGCAGGCCCCGTCCCGCGCCGACCAGTCGCGGATGGAATCGGCGCTGCGCACCATCGAGGCCAACTATCCGTACGCCCCCGGCGGTGTTTTCACGCACGTCGCCTACAGCGACAACTACTT
>DASWRQ010000115.1:0-7348 GCA_036403095.1 Kutzneria sp. | reverse complement strand
AGGACGCCGCCCTGCTTGATCTTGTCGTCCGGCTGCGCGTTGATGTCGTTCTTACCGGTGATCGTCTCGTTGGGCTTGAGACCGCCGCCGCCGGAGTTCCCTCCGCCACAGGCCGTGACGAGCAGCGCCGCCGCGGCCAACGCCCCCAGTAGCTTCTTGTTCATTGGTATCAGACCACCTGTTTCATTTGGGCGAAATGACAGGCCACCTCGTGGTCCTCGCCCTGGGACTCGCGGGGCGGCTCCACCTCGATGCATTTCGCCTTGTCCGAATCGGACAGTGTGGCGTGCAGGAAGCAACGGGTGCGGAAACGACAGCCCGATGGCGGGTTCGCCGGGCTGGGCAGGTCGCCGGACAGGATGATGCGCTCGCGCGCCCGCTCCTTGACCGGGTCCGGGATCGGGATCGCGGACAGCAGGGCCTGGGTGTACGGGTGGCTCGGCGCGCCGAACACCGAGTCGACGTCGCCGATCTCGATGATCTTGCCGAGGTACATCACGGCCACCCGGTCGGCGATGTGCCGGACCACGGACAGGTCGTGGGCCACGAACAGGTAGGACAGCCCGAGCTCGGCCTTGAGCTTGTCCAGCAGGTTGATCACGCCGGCCTGGATGGACACGTCCAACGCGGACACCGGCTCGTCCAGCACCAGCAGCTTCGGCTCCAGCGCCAGCGCGCGGGCGATGCCGATGCGCTGCCGCTGGCCGCCGGAGAACTCGTTGGGGTAGCGGTCGGCGTGCTCGGGACGCAGGCCGACCAGGTCCAACAGCTCCGGGATGCGCTTGTTGATCCGACCCGAGTCGAAACCGTGCACCTGCATGGGTTCCGCGATCACGTCGCCCACCGGCATGCGGGGATCGAGCGAGGCCAGCGGATCCTGGAACACGACCTGCATGTCCCGGCGGATCGCCTTGCGCCCCTTGGCGTCCAGAGTGGACACGTCCTTGCCCAGCACGGAGATGTTGCCGCCCGTCGGCTGGGAGAGGCCGAGGATCTCCATCAGCGTGGTGGTCTTGCCGCAGCCGGACTCGCCGACCAGGCCGAGGGTCTCCTGCTCGCGCACCTCGAAGCTGACGCCGTCCACCGCGTGCACGGTGCCGACCTTGCGCTTGAGCACGACACCCTTGGTCACCGCGAAGTGCTTGACCAACGACTCGACCCCGAGCACGGTCGGCCGCTCCTCCCGCGGCCGCAGCGCGGCCTTGGGCTCGGCGATCAGCTCCGCGCCGAACACCTCGACGGCCGTCTCGATCGCGGCCGCGTTGCTGGCGTCCACGCCCTCGATCTCGTCCACGGCGGCCTCGGTCGCGGCCAGCTCGGCGCTGCGGATGCAGGCCGCCCGATGGCCGCTCGTGCTGTCCACTTCGGACAGCGCCGGCTCCTCGGTGAGGCAGTCGTCCACCGCCATCGGACAGCGCGGCGCGAACGGACAGCCCGGCGGCAGCTCCGTCAGCGACGGCGGCTGGCCCTTGATCGGCACCAGCGGCAGCTTCTCGGCGGCGTCCACCCGGGGCAGCGAGCCCAGCAGGCCGAGTGTGTACGGCATGCGTGGCTGCTGGTAGACCTCGTTGACGTGCCCGGTCTCCACCGCCCGGCCGGCGTACATCACCATCAGCCGGTCGGCGAAGCCGGCGACCACGCCGAGGTCATGGGTGATGATCACGATGCCGGCGCCGGTCACCTCCTTGGCCGTCTTGAGCACCTCGAGCACCTGCGCCTGCACGGTCACGTCCAGCGCGGTGGTCGGCTCGTCGGCGATGATCAGGTCCGGGTCGTTGGCGATCGCCATGGCGATCACCGCGCGCTGTCGCATGCCGCCGGAGAACTCGTGCGGGAACGCCTTGGCCCGGGCCACCGCGTTCGGGATGCCGACCAGGTCCAGCAGCTCCACCGAGCGGTTGGCCGCGGCCTGCTTGCTCACCTTGCCCCGGCCGTGGATGAGCAGCGCCTCCGCGATCTGGTCGCCGACGGTGTACACCGGCGTCAGCGCGGACAGCGGGTCCTGGAAGACCATGGAGATCCGGCGGCCCCGGATCTTCGACAGCTGCACGTCGGAAAGGCCTAGCAGCTGCTGGCCCTGGAAGCGGATGGAACCGCTGATCCGTGCCTGTTCGGGCAGCAGGCCCATCACGGCCAGCGAGGACACCGACTTGCCGGAGCCCGACTCGCCGACGATGCCCAGCACCTCGCCGCGGGCCACCTGGTAGCTCAGGCCGCGCACCGCGTGCACCCGGCCGGACTCGCTCGGGAAGGAGACGTCGAGGTCGGCGACCTCCAGCACGGTTGCGTCCGTGCCGGCGTCGAGCAGCCCCTCGTCCAGCGTGATCTCGGAGGTGCTCATGCCAACTTGTCCTTTCGCTTCTCCCGGCGGCGGGCGCGCGAGGCCGTCGGGTCCAGCGCGTCCCGCAGGCCGTCGCCGACCACGGCGACCGACAGCAGGGTGATGATCAGCAGCACCGCGGGCGCGTAGAACAGCCACGGGAAGGTCAACGCCGAGCCGGTGCCGACCGAGATCAGCGTGCCCAGCGAGACGTCCGGCGGTTGCACGCCGAAGCCGAAGTAGCTCAGGCCCGACTCCTGCAGCACCGCGCTGCCGACGTTGATCGTCGCGTCCACGATCAGCAGCGAGGACATGTTCGGCACGATGTGCTTGAAGATGGTGCGCCACGGGGACTGCCCCATGAATCGCGCCGCGCTCACGTACTCCCGCGTCTTGAGCGTCAGTGTCATGCCGCGCACGATGCGAGCGGTGATCATCCACTGGAAGGCCACCAGCAGCACGACCAGGATCAGCCAGCTGGAGCCCTTGAACAGCGGGCTGGCGATGCTGATGATCAGGAACGACGGCAGCACCAGCAGCAGGTCGACGACCCACATCAGGGCGCGGTCGGTGATGCCGCCGAAGAAGCCGGCGGCCGCGCCGACGACGGCCGACAGCGCGGTCGAGATCACGCCAACGAGCAGGCCGATCGTCAGCGACTTCTGCAGGCCCCGCATGCACGCCACGAACATGTCGGTGCCGATGTTGTCGGTGCCGAACCAGTGCGTGATCGACGGCGGGTCGTAGGTCAGGCTGGTGTCGTGGAACTCGTAGCTGTACGGGGAGAACAGCGGATAGCTGAAGGCCACCACGTACAGCAGGAAGATCACGACGATGCCGCCGAGCGCCCAGCGGTTGCGCATGAACCGGCGGCGCACCAAGGCGCCGCGGGAGATCGGCTTGCTCTGCACGATGTCGGCCGCGGCGTCCTGCGCGGCGGCCGGGTTCACAGTGGTGCTCATGTGCTTCTGGCCTCCTACACCCGGATCCGCGGGTCGAGCAGGGCGTACAGGACGTCGGACAGCCAGCCGGACAACAACACGCAGACGGCCACGAACAACGTCACCGTGGCGGTCACGTTGGTGTCCTGGTCGTTGATGCCCTGCACCAGCCATGCCCCCATGCCCTGCCAGTTGAAGATGGTCTCGGTGAACACGCCGCCCACCACCAGCAGGCCGAAACCGAAGGCGAACAACGTGGCCATCGGGATCAGCGCGGTGCGCAGGCCGTGCTTGAAGAACGCACGCCTTCGGGTGAGGCCCTTGGCCTGCGCCGTACGGAGGAAGTCGCTGCCCAACACGTCCAGCATCGCGCTGCGCTGATAGCGGCTGTAGTACGCGATCTGGCCGAGCACGATGGTCACCGTCGGCACGATCAGGAAGCGCAGCCGCTCGTCGAACGCGGCCAGCCAGCCGGCGTCGGCGTCGAGCGTTCCGCTGTACTCGCCGGTGAACTGCAGCCATTCGCTGCCGGTGGCGTTGTTGATCGCCTGGGCAACCTGCTTCACCAACGGGCCGAGCACGAGCACCGGAGTCGCGAGGATCACATAGGAGAAGAAAGTTGATATGTAGTCGAAGAACTTGTACTGCCGGACGGCGCTGGCCACGCCGATCAACACGCCGAGAATGATGCCGATCGTGATGCCCAGCAGGAACAACCGCAGGCTCACCCCGACCCGGCGCCACAGCTCGTCGGTGATCGCGTGGTCCTTGGTGGTCTCGCCGAAGTCACCGCGCAGCACGCCTTCGCCCCAGGTCAGGAAGCGCACCGGGATCGGCTGGTCCAGGTGCAGCTCGACGCGCTTGGCCTCGATGGTGGCCGCGGGTGGCGGCGGGTTGTGCTGCCTGAGCAGGCTCAACGGGTCGAACGAGATCGAGGACAGCGTGAAGGACAGAAATGTCGCCACCACGCAGAGCACGATGTAATTGATCAGTCGGCGAACAAGGAAGCCGAACATCGCCTAGCTCCTCCCAACGGCGGAACGGATCCGCGCCCGTCGGTGGAAGGATGAGTATGTGGTGGTCGGAGCGGTCACCCGGGGGATTCTGCGGCTTACTCCCAGTTCTCGCCACCCTCCAGCGGCCGGATTCTTGCGCCGATTGGGTAACGAACCGCATGCTCGCTGCTCCGGACGGCGCAACGGCAAGGCCATTCGGTGATCAGCCACTGTGGACTGAACGGCAGACCATTGTGGACAGCCGCTCGTTGCCGTGGCACCGTAGTGGGGTGTCTGAACTGAACGCAACTGCCGCTGCACTGCTCGGATTGCTGCACGACGGTCCCAAGACCGGCGGGCAGCTGGTCACGGCGGCCGGTGAGCGCTTCGGCGCGTTCTTCAGCGTGACCCGCAGTCAGGTCTACCGGGAGCTGCCGGCGCTGGCCGAGCAGGGCCTGCTCAAGTTGGGCAAGCAGGGCCCCCGCTCCAGCCAGCAGTACGTGATCACCGCTGCCGGCAAGAAGGCCTTCAAGACCTGGCTGACCACCGAACCCGGTCCCGACCACCTGCGCTCGCCGCTGATCCTGCGGTTGGTGCACGCCAGCTCGCTGACGCCCAAGCAGCGCGCCGGACTGGTCGAGTCGGCCAAGGTGGTCTACGGGGCTGAGCAGGAGACCCACCGGACGGCCGCGAAGTCCGCCGAGGACCCGTACGCCAAGGCGGTGGCCGAGTTCGCGCTGGCCCACGCCAAGGCCGTGCTGAAGCTTCTGGAGAGCATTCCGACAAGCTGAATGGGGAGGGTTCTCACCGCCGATGGCCACCGCCTCGGCGGTGATACCCCACGCTGGGCGGACTCTGTCCGCGGAAAGCGCGGACCACGTCGTGGGGTTGCCCTGTGGGGGCCCGGCCCCCACGCCCCCACGCCGGGGGCTTCGCCCCCGGACCCCCATCTGAGGTGTCATCGGCGCAGCCCGCTACCCCGAGCGCGCCGCGTTGGCTGCGGCTGACGTAATCTTGATTGTTGTGAACCCGGACGTCGAAGCCGACCTCAAGGACCTGTCCGCGACCCTGTCCAGCGTCGAGGCCGTCATGGACCTCGACAAGCTGCGCGCGGACATCGAGCGCCTGGAGGCTGATGCGGCCCGTCCGGACCTGTGGGACGACGTCGAGAAGGCCCAGCAGGTCACCAGCGAGCTCTCCCGCAAGCAGGGCGAACTGCGCCGCGTGACCAACGTCCGGGGGCGCCTGGACGACGTGGCCGTGCTCTACGAGCTGGCCGAGGATGCCGACGACGCGGACAGCGTGGCCGAGGCCGAGGCCGACCGGGCCAAGCTGCGCGCGGAGATCGCCCAGCTGGAGGTCCGCACCCTGCTGTCCGGCGAGTACGACGAGCGCCAGGCGCTGGTCACCGTGCGGTCCGAGGCCGGCGGCGTGGACGCGGCCGACTTCGCCGAGATGCTGATGCGGATGTACCTGCGCTGGGCCGAGCGGCACGGCTACCCGACCGAGGTCTACGACACCTCCTACGCGGAAGAGGCCGGCATCAAGTCGGCGACCTTCCAGGTCAAGTCGCCGTACGCCTACGGCACGCTGTCGGTCGAGCAGGGCACGCACCGGCTGGTGCGCATCTCGCCGTTCGACAACCAGGGCCGCCGGCAGACCTCGTTCGCCGGCGTCGAGGTGGTCCCGGTGGTCGAGCAGACCGACCACGTGGACATCGACGAGAAGGACCTGCGGGTCGACGTGTACCGCTCGTCGGGCCCCGGCGGCCAGGGCGTCAACACCACCGACTCGGCGGTCCGGCTGACCCACATCCCGACCGGCATCGTGGTGTCCTGCCAGAACGAGCGCTCGCAGCTGCAGAACAAGGCGTCGGCGATGACCGTGCTCCAGGCCAAGCTGCTCGAGCGGCGCCGCCACGAGGAGCAGGCCAAGATCAACGCGCTCAAGGGCGACGGCGGCTCCAGCTGGGGAAACCAGATGCGCTCCTACGTGCTGCACCCGTACCAGATGGTCAAGGACCTGCGCACGGAGTTCGAGGTCGGCAACCCCTCGGCCGTGCTCGACGGGGACATCGACGGCTTCCTCGAGGCTGGTATCCGGTGGCGTCGCGGCTCCGGGCAGTAACCGGATGTCGTGAAGTCCGTGTGAGCTGAAGCTGTCAAAACCTCACCCGGACGGGGCTAGATGTCAGGCCGGTAACGGTCGCGGGTAAGCTCGCCGACCGTGATCCGGCTAGAACACGTCACCAAGGTCTACAAGACCTCGACCCGGCCCGCCCTCGACAACGTGAGCGTCGAGATGGGCAAGGGCGAGTTCGTGTTCCTCATCGGCCCGTCCGGCTCGGGGAAGTCCACTTTCCTGCGGCTGCTGTTGCGCGAAGAGGTGCCGAGCAAGGGGCGCGTCTACGTGTCCAACTTCGACGTGGCCAAGATGGCGCGGCGGCGGGTGCCGCGGCTGCGCCAGTCCATCGGCTGCGTCTTCCAGGACTTCCGGCTGCTGCCGACCAAGACGGTGGCCGAGAACGTCGCCTTCGCGCTGGAGGTGATCGGCAAGCCCCGGCACACCATCCAGAAGGTCGTGCCCGAGGTCCTCCAGCTGGTCGGCCTGGACGGCAAGGCCGACCGAATGCCCACCGAGCTGTCCGGCGGCGAGCAGCAGCGGGTGGCGATCGCCCGTGCCTTCGTCAACCGGCCGTTGGTGCTGATCGCCGACGAGCCGACCGGAAACCTGGACCCCGACACCAGCCAGGACATCATGCTGCTGCTGGAGCGGATCAACCGCACCGGCACCACCGTCCTGATGGCGACCCACGACCACTCGATCGTCGACTCCATGCGGCGGCGCGTGGTGGAGCTCGACCACGGCAGGGTCATCCGCGACGACGCCAGGGGCGTCTACGGAGTCGGCCGCTAAGCCCGCAGGCCCCGTCCCCCGCGGGCGCCGAACACTCCCCGAGCCAAGGAACGTCAACCCCGATGCGTGCCAGTTTCGTCTTCAGCGAAGTGATCACCGGGCTGCGCCGGAACATCACGATGACCATCGCGATGATCCTGACCACGGCGATCTCGCTCGGCCTGCTCGGCGGTGGT
>DASWRQ010000114.1:0-17291 GCA_036403095.1 Kutzneria sp. | reverse complement strand
CCAGCCAGGTCGTCACGGTCGGTGACACCCAGGCCGCCTCCCGTCTCGGCTACCTGGCCGCCGCCGTCAACGGCACCGCGCCGACGCCGGCCACCACGGCGGTGAGTCGGGCGACGCCGCGGCTGCCGGCGAAGTCCGTCGGCACCTCGGGGCTGGCCACGCCGAACCCGCCGCCCGGCGTGCATCCCAACGCGCTGACCTGCCTGCGTGGCTCCTGGGACTACCAGGACCAGACCGGCGCCTTCCACCCGTCCGCGAACTTCCAGGTGCAGCTGTGGGCGGCCGGCATCTTCGGCGACCGGATGCTCAGCGCGGACATCACCGACGCCGCCGGCGGCTACCGGCTGTGTTCGTCAGCCGCCGGCGGCAGCGACGTGTGGGTGCGCTTCGTGGCCGAGAACGGCAAGTGGTCGGTGGCCAACGGCGACGGCCCGTACGCCTTCGTCAGCCCCACCACCCGCGACATCGGCAACGGCGCCACCGTCGACCTCGGCGCGCTCCATCCGTCCGACGGCAACCTGATGCGAGCCCTGCACGCGTTCGACGAGATCAACGACGCCAGCGAGTGGACGCCGGGCGACTGCTGGGCGGCCACCGACCACGACTGCCGGCTCGTCCGCTTCCTGTGGTCGCCGACCTCGACCGACGGCTCCTTCTACCGGCCCGACCAGGACACCGTGCATCTCAGGGCCGACGACCCGAACTTCCGGTCGATCGTTGTGCACGAGCTCGGGCACGCGGTGATGGACGAGGCGTACAAGGACAACTTCCCGGACGCGCCGAACTGCGCGCACCACACCATCACCGGCTCGTTCTCCGCCGGGTGCGCGTGGACCGAGGGATTCGCCGACTGGTACCAGGCCGCGGTGTTCGACGATCCCGAATACGTCGGCGGCCCTGGATTCGTGGTCGATCTGGAAGCGCCGACCTGGGGCACGCCGGACTGGGCCAATGGTGACACCGTTGAGGGGCGGATCGCCGGCGCGATGAACGATATAGCCGATTTCGGGGCCGAGCAGTTCTGGGACAACTACGGGGAAGGTGCGCCGGCACACCTGTGGGCCACTTTCCTCAACCACCGCTCCGCCACCTTCCACGATTTCTGGACGCAGCGCGGCGCCGACAATTTCGACGTGTCCGACGGACCGCTGGGCAGCCTGTTCCAGAACACCATCGACTACGGCTTCCGCAACCCCTTGGCTGACAACCAGGCGCTGACCAGACCGGACCCGCTCACCCCGCACAACTACCACTTCGCGACCGCGACCGTGTTCTGGTCGGTGGTGGCGCTGCGGCCGCCGGCCGGTGCCGACTACGACCTGTTCGTCTACGGCGATCGTCCGCAGACCCAGCTGCTGGCCGCCAGCCAGCTCGGCGCCGACACGACCGACTTCGTCGCTGTCGACTCCAACCACCGGCCGCTGGGCGACTACTACCCGCAGGTGCGGTCGGTCACCGGTCACGGCAACTACCAGATCGAGCTCGCCCAGGGCGCCAGTCAGCTGCCCGCGGCGTCCAGTGCGACCATCCCGATGGCCGCCACCGATGTCGTGGCCGTGCGCGATGTCTGCGGCGTGACAGCGGGTTCGGCCGTCACCCTGACCGTGACCCCGTCGGATCCCGGGCAGGACGCCGAGCTGTTCCTGATGGGCTCCGATCCCAACCAGTCCAGCACGTGGGTGGTGCCGCGCTCGGCCAACGTCGCGCAGGCCACTGCCGCCGGGCCGGGCCAGCCGGAGACGCTGAGCTACACCGCGACCTCGGCCGGCTGCTACGGCGCCGTGGTCGTGAACAAGGCCGGGGCCGGCAGCTACACCCTGAGCCGATCCTGACCATCGTCCGGGGCCGCTTCGGCGGCCCCGGACCTCGAGGTGCAACCGAGCTATGAGCCGACACCGTCCTCGCCGCGTGAGTAGACGCTCGATCCTCGCCATCGCCGTGGTGGCGCTGGCCGCCGGCTGCCAGTCACCGTCCGTCGATCCGCCGGCCGGCCACGCGCTCGCGTTGCGCGTCGACCTGCTCCCCGGCGGGCCTTCTCCCGCCGGGGAGCTCTCCCTGCCGCGATACGCCTTGTACGCCGACGGCACCTTGATCGCGCAGGATGGCGTCGACGGCGACCTGCCGGTGGCCAAGGCGTATCACCTCACGCACTCGGCGTTTCTGCGCATGTACGACCGGGCCGCCTCGGCCGGGCTGGCCGCTTCGCACGACTACGACGTGCAGGCCCCGGACGCGTCGACGCTGGTGATCACCTTCGTGACCAGCGGCGGGCGTTTCCAGACCCGGATCGTCGCCCCCGAAGACCAGGCCTCGGGCGCGGCCGGCGCCGCCGCGCAGGCCGTCGCCTTCACCCCGACCGACCTCGCCGAGCCCGACATGACCAGCCCGCCCGGCCGGTACGTGCCGGCTCGAATCGCCGTCAACTCCGCCTACGCCAAGGCCGGCACCGCCGGCGCTCCCGCATGGCCGCTGCCAGCCCTCGGCGACGGCACCGCCGTGCATTCCGGTGATTGCGTGGCCTATGGTCCGCCGCGGCTGGACCAGGTGAGCGATCTCGGTCGGCACGGCCCCGCCGACCGCCGCTGGGCCAGCGGCGGCGCCACCTACCAGGTGTTCTTCCGCCCGCTGCTGCCGGACGAGAGCGGCTGCGCCTCGCTCGCCGCCCACTGACACAATCGAACAATGCGTCCGCATTCACACGAGCAAACGTCACATGAGCGTCATACTTGCCCCTGAGAGGCACATGCGGTCCGCATGTGACAAAAAACAGCGCGTGGCTAGCCGGCCAGGACCTCGGCGGCGGCCTGGCCGGTGACGCGGGTGGCGCCGTGGGTGGCGAGGTGGAAAGCGCCGCGGACGGGGCCGTCGGGCAGGCCCATCTCGACCACGCCGGCGTCGGGGCGGGCGGCGAGGACGCGGTCGAGGGCGGCGCTCATCCAAGGGTGCCGGTGGGCGTCGCGAACGACCAACACCAGGGGTCGACCGGCGGCGGGGTCGAGGGCGATCTCGGCCAGCCGGGAGGAGTCGGCGGGGGTGAAGGTGGCGACGGAGGTCGCGGGCATCAAGACGGACAGCGGCGCGCCGAGACCCCACGGGGTGGAGCGGTCGACGGCCTGGTTCATCTCGGGCCGGAACTCGACGACGTGGGGCGCGGAACCGAGAGGCAGCGCTCGCTCACCAGGGCCGACGGTGACGCGGATGGCCCGCCGAGCGGCCTCCAGGCCGAGGCTGGGGTCGGCGGCGGAATGATCGGAAACGGTGCCGACCCAGGAAGCCAGGGAGGCGACGCGACCGGCGGCCTCGCGCAGACGGGCCTCGGGCAACTCGCCGGCAACGACGGCGTCGACCAGGGCGTCGCGCAAAGAAGCGGCGGTGTCCTCGTCGCAAAGGCCGCCGCCGACGCACAACGCGTCGGCCCCGGCGGCGATGGCCAGCACGGCGGAGCCGGTGAGCCCCCAACGGTCGGAGACGGCCTTCATCTCCAGCGCGTCGGTGACCAGAAGCCCGCCGAACCCCAGTTCGGTGCGCAGCAGGTCGACGAGGATCCGCCGCGACAACGTCGCCGGGAACTCGGTGTCGTAGGCCGGCACCATGAGATGCCCGCACATCACGGACTTCACGCCGGCCTCGAAGGCGGCGCGGAACGGCGGCAGCGCGACCTCGGCCATCTCCGAAGCCGAAGCGGCGATCTCGGGCAGCGCGAGGTGCGAGTCGACGCCAGTGTCGCCGTGCCCGGGAAAGTGCTTGACGCACGCGGCGACGCCGGCGGCCTGCAGGCCCCGGATCCACGCTGCGGTCTGCCGAGCGACCAGGGCGGGGTCGGCCCCGAAGGAACGCACGCCGATGACCGGGTTGTCGGGATTGGAGTTGACGTCCCCGCTGGGCGCGTAGTTCAGGTTGACGCCGACGGCCGCGAGATCCCGGCCGAGGCCGCGGGCCAGTTCGGCGGTGAGCTTCTCGTCGTCGACGACACCGAGCGCCAGGTTGCCGGGCCGGGTGCTGCCGGTGGCGGCCTCCAGCCGGGTGACGTCGCCGGCCTCCTCGTCGATGGCCACCAGCACGTCCGGCCGGTGTTCCCGCAGCGACGCGGTCAGCGAGGCGACCTGGGAGTCGGACGTGATGTTGCGGGAGAACAGGACGACCCCGCCGAGGCCCTCGTCCAGCCGGCGGCGCAGCCAGTCCGGCGGCGTCGTGCCCTCGAATCCGGGCTGGAGCACGGCATCGGCCAGGCCGAGCAGTTCCGGGCTGCGCGCGATGGTCACCGGTCGTCACCTTCTCCATTGGACTAGACCAATATTCGGCCAGGCTTCCACAGTGTCCACCGCGCGTCAACGGCCCCCGCGCGTCAACGGCCCCCGCCCGTCAACGGTCCCGGCCCGTCAACGACGCGGGCACCCACGCCTACTAGCCTGGGCTGGTGATCAGAACGGCCCTGCGCGGGTGCGCGCTGCTGCTAGCTGCCCTCGTCATCGCCGGGTGCGGCGAAACCGGCGTGCCGGAATCCGCGCTGCCACCGATCACCGCGAGCCTGCCGGATGTCAAGAGCGCCACCCCGCCGCCCACCACGACGACGACCACGACCGCCACGCCGACCTGCCCCGCGCCGGGCACGGACTTCGACTGCGACCTGCGCCAGCGCATCCAGAAGGCGCAGGAGTACGTGGGAACCCGCCCGGGCGCCACCGGCATCGTGCTGCGCGACCGGCAGACCGGGCAGGTGTGGCGCAACGACAAGGCCGGCGACCTGGTCTGGACCGCGTCGACGATCAAGCTGGCCATGACGGTCAACCTGTTCCTGCGGGACAAGGCCGGCCAGATCACGTTGACCACGGACGACCGCGACCTGATCCAGCGCATGCTCAACAGCTCCGACGACAAGGCCGCCGACTCGCTGTGGTTCAAGTACGCCGGCGCCGACCACATGACGTTCAACAACGCCTTCCCGGCCTATGGCATGACCTCCATCCAGCCGCAGAAGGGCTTCAGCAGCTTCTACCCCTACTGGGGTTTCCAGAAGTGCACGCCGGAGGACCTGGACGCGCTGATCAACTACGTGCTGACCAAGGCGCCGGCCGACACCCGCGACTACATCGTCAACCAGCTGCGCGCGGTCGCCCCCGACCAGCAGTGGGGCGTGTGGGCGGCGGGCCCGGCGGCGCAGCCCGGCAACAAGGACGGCTGGTCCCTTGAGCAGGGCGGCTGGGTGATGAACACGGTCGGCTTCGTCGGCCCGGACGCCCGGTACACGCTGGCGGTGATGAACAGCCTGCAGGGCCAGGGCGGCTACGACCAGGGCCGGGAGACCGACAGCCAGGTCGCGAAGATCCTGTTCGACGGCCGGTTCTGACGGCTCAGCCGTTGGTCGACTCCCACCACGCGGCGTACACGGGGTGGTCGTGCACCAACGTCTGGTAGCGCTTGACCACCTTGGCGTGCACCAGATCGGCCAGCCCGGCCACCGCCGAGGTGGGCCGCCACACCAGCTGCATGGTGCGCTGCAACGGGTTTCCCACCAGCGGGCGTAACACCATGCCCGGCACCGTCACGGCCGACGGATAGAACGCGGAGATGGCGTGTCCACATCGGACTATCATGGCCGCGGTGGCCATGTCCGCGCCGCGGTGCCGGCAGCGCGGCGTGAAGCCGGCTTCCTCGCAGGCCAGCCGTAACGACGTGGTCAGCCCGGACAGCTTCTCGTTGGGCAGCACCCAGTCCTCGTCGGCCAGGTCGGCCAGCCGCAGCGCCATCCGATCGGCCAGCCGGTGCGACGCGGACAGTCCGATGTAGGCGGTCTCGTTGACCAGGTTGCGGGTGCGCAGCCCGTCCGGCGGCTGGATCGGCACGGACGGCTGCTGCGCGTACACCGCGATGTCGAAGTCGGTTGCCTGCAACAACTCGTTCAAGGTCTCCGGCGTGTGCGCCAGCTGGGTGACCTGCTCACGGTCGGGCAGCAGCTCACGCACGGCGCCGGCCAGCATGGGGGTGATCGGACCGAGCGGCCCGCACACCCGGATGGCGGCCGGCGGCTCGTCGCGCACCGCGAGCACCCGCGTGCTCTCCACCAGGTCGTCGAACTGGGCCAGCACGTCCCGGGCCCGGGCCACCACGTGCTGGCCGAGGTCGGTGAGCGCGACACCGCTGGGCGTGCGCCGGAACAGGGCCCCGCCGAGCTCCTGCTCGATCCGCTGCACCTGCGCGGTCAGACCGGACTGGGCGATCCGCAGCTGCGCGGCGGCCCGGCTGATGCTGCCGGCGTCGGCCACCGACTGGATCACCTGGAGATGTCGCAACTCGACCTGCATCGTCTTCTCCTCAGTCGGACGTGCCACCCAGACACACGGCGATCAGGATCAGTCCGCTCAGGCACAGCACCGCGCCGGTGCCGGCGGTGACCCGCATCGCGTGCAGATACGCGGAGGTGGCGGCCTCCGCCAGTTCGGGCCGATTGGCGGCGCGGGCGACCGACAACGCCGCCTGCGCCGAGCCGAGGGCCTGGTGCGCCAAGTCGTCCGGCAGCCCGGTCAGCGCCGGCCGCAGATCCGATCGGTACCAGGCGCTCAGAATCGTGCTGCCGACGGCGATGCCGAGCGTGCCGCCGAGCTGGCGCAGCCCGGACGTCACGGCCGAGCCGGCGCCGCTGCGCGCGGCCGGCAGGTCGTCCATGGCGGCGCTGGTCGCGGGAACCACGACCATGCCCATGGCCAAACCCTGTACCAGCATCATGAATCCGAACAGGACGACCGGTGTGGACGCGTCGAACACGAGATAGGACGCGAGCGTCGCAACGGTGACGATCATGCCGACCGAGGCCACCCGTCGCGCCGAGAAACGCCGCACCAGAGCCGGCGCCCACAGGTTGCCGGTGAGAATGCCGACCGCGGTCGGGGCGATCGCCAGCCCCGCGCCCAGCGGGCTCAGCCCCAGCACATCCTGGAGATAGAACGAGGCGTAGAACAGCTGCCCGGTGATGCCGAAGAACGCCACCGTCAGCACCAGCCCACCGCCGGCGAAGCGCCGCCGGGTGAACAGCCGGACGTCGAAACTCGGTGCGGGAGAACGGCTTTGCTGCACGGCGAACACGGCCAGCAGCGCCAGTCCGGCGACCAGCGGCGCCAGCGCCGACGGCGAGTCCCAGCCGACGTCCCCGCCGATCTGGATCACGCCGTACACCACGCCCAGCAGGCCGCCGAAGGACAGCGCCAGCCCCGGCCAGTCGAGCGGCCGCCGCCGCGACACGGGCAGCGGGTCGATGTGCAGCCTTGGCACCCACAAAGCGATACCCACCAGGCAGATCACGGTCACCGGCACGTTGAGCAGGAACACCGATCCCCACCACAGCCGGCTCAGCAGCAGCCCGCCGACGACCGGCCCGACGGCCAGGCCGACCGCGGCGGCCGAGGCCCAGATCGCCACCGCCTTCGGGCGCTGCGCCGGCGTCGAGGCCCGCAGCGCGATCGACAGCGTGGCCGGTGTGATCAGCGCCGCACCGACGCCCATGCCGCCGCGGCAGAGCACGAGTTCCAGCGGTGTCACCGAAAACGCCGCCAGCGTGGACGTGACCATGAACACCACCAGACCGGTGCTCAACGCCCAGCGCGGCCCGAACCGGTCGGCCAGCGCGCCGCCGGCGAACATCGCCGCCGCATAGACCACGGTGTAGGCGCTGATCGCCCAGGCCAGCTCGCCGGTGCCGGCGCCGAGCCCGGCCACCGGGTCGGCCAGCGTCTTCACGGCCAGGTTGAGCACCGAGCTGTCCATCGCCGCCACCGTCTGCGCGAGCACGGCGACGCCCAGCACGGCCGCCCAGATCCTGGGCCGCACAACGGGATCGTCGGCGATGGTCACGACACGGGGGCCAGCGCCGCGCGGCCGGCGACGAAGATCGCGGCCTGCTCGGCGACCCGGCGACCGAGGTGCTCGGCGGTGGCCAGGTCGGCCGCGCTCACGCCGTCCGGACGGCTGCCCAGCAGCGACTGCGCCGCCGCGCCCTGGTGGAAGCCCAGCCGGTTGAGGTCGTTCTCGCTGCCGCGCGCGGTGTTCCACCCGGATTTCAGGGCAAGGTTGACCCAGGTCATCCCGTGCTGGGCGGCCAGCGTCTGGAAGTAGCCCAGCGTCGAGGCCTTGTCCCCGTACTTGTCGCCGGAGTTGGTGAAGCCCGCGGCCAGCTTGTCGTGCCAGGTCTGCCGCATGAAGCGCAGGGAGGTGCTCTCGGCGAAGCCGTGGAACACCGTCGACGCGGTGCCCATGTAGGTGGGCGCGCCGAACACGATGGCGTGCGCGGCGTCCAGCGCCGCCCAGCCCGCGTCGTCGATCGTGTCCACGCTGACCAGCGTCGATTCGCAGCCGCTCACGGAACCGGCCCCGGCGTGCACGGCGTCCGCAAATCTCGCGGTGTGTCCCGCACCGCCGTGGTAGGCCACCGCAACGTGCACGGAAATTGCCACGATCGACTCCGATCAGGTGAAGAATATGCGTCGGCAGGGCCTGCAGACAGTCATGTTAGCGAGGCTCCGCAAGGTCAACCATAGGCCGTCTGCCTGCGTGGACCTGCGTCCCATTGACACTTGACCAACCTTGGCGCCCGCTCATAGCAGAGCATCTTCAAAGTCTCATCAGAGTTCAGGTAAGTGGTCATCGGAACAATCTCTGAGCGGACATAACTGTGGAGTTATCGCGATCTGTTAGTTGTCCCGCGTTCGTTTAAGCCGTAATCATTCAATGGATCGCCGAAGAAGTTTGAACAGGAGGTGCGCACCGTGGCCGATCCCGGGAAGGCGTTCCGCATCCGGCGCCTGTCGCGCGCCGGGGACGGCCGGTACCTGTTCGTGCCGCTGGACCACAGCGTGTCGGACGGGCCGGTGGTGCCCATGCAGGACTGGGACGAGCTGATCCACTCCGTGGTGCTCGGCGGGGCCGACGCCATCATCGTCCACAAGGGACGGTTGCGGGCCATCGACCCTTCGCTGCTGGACGACTGCGCGCTGGTCGTGCACCTGTCCGCCGGCACGTCGCACGCTGCCGACCAACACGCCAAGGTGCTCGTCGGGGACGTGGAGGACGCGCTGCGGCTGGGCGCCGACGCGGTCAGCGTGCACGTCAACGTCGGTTCCGACACCGAGGCCAGGCAGCTGGCCGACCTGGGCGCGGTGGCCAGCCAGTGCCAGGAGTGGAACGTGCCGCTGATCGCGATGGCCTACGCCCGCGGCGCCCGCATGGCCAACTCGTTCGACCCCACCGTGCTCTCGCACGTCGTCAACATCGCCGCCGACCTCGGCGCGGACATCGTCAAGACGTCGATGGCCCTGCCCGTGGAGCGGATGGCCGAGGTCACCGCCAGCTGCCCGATCCCGGTGCTGGTAGCCGGCGGCCCGGCCGCCGACGCCGATCCCGACGGCGCCGCCCTGGTCGGCTACGCCCGGGCCGCGCTGGACGCCGGTTGCGCCGGTCTCGCCGTCGGCCGGCGCGTCTTCACCGCACCGACCCCCCGCTCCCTGATGAACAAGCTCGCCGCCGTGCTGCACCCCGCCCAGGCCGCCGCCCGACTCTTGGAGACCGCGTCATGAGCTCGTCCGTAGAGGAACGAGCGTGCCGACCGCCGTGTGCGGCGGTTTGTAGGCTTGCTGCTGCCGTCCTAGCTGGCTGCCAGGATGGGCGCTGCGTCCGGGCGCATGACTTCGCCCCAGCGCTCGACGCCGCGTGCCGCGATGTTGAGCGCCGCGTTGTGGTCGGCGTGCCCAACGAAGTCACACCGGCCACAATGGAACACCGCCTGGCTGCGGCGGTTGCGTTTGTCGATGTGCCCGCACAGGTGGCAGGTCTGCGAGGTGTAGGCGGGGTCGACCTGTACCAGCACCACGCCGGCCCGCTGGGCTTTGTAGGTCAGGAACTGGCCGAGTTGGGCGAAGGCCCAGGAGTGCAGCGTGGCCCGTTGGGGCTTGCGAAGCCGTACCCGCTCGCGGATCCCCGTCAGTTCTTCGACGGCGATCCCGCGTCCGGTGCGTTCAGCCTCGGCCACGATGGTCTTGCTGATCTGATGGTTGATGTCCGCGGCGAAGCGGGTCTCCTTACGGCGGCGTTTCTTCAGCAGCCGTCGCGCGGAGGAGGTCTGCTTGGCCTGCAACCGCCTTCGCAGCCGCAGTTGACGCTTGCGGTAACGGCTCAGGCGCGAGCCGCACGTTCGATCGTCGTCGGATGTGGTGGCGATGTTGGCGATGCCCAGGTCGACACCGAGAAACCCGTTCACCGGTTCCTGTTGTGGCATCTCGGGGACGTCGATGGTGGCGTGCAGCAGCCACACCCCGTCGCGGCACAGCAGGTCGGTTTCCCCGACCGGTCGGGACCGCAACAGGGCCATGTGGACACGGTTCCCCCTGATCGGCACGCCTTTGAACCGGCCTGCGGTGGTCCAGATCGACACCGTGCCCTCGTGGCCGGCGCCATCGAATCGCCAGGACAGGCAACGCGCATCGAACGGCTGCCCTGCGTGCGGACGAAACCGGATCGGGCTGGCCTCGACCCTCCGGTGCCGGTCCGATCCAGGCGGCCCGCAGTTGCCGGCCTTCAGGTTGGAGTTGAGCGTGGTGTAGGCGTCCACGGTCTTGCCGATCACCCGAATCGTCGGCTGGGCCGCCAGCCCGAACTGCTCCCGCAACTCGGTGTAAAAGCGTTTCTGCACGTCGAACTTCCGCACCACCCGGTCGGCGTGCATCTGCTTGGACAACCAGGACGCTGCCCTGTTGCAGGCGCGCAGGGTGTCAGTGAGCGCCGCCGCCTGCTTGGGCGTCGGCAGCAACCGCACCTGTACGACCTGCTTCACGGTGATCACTGTATCGGTGGCCCGTATCACGCCCGATTGGAGACCAGCGTGAAATTCGCTTGGATCGACCTGCGCACCGTTGCGCAGCCGCAGTTGGAGGCCGTTGTCGCGGCCGCGGTGCACACCCGCATCGCCGGCGTCGTCTCGGACGACCCGGCGCTGCTGGCGACGCTGCCGCCGACGCTGCAGAAAGTGGTGCTCGGCCCCGATTCCGGCGGCGATCTCGTCACGACGGTCGTCGACGACGGGGACCAACTGGACCGGCTGATCGCCGCCGGGCACACCGGCGTGGTGTTCGTCGAGGTGCGCGACGACCGCACGCTGCAGCTGGCCTGCACTGCGGCGGCGCGGCTACCGTGGACGATCGTCAGCTTCACCGACCCGACCAAGATCCCGCTGGAGATCGTCATCGCGGCGGCCGACCGGCACGACGGCAAGCTGGTCTGCGTGGTCGGCGACATCGAGGAAGCCACCATCGTGCTGGACGTCCTCGAACACGGCTCGGACGGCCTGCTGCTCGCGCCGCGCGACGCCAACGAGGTGTTCCAGCTGGCCCGCCTGCTGGAGGCCGGCACCAACGACCTGCGACTGTCCACCCTGACCGTCGAGCGGATCGACCACGTCGGCCTGGGCGACCGGGTCTGCGTCGACACCTGCTCGCACTTCGAGCAGGACGAGGGCATCCTGGTCGGCTCCTACTCGTCCGGCTTCATCCTGTGCGTCAGCGAGACGCATCCCTTGCCGTACATGCCGACCCGGCCGTTCCGGGTCAACGCCGGCGCGCTGCACTCGTACGTGCTCGGCCCGGACAACCGCACCAACTACCTGTCCGAGCTGCGTTCCGGCAGCAACGTGCTGGCCGTGAACACCGAGGGCCGCACCCGCCGGGTCGTGGTCGGCCGGTCGAAGCTGGAATCCCGTCCCCTGCTGCAGATCACCGCGCACTCGCCGGACGGCGTCGAGGTGAGCCTGACCGTGCAGGACGACTGGCACGTGCGGGTGCTCGGCCCGGGCCCGAAGGTCCGCAATGTCACGGAGTTGCAGCAGGGTGACGAGCTGCTGGGCTACATCGCGACCGACAAGCGCCACGTCGGCATCCCGATCGGCGAGTTCTGCAAGGAGAGCTGAGCCATGCAGCTGGTGGCCGACCTGCTGGCCCAACATCCCGACGACCTGCCCTACCTGATCGCCGATCACGTTGTCACGCACGGGGAACTGCGCGAGGCGGTGCGGCAGGAGGCGGCGCTGTTCGCCTCGTCCGGTGTGCGCGAGGGCAGCACCGTGGCGTTACAGATCCCGCCCAGCTTCACCCAGGTCGAGGTGCTGCTGGCGCTGTGGCGGCTCGGCGCGCAGGTGATGCTCGTCGATCACCGGCTCAAGCCGGCCGAGGTGGAGCAGCTGCGGGTGCTGTGCCGGCCGCAGCACGTGGTCCGGGCCGGCGCGGCCGGCTGGTCCCGGCTGAGCTTCCGGTCCCGGCACGAGCTGGTGACCGAGAAGCGCGCCGACGGCCGGCCCGCGACCACCGACCACAGGCTGATCCAGTTCAGCTCCGGCTCCACCGGGCGTCCCAAGGTGGTGGGGCGCACCGAAGCGTCGATCACCGCGGAGATCCGCCGCTTCAACCAGCTCGCCGGCATGCCGGCGCTGGGGGAGCGGGTGCTGCTGCTCAGTTCGACCGCGCACAGCTTCGGCCTGATCGCCGGCCTGCTGCACTCGCTGTTCGCCGGTGTTGGCGTGGTGTTCGCGGCCAAGGTGGCCGCGGGCGACATCCTGCGCGCCGCCGCCGAGCATGAGGTCAGCGCGATCTTCGGGGTGCCGTTTCACTACGAACTCCTTGCCACCGCCGAGAATCCGCCGGTGCTGCCGTCGCTGCGGTGTGCGGTGTCCGGTGGCGAGCTGATGCCGCCGGCCGTGGCCGAGCAGTTCCACGAGGTGTACGGGGTCCGGGTCGGCGAGTCCTACGGCACCACCGAGACCGGCGTGATAGCGATGGACGTCAGCGGGCGGCTGCGGCCCTCGGTCGGCCCGGCCACCCCGGGCATTCTGCTGCGCATCCGGGACGGTGAGGTCGATGTGCGGCTGCCGACCTCGCCGTATCTCACCGCGGACGGCAAGGACCGCTACGTCGACGGCTGGCTGCGCACCCGGGACCGGGGCGAGCTGACCGTGGACGGCACGGTCCGGCTGCTCGGCCGCGGCGACTCGCTGGTGGTCATCGGCGGTCTCAAGGTCGACCTGACCGAGGTCGAGGACGTGCTGACCAAGCACGGTTCGGTGACCGAGGCCGTGCTGGTGCACGGCGACGTCATCGAGGCCTATGTGTCCACAGAGGACGCCTCGCTGGCGGCCGAGGACCTCGTCCGCTGGTGCGCCGAGCAGCTGGCCGACTACAAGCTGCCCAAGCTGGTGCGGGTGCTGCCCCGGCTGCCCAGGACTCCCAACGGCAAGCTCATTCGCGACCGCGGCGCCCTGCGGGCGGCGGCGCTGGTCGCCGGAACTGCTGATTCGGCCCGATCTGCCTGAGAGGAACCAGAACATGACTGCGTCCACCGTGGACGACGCACGGGTGCGGGAGTTCGTGCTGAGCACGCTCGCCGGCGAGATGAACGTGCCGATCGACCGGGACAAGATCACCGACGACAGCCCGATCGGCACCAGCGGCATCGACCTGGAGTCGCTCAGCCTGGTCGAGCTGACGCTGCGGCTGGAGCGCGAGTTCGGGGTGAAGATCCCGGACACCGACATCGAGGCCATCGGCGCCATGACGCTGGGTCAGCTGGCCGCCGACATCGTGCGACGCAAGGCTGCGGCCCAAGGGGAGTTGGCGCCGTGACCGAGCAGGAGGTCCGGGAGCTGCTGGCCGACCCGCGGATCTTCCCGGACCTGCCGGCCGACCTGTCGGCCGAGGCCGAGCTGGTGATCGACTCGATGGCCCTGGTGTGGCTGCTGCACCAGGTGAAGGCCCGGTTCGGGGTGGACGCCGACCCGGAGGACTCCGAGCTGGAGGAGTTCACCTCCATCGCCCGGATCACCGTATACCTGAACCGGGTACGGGCATGACCGGCGGGGTCGTCGTCACCGGGTACGGCGTGTTCACGGCGTTCGGCTGGGGCGAGAAGGCGTTGCGGGACGGGGTGTTCGCCGGCACCCAGGTGTTCGCGCCGGCGCACCGGTTCGACCCGACGCCGTTCCGGACGCCGATGACCGCCGCCGCGGCCGGCGACCCCGACCTGGTCGACGTGCTCGGCGGCTGCGCCGACGACGCCGTGGACATGGCCGGTCTGCGGTCGGGCACGGCGGCGGCGACGCTGCTCGGCTCGGCCGGCGACTGGAAGTCGGTGACGCGTTTCTCCCGTGGGCTCGAGTTTTCGCCCCTGGACGGCGTTCCCGGTGTACTGGCCGGGGCGCTGGCCGACCGGGTGGGCTTGCACGGGCCGCGGCTGGCGTTCACCAACGCCTGCGTGGCCTCGGCCTCCGCCCTGATCCACGGCTGGCGGTTGATCACCGCCGGCCGGCAGGAGGTGGCGCTGTGCGCGGGGGCGTATCTGGTCGAGGAGGAGAACATGGCCAAGTTCGACTCCGGCCGGGCGCTCGCCAAGGACGGCGTGATCCGGCCGTTCTCCTTGGACCGCAGTGGTTTGCTGCTGGGCGACGGTGTGGCGGCGATCGTGCTGGAGTCGGCGGAGCACGCTCGCAAACGCGGCGCTCAGGTGCTGGCCCGGCTGACCGGCGTGGGGGTCGCCTCGGACGCCTTCCACATCGCCAAGCCACATCCTGAGGGCCGAGGCATCACTTCCGCCATCTCTCAGGCTTTTCGCCGCGCCGGGGTGTCTGGTGTGGACTACGTCAACGCCCACGGCACGGGCACCCCGGCCAATGACGGCGCGGAGACCAACGGTCTGCGCGCGGCGGTCGGCAGCGACACCCCGATCAGCTCGACGAAGAGCACCACCGGACACATGCTGGAGGCAGCCGGCGCGGTGGAGTTCGTGGTGTCGCTGCTGGCCTTGCTCGACGGCGTGCTGCCGCCCACCGCCGGCTACACCACCCCGGATCCGGCCTGCGACCTCGACTACGTGACCGAGGGGCCACGGCCGGTTCCGCTGCGCCGGGTGCTGTCCCTGAACGCCGCGTTCGGCGGCATGAACACCGCGATCCTGTTGGAGCAGCCGTGATCGCCGTAGCCAGTGCGGAACGGTCCGGGGAACTGGAGCCGGTGCCCGGCTTCATCGAGTCCAACTTCAACCCGCTCGTGTACCACGCGGCGGCGCAATGCCTGCACGGCCGGGAGTTCGACGGCTCCCGGCTGGCCGTCGTGGTGTGCAGCCTCATCGGCGACTCGACCACCACCGGCCTGGCCAGCAAGTTGCTGGTGGCCGGCCAGGTGCACAACGCCATCTTGTTCATGCAGGCCACCGCCAACGCCGTGCTGGGCTACCTCAGCCGCGAGTTCGACCTGACCGGGCCGCTGCTCAGCATGTCCACAGTGGACGAGGATCCGCTGGACACCGCCGAGCTGCTGCTGGCCGATCCCGAGCTGGACGCCGTGTTGCTGCTCACCGTCGAGCTGGCCGCCGACGAGCGCACCGCGGCCGTCCACCGGTTGCTCGGCTGCACCCCACCGACCACCGACCGCGCGTCAGCGCTCCTGCTGGAAAGGGACTCGCAGTGATCTCCAAGGAAGAACGCGCGCGGATCGCCGCGGACACCGAGCTCGGCGCGGGCAACGTGCTGCACCGGATCAAGGAGTACGGGCGGCCGCTGGACGAGCCGGTGCTGTGGACCGACGGCACCTGGCAGGCCCCCGACGGCAGCCGGCCCTCCGTGCTCACTCTTGACCAGCTGTACCAGATCGTGGAGACCTACGCCGGCTTCTACGCCAGCAAGGGCATCAAGCCGCGGGACGTGGTCGGCGTGCTCACCGCGTCCAGCACGGAGTTCGCGATCAACTTCATGGCGGTCAACTCGCTGGGCGCGATCCCGTCCTTCGCCAACGCCAAGCTGCGCCCCGAGATCGCCCGCGAGTACATCCGCCGGCAGGGCGCCTCCGGCGCGGTCACCGACGCCGAGCGGCGGGAAACGCTGGCCGCCGGCGAACTGGGCTTCGTGATCACGTCGTCGGACGTGCGGCCGGAGCACCGCTCGTTCCTGCCGGCCACCGGCTGGCCGTACCGGCACGACAAGACCGACCCGATCATCATCTCGCACTCGTCCGGCACCACCGGCATGCCCAAGGCGGTGCCGCACACCCACGAGACCCTGCTCTACGCCCAGCTGCACCGGCTCAAGCTGTCGGTCGGCGGCTCGATGGGCCGGCTGCTGGTCGCGTTGCCGGGCAACCACAACGCAGCCATGTCGGTGATGATGTTCGGGTTGCTGCTCGGCTCGCCGGTGATGATGCTGTCCAGCCAGCGCGGCGAGGACGTGCTCGACGCCGTGCAGGAGTTCAAGCCCACCACGGTGTTCGGCTTCTCCGGCACGTACGCCCAGATGGCGACGGCCGACCTGTCCCAATGGGACACCTCGAGCATCGAGGCGTACTACAACACCGGCGACGCCGCCCACGAGGCACACATCCGGGTGCTGGTCGGCCTGGGCAGCCACGAGGAGATCGGCCGCGACCTCAAGCCGCACCGGGTGCCCGGCTCGGTGTTCACCGACGGCCTCGGCTCGTCCGAGACGGGCTACTCCATCTTCCACAACGGACACCGGCCGGGCAGCACCTCCTTCGGCCGCTGCATCGGCAAGCCGATGAGCTTCGCCCAGGCCGCCGTGCTGTCCGAGGACGGCCGCCCGCTGCCGCCCGGCGAGGTCGGCCGCCTCGGTGTCAAGTCCCCGACGCTGACTCCCGGCTACTGGAACGACTCCATCACCTGGCACCGGCTGCGGCTGGGCGGCTACTGGCTCACCGGCGACCTGTCGTACCAGGACGCGGAGGGCAACTTCTACCACCTGGACCGCGCGCCCGACGCCATCCGCACCCGGGACGGCATCGTGTTCAGCACCCGTACCGAGGAGTTGCTGCTGGCCAACCGGCCGGAGCTGGTGGACTGCACGGTCACCGCGATCGTCGAGGACGGTGTGCAGGCCGACTGGGACGGCGACGGCATCGGCGACGCGTACGTGTTGTTGCAGTTCGCCGGGACCGAGGACCCGGCCGAGGACCTGACCCGATGGGTCAACGATGTGCTGTCGCAGCACGGATTCCCGCCCGTCACCCGGGCACTGCGGATGGACTACACGGACGTCTCCGTCGGCGTGACCGGCAAGGTGCTCAAGCGCGTGATGCGGGAACGGGCCAAGGAGCTGGTCGCGCGGGCCGAGGGGAAGTGACGTGGGGGCTCCGATGGAGGTGTACCGGCTGTGGTGGCTGCACGATGCCCGCTGGTACCAGGGGGTCGCCGGCCGTTACGGCCAGGACGTCGCCAACGAGATCAACGCCGAGGCCATGCGCTTTGTGGCCACGCGCGTGGGA
>DASWRQ010000113.1:0-28665 GCA_036403095.1 Kutzneria sp. | reverse complement strand
CATCCACCACGTGGTTTTCGGCGTGGTGGCGATGGTGATCGGCGGCGTGATCGGCCTGGCCACCCCGGACGACGCCGGCGACTGGCGGCTGTGGTCGGCGGCCCTGTTCGGCGTGGGCACAGCCCTGGTCCTCGACGAGTTCGCGCTCATCCTGCACCTGCGTGACGTGTACTGGACGCACGCCGGCCGACTGTCGGTGGACGCCGTGTTCCTGGCCGTCGGGCTGACCGGGTTGTTACTGCTCGGGGCCAAGCCGCTGGACTACGGCCTGCTGCCCGACTTCGCCCTGCCGCCGCACCTGGCCAGCGGGCTGATCGCGCTGATCGATCTCGGTTTCGCGGTGGTCGCCCTGCTCAAGGGCAAGATCTGGACGGGCCTGCTCGGCCTGCTGCTGCCGCCGCTGGCCGAGATCGGGGCACTGCGACTGGCCCGCCCGAACTCGCCGTGGGCCCGGTGGCGGTACCGGTCGGGATCGCGCAAGCTCAGCGTGGCCATCCGGCGGGAGGCCCGCTTCCGGCAGCCGCTGATCCTGCTCAAGATCCGCTTCCAGGAGTTCATCTCGGGCCGGCACGACCTGCCCGAGGAGCCGCTGGCGAACGTGGCCGCCAAGGCCGTTGAGCAGCGGGAACACCCCCAGGAAAAGGCCGGCGCCCCCGCACGGGGGTGAGCGGGGGCGCCGGGGTAACCCGCCATGTCGAGGGGGGAGGAACACGGCGGGAGCTTGGTGCTGGCCTCACTGTAGTACCCGGGTTCGGCCGGCCGTAACCCTTGACCTGTTGCCAATTGTAGTCAGTCGACTACAGGCCCGTTTCTACAGGCCCAGGTCACGGGCGATCAGCATGCGCTGTACCTCGCTGGTCCCCTCGCCGACCTCGAGAATCTTGGCGTCGCGGTAGAACCGGCCGACCGGGTACTCGTTCATGAAGCCGTAGCCGCCGAAGATCTGGGTGGCGTCGCGCGAGTTGTCCATGGCCGCGTTGGACGAGACCAGCTTGGCGATGGACGCCTCCCGCTTGAACGGCTCGCCGCGCAGCATCTTGTCGGCGGCGTGGTGGTAGGCCAGCCGGGCGGTGTGGGCCCGGGTCTCCATGTCGGCGATCTTGAACTGGATGGCCTGGTACGTGCCGATCTTGTGGCCGAACGCCTCGCGCTCCTTGACGTAGCGCAGGCACTCGTCGACACAGCCCTGGGCCAGGCCCACGCCCAGCGCGGCGATGGCGATCCGGCCCTCGTCGAGGATGCGCAGGAACTGGGCGTAGCCGCGGCCGCGCTCGCCGAGCAGGTTGGCCGCCGGCACGCGGACGTCGCTGAACGACAGCTCGCGGGTGTCGGAGGCGTTCCAGCCGACCTTGGAGTACTTCTTCGACACGGTGAAGCCGGGCGTGCCCGACGGCACGATGATCGTGGAGATCTCCTTGCCGCCGTCGGCCTTCTGCCCGGTCACGGCGGTGACCGTGACCGCACGGGTGATGTCGGTGCCGGAGTTGGTGATGAAGCACTTGGACCCGTTGATCACCCAGTCGTCGCCGTCCAGCTTGGCGGTGGTCCGGGTGGCGCCGGCGTCGGAGCCGCCGCCGGCCTCGGTCAGGCCGAAGGCGGCCAGTGCCTCGCCCGAGGTGAGCATGGGCAGCCACCGCGCCTTCTGCTCGTCGGTGCCGAAGCGGTGGATCGGCATGGCGCCGAGCGACACGCCGGCCTCGAGCGTGACGGCGACCGAGGAGTCGACCCGGGCCAGCTCCTCCAGCGCCAGGCAGAGCGCGAAGTAGTCGCCGCCCATGCCGCCGTGCTCTTCCGGGAACGGCAGGCCGAACAGGCCCATGCGGCCCATCTTGGCCACGATCTCGTACGGGAACTCCTCGCGCTCGTAGAACCCGCCGATGACCGGCGCGACCTCCTCGCGGGCGAACTCCTCGACGGTCTTGCGCAGCGCCTCGTGCTCGGGGCTGATTCTGGTGTCCATCTCGTCACTCCTGTAGGGGTGCAACCACCGCGAGCTGCTGACCGAGCCGAACCTGTTGGCCCGCGTGCACCGCCAGCTCCGCGACCGCGCCATCGATGGGCGCGACGACCGTGTGTTCCATCTTCATGGCCTCGACCACCAGCAGCGGCTGGCCGGCGCTGACCTGCTCGCCGGCGGCCACCCTGAGCAGCAGCACCGTGCCGGGCATCGGGCTGGTGACCGCGCCGCCGGCCGCGCCGACCCCGCCCTTGCGGGACAGCTGCTCCGGCTCCTGCAGTGGCCAGTTGCCGATCCAGGTGAGCTCGCCTTCGTCGGCGTGCCGGTAGGACCGGGTCACGCCCTGACTGCGGACGTAGAGGCGATTGCCGTCACGCCAGGCACCGGCCTTGACCGGCTCGCCGTCACCGACGACAACTTCCGCGTCGGACGCGCGGCCGCGCAGGCGGACCTTGGCCGGCTCGTCGCCGGGCGCGCCGATCAGCCACGTCGTCCAGGCCGGCTCGCCGATCCGCCAGCCGCCGGGAATGTCCCACGGGTCAACGGTTTCGCCCTGCGGCTCCAGCGCCAGCGCCCGTTCCAGGGCGGCCGCGACGAGCACGTCCTCGGGCATCGGGTTGGCCACGAGGGCGTCGAGCTTGCGTTCGACCAGGCCGGTGTCGAGCCGCCCGGCGACCACGTCCTCGTCGCCCAAAAGGGCCCGCAGGAACGGGATGTTGGTGGTGACGCCCTGAATCGTGACGTCGCCCAGCGCCGACCGGAGCTTGCGCAGCGCATCGTCGCGTGTGGACGCATACGCGATGTGCTTGGCCAGCATGGGGTCGTAGTCGCTGCCGACGACCGAGCCCTCGGAAACACCTGAGTCGACCCGGATCCGACCGGTCGGTTCCTCCAGGGTCAGCAGAGTGCCGCCGGTGGGCAGGAAGCCGTGGGTCGGGTCCTCGGCGTAGATGCGGGCCTCGACGGCGTGACCGGTGAGCCGGATGTCGTCCTGGGTCAGGGAAAGCCTCTCCCCCGCGGCCACCCGCAGCTGCTGCTCGACGAGGTCGATGCCGGTGACCAGCTCGGTGACCGGGTGCTCGACCTGGAGCCGGGTGTTCATCTCCATGAAGAAGAACTCGTCGGGCCGGTCGGCCGAGACGATGAACTCCACGGTACCGGCGCCGGTGTAGCCGACCGAGGCGGCCGCGTCGGCGGCCGACTTCCCCATGCGCGCACGGGTTTTTTCGTCCAGGAGCGGCGAAGGCGCCTCTTCGATGATCTTCTGGTGCCGACGCTGGAGGCTGCACTCCCGCTCGCCCAGGTGCAACACCGTGCCGTGGGCGTCGGCCAGCACCTGGATCTCGATGTGCCTGGGGTTCAACACGAAGCGCTCGGCCAACAGGGTGTCGTCGCCGAACGAGTTGAGCGCCTCACGCTTGGCCGACTCGATCGCCGCCGGCAGCTCGTCGATCGAGTGCACCAGGCGCATGCCCTTGCCGCCACCGCCGGCGGACGGCTTGAGCAGCACCGGGAAACCGATCTCGGCCACCGCGTGCTCGATGTCGTCACCGAACGCGCCCGGCACCACCGGCACGCCGGCCGCGGTCACGGTCTGCTTGGCCCGGATCTTGTCGCCCATCGCGTCGATCGCGGCCGGCGGCGGGCCGACAAACACCAGCCCTTCCTCGGCGCAGGCCCTCGCGAAGGCGGCATTCTCGGCCAGGAAGCCATATCCGGGGTGCACGGCCTGTGCGCCGGTCTTCAGGGCAGCGTCGATGATGCGCTCGATCGACAGGTAGCTCTCCCGCGCGGCGGCCGGCCCGATGCGCACGGCGATGTCGGCCTCACGCACGTGCCGAGCGCCGGCGTCGGCGTCGCTGTGCACGGCAACGCTGCGAATCCCCATGCGCCGCAACGTCTGCGTGACGCGGACGGCGATCTCGCCACGGTTGGCAATCAACACTGTGTGGAACATCGAAGACCTGCTTGCAGGGTCGAGCATCATCACCGTCACATCCTGAAGACGCCGTAGGAGACGGGGGGCAGCGGCTCGTTGGCCGCGGCGGACAGGGCCAGGCCCAGCACGGTCCTGGTGTCCTTGGGGTCGATCACGCCGTCGTCCCACAGCCGGGCGGTCGAGTAGTACGGGTTGCCCTGGCTCTCGTACTGGTCCCGGATCGGCTGCTTGAACGCCTCTTCGTCCTGTTTGGACCAGTCGTCGCCCAACTGGTCCCGACGGACGGTGGCCAGCACCGACGCGGCCTGCTCGCCGCCCATCACCGAGATCCGGGCGTTGGGCCACATCCACAGGAAGCGCGGCGAGTAGGCCCGGCCGCACATGGAGTAGTTGCCGGCGCCGAACGAGCCGCCGATGACCACGGTGAACTTGGGCACCCGCGCGCACGCCACCGCGGTGACCATCTTCGCGCCGTGCTTGGCGATGCCGCCGGCCTCGTACTCGCGGCCGACCATGAAGCCGGAGATGTTCTGCAGGAACACCAGCGGGATGCCGCGCTGGTCGCACAGCTCGATGAAGTGCGCGCCCTTGACCGCCGACTCGCCGAACAGGATGCCGTTGTTGGCGATGATGCCGACCGGGTGACCGTGGATCCGGGCGAAGCCGGTGACCAGCGTGGTCCCGTACTCGGACTTGAACTCCGCGAACCGGCTGCCGTCGACGACGCGGGCGATGACCTCGCGCACGTCGTACGGGGTGCGGGTGTCGATCGGGACCACGCCGTAGAGCTGGTCGGGGTCGACGGCCGGGGCCTCGGTCGGCGTGACCTCCCACGGCCTGGCCCCGCGGGGCCCGAAGGTGGCGACGATCTGGCGCATGATGCGCAGCGCGTGCGCGTCGTCCTCGGCCAGGTGGTCGGTGACGCCGGAGGTGCGGGAGTGCAGCTCGCCGCCGCCCAGCTCCTCGGCCGTGACGATCTCGCCGGTGGCCGCCTTCACCAGCGGCGGGCCGCCGAGGAAGATCGTGCCCTGGCCGCGCACGATGATCGCCTCGTCACTCATCGCCGGCACGTACGCGCCGCCGGCCGTGCACGAGCCGAGCACGGCGGCGATCTGCGGGATGCCCCGGGCCGACATGGTGGCCTGGTTGAAGAAGATCCGGCCGAAGTGCTCGCGGTCCGGGAACACGTCGTCCTGCCTGGGCAGGAAGGCGCCGCCGGAGTCGACCAGGTACAGGCACGGCAGGTTGTTGTGCAGCGCCACTTCCTGGGCGCGCAGGTGTTTCTTGACGGTGATCGGGTAGTAGGTGCCGCCCTTGACGGTGGCGTCGTTGGCCACGATCACGCACTCGCGGCCCTCGACCCGGCCGACGCCGGTGATGATGCCGGCGGCCGGGGCCTGGTCGTCGTACATGCCGTTGGCGGCCAGCGGCGACAGCTCCAGGAACGGCGAGCCCGGGTCGAGCAGCGTGTCCACCCGGTCCCGCGGCAGCAGCTTGCCCCGTTCCACATGGCGGATGCGCGACTTCTCGGGGCCACCCAGCGCGGTGTCGGCCAGCCGGCCGCGCAGCTGCGCGACCAGCTCGGCGTGTTCCTTGGCGTTGCGCTGGTAGCCCGGATCGGTCGGATCCGCGGCGCTGGCCAGTGCCGGCGCGACCATGACGCTCCTCCGCTGTTAGCGACCGTTAACCCAGAGCTCCAGGTTAACGGTCGCTAACAGCTTCGTCCAGTCAGGTCACCCGGTCACAGCGGTCAACGCCGGCAGGTAGCCGCCGGAGTAGCCGGACGCGTTCGGGTGGTAGGAGTTCACCACCGGCCAGGTCACGCTGTTCAGCCACGACGTCGACGAGCAGATGCCGTGGTTGGTGAACGCCGTGCGGACGTCGACGAAGCGGAAGCCGTGCCGGCTCGCCGCGGCCGAGATGGCCGAGTCCAGGGCGTCCGCGCCGCTGTTGATGTACCCCCGGGAGGTGTCGCTCAGGCCCACGCTGCACGAGCCGCCGAGCTGGTAGAAGCGCGGGTAGCCGACCACGTAGACCGTCGCGTTCGGCGCGTGGCTCCGGATCGCGTCGTAGGTGTTGTCCAGCAGGCCGGGCAGGGTGCTGCTGACGTAGGCCTTGGCCTTGGTGACGGCCGTGTTGCAGCCCGAGTCGCCGCCGACGATGCAGGACTCCATCGTGCTGGTGAAGCCGGCGTCGTTGCCGCCGACCGTCACCGTGACGACCGTGTTGGCCGAGCTGAGCGAGCCGACCTGGCCGTTGATCACGTCACCGGTTTTCGCGCCGGTGCAGGCGACGTCGGTGAAAGCGGACGCCGAGTGGGCGGCCGCCCACAGGCTCGGGTAGCCCTTGCTGCTGCGGTCGCAGCTGTTGTCGTACGAGCTCTGCGTGCCGACGCCGGCCGCATAGGAGTCGCCGACCGCCGCGTAGTTCACGGCGGCGGGGGCCGCGGACGCGAAGGCCGTTGTGGACAGTGTCGCGGCGGCTGCGGCCGCCAGGCATAGCAGGGCACGAGAAAGGCGCATGGCAGGGGAACCTCTCCACTGAGGGTGCCTAGACCGGACAACTGTCGCAGTGATCAGGTTTGCGCCGGAAGAGTTGCGTCAAGAGTTGATGACTTATTCGCCATTTGGGGGCGAAACACCCTTGGTCACTCGCCCGATCGATACCGCCGTTAGCGATCGTTAACCAACTCGACTACCATCGGCGCCGTGCCGTTCGCCGAGCAGACCGCGCCGCCGAGCCGGCGGGAGCAGATCCTGGCCGCCGCCGCCGAGCTGTTCGCCCGGCACGGCTTCCACGGCGTCGGCATCAACGACATCGGCGCGGCCGTCGGCATCTCCGGGCCGGCGCTCTACCGGCACTTCCGCAGCAAGGACGCGATGCTGGGCGAGATGCTGACGTCGATCAGCGAGCTGCTGCTGTCCGGCGCGCAGGCCCGCGTGGACGAGGCCGGCGATCCCGAGAACTCGATCAGCTCGCTGATCCGCTGGCAGGTCGACTTCGCCCTGGACAACCCGGCCCTGATCACCGTGCAGGAGCGGGACCTGGGCAATCTGGCCGACACCGACCGGCAGCGCGTGCGGGCCCTGCAACGCCGGTACGTCGAGGTCTGGGTCACGACCATCCGCCGCGCCCGGCCCGAGGTCGGCGAGCCCGCCGCCCGCGCCGCCGCGCACGCCCTGTTCGGGCTGATCAACTCCACGCCGCACTCGGCCCACCTGGACCGGGCCCAGATGTCCGACCTGTTGGCGGCCATGGCCTACGCCGCCGTGCACTCCCTCACCTGACCCAGCTCGGCCACGTCGCCGGGGTCAAGGCTTGCCTAGACTCGGTGGGGTGGCGGACTTCGAGCACCACCGGCAGCATCTGTTCGCGGTGGCCTACCGGCTGCTCGGCTCGGCCGCGGAGGCCGAGGACGCGGTGCAGGACACCTATCTGCGCTGGCACGCCGCCGATCAGGCCGAGATCCGCGAGCCGGCGGCCTGGCTGACCAAGGTGCTGACCAATCTGTGCCTGACCAGGCTGACCTCGGCCCGGGCCCGCCGCGAGAGCTACGTCGGGCCGTGGCTGCCGGAGCCGCTGCTGACGTCGTACACGCCGTTGGACACGGTCGAGCTGCGTGAGACCGTGTCGATGGCGTTTCTGCTGCTGATGGAACGTCTCTCGCCGGCCGAGCGGGCGGTTTTCGTGCTGCGCGAGGCGTTCGAGTACAGCCACCGCGAGATCGCCGACGTGCTCGACCTGACCGAGGCCAACTGCCAGCAGCACTACCACCGGGCCAAGCAGCGGGTGGCCCAGGACCGGCACCGCTACCAGGCCGACGGCGCGGAGAAACTCCGTATCACCAAGAACTTCCTGGTCGCCGCGCGCAGCGGGGACATGGCCGCGCTGGAGGGCATGCTGGCGCAGGACGTGGTGGCCTGGGCCGACGGCGGCGGCAAGACCCAGGCCGCGCGCAAGCCGATCCGCGGCCGCCAGCGGGCGGCGGTGTACCTGAACTGGCTGGCCAGCACCGTGGACGGCCTGGAGATCCGCATCGACGAGGTCAACGGCGAGCCGGCCGTGCTGGCCTTCATCCACGGCGAGCTGTCGGTCGTGATCAACCTCCAGATCGTGGACGGCCTGATCACCGACTTCCGGGCGATCGTCAACCCGGACAAGCTGACCCACGTCGCACGGCAGGTGACGCAGCACACATAGCCGCCCTGTCAGGAATCGCGCGGCTGCCCGGTTCAAGTCCCGTCACCACAAGTGAAGGGACTCGGACATGACGAACATCGTCGTCATCGGCGCCGGCTACTCGGGCCTCATCGCCGCGCACCGCCTGGCCAGGCGGACCACCGCACATGTCACCCTGGTCAACGCCGCGGCCGACTTCGTCGAGCGGATCCGGCTGCACCAGCACGCGGCCGGCGAGAACCTGCGGGTGCGGCCGCTGGCGGAGTCGGTGCGGGGCACGGGAATCGAGCTGGTCATCGGCCGGGTGCGGGCGATCGACCCGGCCGGCAAGGAGATCGACGTCGACGGCCGCGCGATCGGCTACGACACGCTGGTGTACGCCCTCGGCAGCGTCGCCGACGATCACGGGATCGCCGGCGTCGCGGAGAACGCGCACACGGTCACCGGCCACGCCGACGCCACGGCGTTGCGGGAAGTGTTGCCGGCCAGCGGAATCGTGACCGTGGTCGGCGGCGGTCTCACCGCTATCGAGGCGGCGACCGAGCTGGCCGAGCAACACCCGAACCTGCATGTCCGGATGGTCGCCGGCCATGCGCCGGGCAGCCGCCTGTCGGCCAAGGCGCGCAAGCACCTGGGCCGGGTGTTCGGCCGGCTGGGCATCGAGGTCCGCACCGGCGCGCGGGTGGCCAAGGTGCTGGCGGACACCGTGGTGTTGACCGACGGCGAGGAGCTGCCGACCGACATCACCGTGTGGTCAACGGGATTCCGCGTGCCGGAGCTGGCCCGGGAGGCCGGCGTCAAGACCGACCACAATGGACGGATCGTGGTCGACGGCACCCAGCGGTCGGTGTCGCATCCCGACATCTACGCGATCGGCGACAGCGCCGTCGTCCGGACCAACGGGCAGGACCTGCGGATGGCCTGCGCCACCGCGGAACCGATGGCCGAGTACGCCGCCAAGGCGATCGCCGCCCGGCTCGCCGGCGCCGAGCCGAAGCCGTTCGGGTACCGCTACCACATCCAGTGCATCAGCCTGGGACGCAAGGATGGCCTGGTGCAACGGGTCGACGCGCTGGACCGACCCCGGGAGATGGTCATCACCGGCCGCCTCGGCGCGCTGATCAAGGAGGGCATCGTGCGCGGCGCCGGCTGGACCGCGCTGCGTTAGGAGGTCTTGACTTCCCAGCGCTCCTCGATACGCCCGAAGCGCCACACCGCCAGGGCCACCAGCCAGGTCGCCACGAACAGGCCGACGATCACGTACCCGACCACGTTGAGGTCGAGTTCGCTGATCCAGCCCAGCACGCCGGTGGTGACGTCGAGCTTCTCGGCCAGCAGTTGGAAGAGCTCGATGAGGCCGATGACCAGCGCGACCACCACGGACAGGCCGGTGACGGTGATGTTGTAGAAGACCTTGCGGACCGGCTTGGCGAAGGCCCAGCCGTAGGCGAAGTTCATGAAGCAGCCGTCGATCGAGTCGAACAGGCTCATGCCGGCCGCGAAGAGCACGGGCAGCGTCAGAATCGCGTACCAGGGAAGGGAAAACGCCGCGGCGCCGCCGGCGAGGACGAGCAGCGAGACCTCGGTGGCGGTGTCGAAGCCGAGGCCGAACAGCAGTCCGGTGGGATACATCTGCCACGGGCGGCTGATGGCCTTGGTGAGGCCGCGCAGGATGCGGTTCATGAAGCCGCGTTCGTCGAGGCGGCGCTCGAGCTCGGCCTCGTCGAACTCGCCGGAGCGCATCTTGCGGAACACCTTGACGATGTGGACCATCACGACCAGGTTGACGATGCCGATGATCACCAGGAACGTGCCGGAGACCAGCGTCCCGACCAGTCCGGTCCAGCTGTGCAGCGGCGAGCCGTCGTCGGCGACCTCGCCGGCCAGGGCCCGCACCCCCAGCGCGAGCAGCACGCAGAGGCCGAAGACGACGGAGGAATGGCCGAGCGAGAACCAGAAGCCGACGGACAGCGGGCGCTTGCCCTCGGACATCAGTTTCCGGGTGGTGTTGTCGATGGCGGCGATGTGGTCGGCGTCGAAGGCGTGGCGCAGGCCCAACGTGTACGCGGTCAGGCCGAGGCCGATGCCGAACACCTGGCCGTTGCCGACCTGGTAGTTGGCCGGCGAGACCAGGAAGATGAGCGAACCCCAGCCGATCACGTGCAGCGCCAGCACAAAGCCGGCCATGCCACCGATGCTGGCCCACTCCGACCGGGCCAGCGGTCGGGTCCGATCGGGCCGCAGGGTGTCCGTCATTGTCGCCGCCTCTTTCGAGCTCGGGGATGCAACAGGCACATCCTGGTACCTGCAACCCTTTGGCGACAGTGCTGGTCGGCGGAGAATTCTCACATCGGGCGGTCCGGCGCGGCGTTACCGGACCGCTGCGTCACCGTAGGATCACGGCGAGTAGCACTTGTGGGTGCTGGTGTTGAAGATCGGCGTCGTGTCCACCGTCAGGTTCGACGCCGGGTTGACGATCACCGAACCGCTGCGGGTCAGCTTGTTCTCGCAGCTGAGGATCGCCGAGTTGGTCGAGTTGCCGGCCCACATGTCGATGTGGCGCTTGCCGCTCTTCCAGTCGGAGATACAGGCGGCGCAGCTGTCCTCCATGATGAAGTACTTCTTCAGGTAGGCGTAGTACACCCTGGTGCCCGGGGCCAGTTCGGAACTGCTGGTCGCGAACGTGACCGGGTTGCTGTACGTGCCGGTGCCGCCGGCCTGCGAGTGGATCTGCGGGTAGGCGATGGCGGCACTGCCGGGCGGGTCGTTGTCCAGTGCCCCGTAGAGCGTCACGTACATCGTGTACGTGGTGCTGTGCGGCGCTGCGGCAGCCTGGGCAGTGTTGGCCTCAGCAGGGGCGGCTCCCGCAACGATGAGCAAGCCGATGCCGAGCAGGGCAGCGAGCAGCTTGCTTTTCATGCACACCTCCTCGATTCACATATATGGTTAGGAAACTTCCCTAACTCAGCCGAGGGTAAGAGCGCCGCCGGGGCCACGAGAAGCCCGGATCGTTCACAGTTATCTGTCCCGTCACGGACACAATCGCGAAAATTCTTCAGATTCTGCCCCTGGACTGGTACCTCTGTGCGCGGGCGCAGACGCGACGAAGGGTTGGGGCTCATGGGCAGGAAGACGCTGGCCGCCGCGCTGGCGGTGGCGATCGCCGTGATCGTGCCGGGCATCGCGCACGCCGACACCGGGGCCTGGGTGATCCAGGGCTCCGACCACGCCCGGGCGCTGGACGAGAGCCAGGGCCTGGCCACCGTGGTGCGGCCCAACTCCAGCTTCATCCAGTACACCGGCCTGTCCACGGTCCCGGTCGCGGACTCGGTCAAGGGCTGGAACCACGTCGGCGACCCGGGTTCGCGCCTCGGCTACTACATCGAGCCGTACCAGAGCGACAACAACGGGGCCAAGATGTTCCGGGTGCAGGCGCCGGACGGCAGCTGGTCGGAGTACACCCACAAGCTGGAGTCCTGGGAGGCGTTGAACAACTCGTTCGCCGCCGTCTCGCCGGACGGGCAGTGGCTGGTGTCCGGCGAGTGGGGCACGATGGACCGCCTGCTGGTCTACCCGATGCCCGGCGTCCGGTTCACCACGCCGAGCCAGAACCTGCCGTATGCCTTCGCGATTCGCCCGGACCACCCGATCCGCGACGTCCAGGGTTGCGACTTCACCTCGCCGACGCGGCTGCTGTGCGCCTCGGACGATCCGGACGGATCGCTCTACGGCATGACAAAGCCGTTGCTGCAACTGGATCTGAGCGGTCCGCTGGGCGGCGCGGACGTGTCGGCGCATGTGAGCGCTCTCGGCCAGCTGCCGCTGCAGAGCTCGTGCACCGGCACGTTCGAGGTCGAGGGCATGGACTACGACATGCGGGACGGCACGCTGCGCGTGATCGTGATGTCGCCGGGCTTCTGCGTGCTCACCGACTCGAAGACCTGGCGTTTCAAGCACTCCTGAACCCGGACGGCCGATTGGATCACCGCCGGTCCCGGTTGTGTTGCAAGATGGGCCGGTGGACCCACAGGATCCGGACCGACGACAGCGCATGGTGAGCACGGCGGGCGAGGCGCTCGCCGCCGCCCAGGCGGGCGACGACGGCGCCGCGATCAGCCTGCTGACCACCTTCGTCGACGCCTCGCCCGCGGGTGACGTCGACGGCAAGGAACTCGTGCTGATGCTGTTCCGCGAGTGCAGCGAGATGGTCGCCGCGCTCGGCTCCGGCGGGGCCACCCCGGTCAAGATGCAGGTCTACGACGCCGACGGGCAGGAAGTCTCCATCGACGACGCCGACCCGCCGGTGCGCACCGCGGTCCGCACCCTGCTCGCCGAGGTCCACGGCGACCAGGACGCGGCCCGCGCGCAGATCGACATCGCCCTGAGCACCGCCGCGCCGAGCGAGGTGGCGGCGGTGGTCATGCAGGCCCTGCGCTGGACCATCCGGCTGGCCACCGAGTGCACCACCCGCGACCTCCCGGTCGCCGTCTGGATCGCCGAAGCCCTCGACGTCGACGAGGAAGCCGACGACGACTGACCGTCGGGAAGGGGGCTTTCCCCCACTCCGAGTGCGAGAAGGCGGCTTTCCCGCACTCCGAGTGCGGGAAGGGGGCTTTCCCACACTCGGAGTGCGGGAATGCCGCCTTGATCATGGGTGGGGGTTCCCTCAAGTCATGTCGCGTGTCATCATGCCGGGCCGATCAGGGGTTCGATCTGCATGGCGTCGTGGAGGTCGGCGGCGAGCTCCAGGAGTACCCGGCGGGTGTCGGCGACCTCGGCGCGCAGCAGGTCGACCTGGTCCCACGCCCGCTCGTGCATGACGACGCTGTCGCCGGGCGGCCGGCTCGCCTCCCACTCGGCCAGGGCGGGGTGCCACTTGGTCAGCAGCGGCCGCAGCACGGTGTTGACCATCTCCACGGCGATGCCGGCGAAGGTGATGCCGCCGGCCCGGCCACGCGGCGCGAGCTCGGGACCGTACTTGCGCAGGATGTCGCGGGTGCACGCGAACAGGGAGTAAATGCTGTTCAGTTCCTCACGAACGATTCCGGCGCCCGGTTTTTGTTCCACGGTCGTAATCCTCGTGGCGAGCTCGACATACAGCTCCCACGCGGCCTCTCGTTCTATCGGTGAGGGCGTCCACACGCCGCTCACCCGGCTTCGCTGACTCACGGAGAAGCTCCTCCACGCAATGGCCCTGCGGCGGCCGATCGATAACCGTCCTCCCGTTGCTCGGGAATGGACGTGACCGGGCCGACGCGGGGCGGAGAGGACGGACTGGGCAGATTGTTGATCTCGTCGTTGCGGGCGCGCTCCCGGATCCGCTCGATCTCCGCGAGGTAGCGGCGACGGCGCTCGGCGTCGTTGCCGCCGAGCTGGTCGGGGTCGTCGACGAGCTTGCGGACCAGGGTGTACACGCTGGACTCGTGCAGGCGGTACTTGCCGTAGTTCTCCTCGGCCTTGAACGTCCTGTGCAGGCCGAACACCACCGCGCCGAACACGGACAGCGCCTGCACCAGCAGCCGGGAGCCGTTGCCGTCGGTCACGTACGGGATCAGGAACGGCAGCGACAGCGAGATCAGCACGGTCCAGCTGACGGCGTAGTAGTGCGCGGCCCCGTACAGCCAGGCCCGGTGCTGCCAGACCCGCAGCACCGGAACGGTGCGCCGGTAGTGCGCCGCCGCCCAGTCCCGCAGTTCCGGACCGATCAGGTCGGCGTCCGCGAACGGTCCGCTCGCGGTGCCGCCGGCGTTCGCGACCGAAAATTTCGGTTTCATGTAGGCCGCAATCGCGACCGCGCTGGATATCGCCAGAACGGTCACGCCACAAAGCCCGACAACCCACGGGTCTATCACCACACACCCATCCATGACGGTGTCAAGTGCGGGAGCGTAGCCCCTGTGCAAGTGCATTGCCCATAGTCACGCACCGCAGCCGAATCCCGTATAAGAGGGAAAGTAGACCTACAGTGATCCGGCCCCGGCGAACGGTGGAGGACTGCCGTCAGCAGGTCGACGACCCACCGTGACGGCGTGCCATGATCCGTCACGGCGAGTAGCGCTACCTCGTGAATTATGGCAAGCAGGTGGCTTGCGATTCACCCGTCCGTCAGGCTCGACACTGTCCCCCAACGGAGTTAACCGGAGGAGGTAGGGCGGATGGCCTGGGATGTGTTCCTCAGCTACTGCCGGTCGGACACCACGCCGGCCGAGGCGCTGGCGGCCGAGCTGCGCGCACGGGGGCTGCGGGTCTTCCAGGACGAGGTCGGCGTGCACCGGTTCGACTCGGTGTCCCGGACCATCATGGCCGAGCTGGGCCGGTCACGACTGCTGCTCGCCTACTACTCGCACGCCTATCCGACGCGCCGCGCCTGCCAGCAGGAGCTCATCACGGCTTTTCTTGCCGGACAACGGGAAGGCGACCCGCTGCGGCGGGTGCTGGTGGTCAATCCGGAGCGCGGCACCGCGCACATCGAGCCGATCGAGCTGCGCGACGCTCGGTTCTGGAGCCCGTCGGCCGAGCTGCGCCACCTCACCGAGGCCGTCACGCGCAAGGTCGACGAGCTTCCGACGACGATCGGCGCCGTGGTCCACGGCCGCGCCCCGCTGTGGCTGCCGGCCCCGGGCCACCGCCCGCCCCCCCGGTTCGTCGGTCGCACGGCCGAGCTGTGGCGGCTGCACTCGGCGCTGCACCCCCAGTCGGCCACGCTGACCGAGGGCGGCGGCGAGCCGGTCGCGGTCGTGCACGGGGTCGGCGGCATCGGCACGTCCTCGCTGGTCGCCGAGTACGCGCGGCAGTTCGGGGCGACGTTCCCCGGCGGCGTGTTCTGGCTGTCCGCCACCGATCCCTGGCAAGAGCAGCTGACCGCCATCGCCGAAGCTTTAGGGGCCAAGGGCAATGGTCACGCCGCCGATCGGGTGGCACTGGCCCTGGACGGTCGACGGGAACCCAGCCTGTGGGTGGTCGACGGCGTGCCGGCCGGGCTCGACCTGGACCACGTCCGACGACTGCTCTCCCCGCACCCCACCGCGGCGAGCGTCCTCACCACCACCGACGCCAGCTACGCCGAGCTCGGCACTTCGGTGGCCGTCCCGGAACTCCCTGCGGCGCAAGCGATCCGGCTCGTGCTGAACCAGGTCGAGGCACCGGGCGACCGCGAGTCCGCGCACAAGCTGGTGGACGCTGTTGGCGGGCACCCGGGCGCCCTGCTCGACCTAGCCGGCTCGGCCCGGTCGGCCGGCCTGGACTCGGTGCGGCGACGGCTGTTCTCCCGCGACTGGCCGGTGCTGGAGGCGACCGCGAAGCGGCTGCTGGCCGAGGTGGACGCGGCCGGCGACGCCGGGCTGGACGTGTTGCGCGCGGTGACGGCGTTCGCGCCGGAGCCGATGCCGTTACCCGTTCTGGATGGTCTTGGCCCGGTCGGTCTGGCGGTCGACCGGCTGTCCCGGCAGTCTGTGGTGCGGCTGGTCGGTGGAGGCGCGTTGGAGGTACCGGCGGTGGTCGCACACGTGATCCGGCACAGCGATCCCGATCCGGCGCGGCACGAGCGGATCAGCGCCGCCGCGCTGGCCGCCCGCCGTGAACGGGACGACTTCGCGGTGGACGAGCGTGAGCGGGCGGCGGCGTTCCGCGTGCAGGTCGAGCTGGCGCACCGGGTTCCCGTGCGGCCCTTGGGCGGCGGCGGCCTGCGAGAGGCGATCTCGTCCCTGCACAGCATCTTCGCCTTCACCCGGGAGCAGCTCCGGGAATGCGGCCCGGATTCCTCGCAACGTTTCGGCGAGGTGGCGGAGCGGCTGATGGAGGAGGTGTTGCGGCCGTTCCTGTCCGAGTGGCATCCGGCGCTGCGCCGCTACGAGGACCGCACGCAGTTCGACGACACGGCCTGGGATCCGACCGCCGAACTGCGCAACGCCCTCGACGCCCTGCGGGAACCGCTGCTGGCGGTGATCCGGGACCTGAGCCGGATCAGCGGGAACCCACACGGGACTCGCTACCTGTGAACAACTCCCTGACCAGGGCGGCGATCTGCTCGGTCTCGATGAGGAACGCGTCGTGCCCGTACGGCGAGTCGATCACGCGCACCTCGTCCGCGCTCTCAATGCCCGCAGCGATTTCTCGTTGCTGCGCCAACGGATAGAGCCGGTCCGTCGTGACACCGCCGACGACCGTGCGGGCTGTCACGCGGCGTAAAGCGGCTTTGACGCCGCCGCGCTCACGGCCGACGTCGTGCGAGTTCATCGCCTCGGCCAGCACGACGTAGCTGCCGGCGTCGAAGCGCCGCACGAGCTTCTCGGCATGATGGTCCAAATAGGACTCGACGGCGTACCGCCCGTCGCCCTGCGGATTGCGGCCGAATCGGGCCGACAGCTCGGCCCCGCTTCGATACGTGACGTGGGCAATCCGGCGGGCCACACCCAGCCCGCGATGCGGCCCCTCCGCCGAGTCGTAGTAGTCGCCGCCCCGCCACGCGGGATCGGACCGAATGGCCTGGAGCTGCGGATACGTCCACGCGATCTGATCGGCCGAGGACTGCGCCGGGGAAGCCAGCAGCAGCAACGACTCCACCCTCTCCGGCTGAGAAACGGCCCACTCCAACGCCCGCATCCCACCCATCGAGCCGCCGACCACGGCGGCCCACCGGTCGATGCCCAGCGCGTCGGCCAACGCGACCTCGGCGGCAACCTGATCCCGTACGGTCAAGGACGGAAACCGGCTGCCCCAAGGCTTTCCGTCCGCCGCGACGGACGACGGCCCGGTGCTTCCCTGACAGCCGCCCACCACGTTGGGGGCCACCACGAAGTACCGGGCCGGGTCGATGACTCCGGGCTGCACCAGGGCATCCCACCAGCCGGCGGTGGGATGCCCGGGTCCGGCGGGACCGGCGACATGGCTGTCGCCGGTCAGCGCGTGCAGGACGAGGACGGCGTTGGACCGGTCCGGGGCCAACGACCCCCACGTCTCGTAAGCGAGCTGGACGGCGGGCAGCTCACCGCCGCGCTCCAGCGGCAGTGGGCGATCGAGCCGCACCCACTGCCGCCGGCCGGGCGGGTCGGACTCCCGCCACGCACCCGTGACGGGAGTCAGAGTGCGGCCTTCGCGGCCCGGAAGCCGGCCTCGAGGTCCGCCTTCAGGTCCTCGATGCCCTCCAGCCCGACCGAGAGCCGCACCAGTCCCGGCGTCACGCCGGTGACGGCCTGCTCTTCGGGGGTGAGCTGGGAGTGCGTGGTGCTGGCCGGGTGCACGATCAGGCTGCGCACGTCGCCGATGTTGGCCAGCTGGCTGAACAGCTCCGTGCCGTCCACGAACGCCCGCCCGGCCTCGGCGCCGCCGCGCAGCTCCAGGGACACGATCGCGCCCGCGCCGCCCGGCAGGTACTTCTGCGCGGCCTGGTGCCACGGGCTCGACGGCAGGCCCGCGTAGTGCACGGTCTCGACCTCGTCCCGCTGCTCCAGCCACTCGGCCAGCGCCTTGGCGTTGGCCACGTGCCGCTCGATCCGCAGCGACAGGGTCTCGATGCCCTGCAACACGAGGAAGCTGGTCTGCGGGGCGATCGCGGCCCCGGTGTCGCGCAGCAGCTGCACGCGCAGCTTGGCCGCGAACGCGCCGTGACCGAGGGCCGGCCAGTACTGAAGGCCGTGATAACTCGGATCGGGCTCGTTGTAATCCGGGAAACGATCCGCGTGCGCGCCGAAATCGAATGATCCGCCGTCCACGACCACGCCGGCAATAGCCGTGCCGTGGCCGCCGAGGAACTTGGTCGCCGAATGCACGACGATGTCCGCGCCGTGCTCCAACGGCCGCAGCAGGTACGGCGTCGGCACCGTGTTGTCGACCACCAGCGGCACGCCGACCTCGTGCGCCACGCTGGCGACCGCCTCGATGTCGAGCACGTTGCTGCGCGGGTTGCCCAGCGTCTCGGCGAAGAACAGCTTGGTGTTGGGCCGGACCGCCGCGCGCCACTCGTCCAGGTTGTCGGGGTCGTTCACGAAGCTGACCTCGATGCCCAGCTTGGGCAGCGTGTAGTGGAACAGGTTGTAGGTGCCGCCGTAGAGCGAGGCGCTGGACACGAAGTGGTCGCCGGCGCTGGCCAGGTTCAGGATCGCGGCCGTCTCAGCCGCCTGCCCGGACGCGAAGGCCACCGCCGCGACGCCGCCCTCCAGCGCGGCGATCCGCTGCTCCAGCACGTCCTGGGTGGGGTTGTTGATGCGCGTGTAGATGTTGCCGGCCTCGGCCAGGCTGAACAGGGCGGCGGCGTGAGCCGTATCCCTGAAGACGTAGGAGGTGGTCTGGTAGATCGGCGTCGCGCGGGCCCCGGTGGTCGGGTCCGGTGCCGCGCCGGCGTGGATCTGTCGGGTCTCGAACGACCAGGAAGAAGGCATGGCTGTGCTCCGAGCTGAGGGGGTGGGGGTGAGGTGAGGTCAGCGGTGAGCGCGACACGCCATGCTGGTCACGCGCACGTAGTCCACGTGCCGGCGGGACACCAGGAGGGCCATGGGCCTGACGGTAGACGCGCCACATTCACCCGAGAAGGCCCGTTCACTCCGTGGGAAGAAAGGGAGTAGGTTTGCGTCATGGCGCCGGCCGAGAACCGAGACATCACCCAGTCGATTCCCAGCTTCACGGTCGCCATGCGTGGCTATGACCGTATGGAGGTCGAGACCCACCTCAAGCGCATCACCTCGGAGGTGCGGCTGTTCGCCGCCGACCGGGATGCCGCGCTGCGTCAGGCCGACGAGCTGGCCAAGCAGCTCGACCAGGCCCGCGCGCGGATCGAGGAGCTCAAGGGACAGGTCGAGCAGGTCCGGCAGACGCCGCCGCCCGCGCCGCCCGAGCCCGCCGTGCAGGAGACGCCCGACCAGGCCAAGCGCGCGCTGCAGCTGGCCGAGGCCACCGCCGCCGAGACCGCGCAGCGGGCCGAGGCCGCCGCCGAGACCACGTGGTCGCACGCCGAGGCCGCCGCCACCAGGCTGCGCGAGCGCTACCAGACGCTGCTGTCCGATCTGGACAAGCAGCAGGCGGAGATCATCGCCGAGCACCAGACGTTGATGGAGAAGGCCCGCAGCGAGGCCGCCGAGCTGACCACCGTGGCCGTGCAGCGGCGCAAGGAGCTCGACGAGCAGGCCGAGCAGCGACGCCGCCAGATCGAGGCCGAGTTCGAGCGGGAGATCGCCGACAAGCGCAAGGCCGCGCTGGCCGCCATCGCCGAGCTCGAGGCGTCCCAGATGACCGAGCTGGACCAGCGGGTCAACGCCGCCACCGCGGACGCCGACGCCCGCATCAACCGCAGCAAGCAGGAGGCGTCCCGGCTGCGCGACTACCGCGAGCGCATCGCCGACCAGCTCCGCTCGGCCACCAGCCTGCTCAACGACGCCGGCTCCCTTTTGGACCCGCTCCCGGAAGAACGCCCCCAGGGTTGAGAGATAGCGAAGGACGCCTTTGCCCGGTCGAGTGCCGGCAAGGCGTCCTTTCCTGCATTCAGGCCAGGGCAGGGCGGTCAGGAGCGTTCGAGGCGCAGCGGCGCGGATCCTTCGTCCAGCACAAGAAGAAAGTCGTCGAGGTCCTCGCAGGCCCCGGTCGGCACGCCCGGCTGCGCGAGCGCCAGCAGCTGCACGGCCAGCCCGGTCAGCCCGGCGGGGTCGCCGACGACGCTCACCTTTCCGTCGGCGACCGTCACCATCAGCCGGTAGTTCTCCGGCCAGGCCTTGACCAGGCCGATGCCGCGGTCGTAGGACGGAATATCCAGCTGCACCTTAGCCACATCGACCTCCGGTCGGTGAACCTCGCACACCTGCCGCCGACTGTCCAGGCAGAACGCTGGCCCTAGATCGTCTCGTGACCCCCTTGTCACCACATCTCTCGTCAACTAAGATACTTTTTTGTTGAGATTTGGGGGGAAGCATGGACAGCACACGAACGCAGGTCCTGGTCGTGGGGGCCGGAATTGCCGGCGCGGCGACATCGATGTTCCTGGCCGACCGGGGGATCGACGCGCTCGTGGTCGAGCGGCATCCGGGAACTTCCTTGCACCCCAAGGCCGGCGGCCAGAATCCGCGCACCATGGAGTTGCTGCGCACGGCTGGTGTGGCCGAGGAAGTGTTAGCCGCCAACCCGTTCAGCGCGGGCGACGCTTTCCAGATCACGATCGCCACGAGCGCCCGCGGCGCCGTGCTCAAGCAGATCGCGGCCGGCGACGAGACCCGACCCTGGGATGCCTTGTCGCCGCTACCGATGGGACTGGCCACACAGGTCCAAATGGAGCCGATCATGCTGGGCCGAGCGCGGGAACTGGGCGCGCGCGTCCGGTTCGACACCGAGCTCGTCTCGTTCGAGCAGGACACGCTCGGCGTCACCGCACGGCTCGTGCACCGGCCGACCGGCACGCTCAGCCAGGTCCGCGCCGACTACCTGCTCGCCGCCGACGGCCATCGCAGCCCGATCCGTGAGCGGCTCGGCATCGGACGGCATGGTTGGGGCAACCTCAGCCACCACGCCGGCATCGTGTTCGACACCGAGCCGGCACGGCTGGCCGACCTCGCCGGCTCGCTGTACTACCTGCAAAACCCGGAATTCACCGGGGTTTTCGAGTCCACCCACGTGCCCGGCCGGTTCATCTTCACCGTCGAGTACGACCCGGCCCGCGGCGAGTCGATCGACGACTTCACGCCCGAGCGCTGCACCGCGCTGATCCGGCTCGGGCTGGACGACCCCGACCTGAAGCCCGACCTGCGATCCGTGCAGGCGTGGGAAATGGCCGCCCGGGTGGCCGACACCTTCCGCGCCGGCCGGGTTTTCCTGGCCGGTGACGCGGCCAGGGTGATGCCGCCGACCGGTGGCCTCGGTGGCAACACCGCCATCGCCGACGGCTTCGACCTGGCCTGGAAGCTGGCCGCCGTGCTGCGCGACCAGGCCGGCCCCGGGCTGCTCGGCAGCTACGACGCGGAGCGGCGGCCCGTGGCGGAACTCGTGGTGGCGGAGTCGCTGGCCAACTACGTCGACAGGATGGCACCGCAGCTGCGTACCGCCGCACTGCCCGAACCGTTGGGCTATATGGAGGTTGTCTTCGGCATCCGGCAGCGCTCGGAGGCCGTGCTCGTCGACGACGAGGACCAGGCGTCGGTGGAGGACCCGCGCCGGCCGAGCGGCCGTCCCGGTTTCCGGGCGCCGCACGTGCCGCTGCGCCAGGGCGGCACGTCGGTGTCCACTGTGGACTTCTTCGGTCGAGACTGGGTGCTGCTGACCGGGACCGAGGGCGGCGTCTGGCACCAGGCGGCCAAGCACGTCGCCGACCGGCTGGGCATCGTCGTGCGCACGGTCGGCCTCGGCCCTGGGCTCACCGACCCCGACGACCGCCTGGTTCGCGCGTACGGCATCGGCCACGGCGGCGCCAGCCTGGTGCGGCCGGACGGCGTCGTGGCCTGGCGCACGGACTTCGAGGTCGCCGACGCCGCCGGCACGCTTCAGACCGTGCTCAGCCGGTTACTGGCCCGGGTGCCGAGCTGGCCCCAGGGAATCGGCGCAGTCCCAGCAGGCACAGCGCGCTGATTACGCCGCCCAGCACCAGATACAGCGAGATCGGCCACGGCTTGGCGTGGTCGACGGCGAGCAGGGCGGTGGCCACCAGCGGGGACAGGCCACCGCCCAGCGTCGCGCCGAGCTGGTAGCTGAAGGCCGCGCCGGAGTAGCGCAGCCGCGGCTCGAACAGCACCGCGTAGTACGCGGCCATCGGGCCGAACAGCACGCCGGAGCCGGCGTAGGCCAGGGCCAGCGCCAGGATCAGCAGGCCGGCCGAGCCGGTGTCGATCAGCCAGAACAGCGGGTACGCGAACACGATGATGAACGCCGCACCGAACAGCATCACCGGCGTGCGGCCGACCCGGTCCGCGAGCCGGCAGGCGATCAGGATCGACACGACCTGCGCCGCGCCGCCGACCAGGCTCGCCGTCAGCACCTGTTGCTGCGGCAGGTGGTGCACGGCCGTCCAGTAGTTCAGCACGAAGGCCACGAGGACGAAGATGAAGGCGTTGAAGCCCAGGTTCACGCCCACGCCCAGCAGGACCTTGCCCCACGAGGTGCGCAGCACCTCGGCCAGCGGCACCTTGGTCACCTGGTGCGCGTTGCGCAGCTCCCGGAACTCCGGGCTCTCCTCGATGCCGACCCGCATGTAGATGCCCACCGCCACCAGCACCAGGCTGGCCAGGAACGGGATCCGCCAGCCCCAGCTGAGGAAGTCGCCGCCGGAGGCGGCCGTGGACAGCGAGAACATGGCCGTGCCGAGGAAAAGCCCCAGCGGCGAGCCGAGGAAGGTCCAGCCGCCGTACCAGGTGCGGTGCCGCTCGGGGGCGTGCTCGACGACCATCAGCGCCGCCCCGCTCTGCTCGCCGCCGAGGAAGAAGCCTTGCAGCAGACGGAGAACCAGCAGCAGGATCGGCGCGACCAGGCCGGCCGAGGCGTAGCTGGGCAGCGTGCCGATCAGCGCCGTGCACAGGCCGGTCATGGTCAGCGTGAGCACCAGCATCGGGCGGCGGCCGACGCGATCACCGAAATGGCCGATGACCGCCGCACCGAGGGGTCTGACCAGAAAGCCGACCCCGAACGTGGCAAATGCCAGCAGGGTGCTCACGGTCTGATTGCCGGCCGGGAAGAACAGCTTCGGCAGCACCACCGCCGACGCGGTGCCGTAGATCAGGAAGTCGTACAGCTCAATGGTCGTGCCGGCGGCGCTGGCCAGTGCGACCTTGCGGACCGACGAGCTTCGCACCTGTTCAATCGATCGAGTCACGGCAGCCTCCCTCAGTCACGACATAGGACCACAAAAGGGTGAAGGCGGCCACACGTTCTGGTGGAGCACTCGGTTTTACATCGATTGCCTGCACGATCAGCGCCAAAGTGGGCAGCTATGGTCCCCACCCGAATCCTTGCCGGCGCGGCCGCGCTGTTGGCCGCCGCCTGCGTGACCACCGCCCCCGCCGCGGCCGCTTCCCTGCCGTCCTCGCTGACCCTGACCGCCACCACCGACGGGCAGGCCCCGCACGTCGTCGAGCTGACCTGCGACCCGGTCGCCGGCACCCATCCCGACGCCCAGCTGGCCTGTGTGCAGCTGGCGCAGGTGGACGGCGACATCGCCAACATGCCCGGCACTGAGGCGCACATCTTCTGCCCGATGATCTTCCAGCCGATCCGGGTGACCGCGACCGGCCTGTGGCGCGGCCGCACGGTCCTGTTCCGGGACAGCTACACCAACAGCTGCGAGCGGGACAACAAAACCGGGAACCTGTTCCGGTTCTGACGTTGGTCGGGGCTCCCGATTTTCCACCGGGAGCCCCGCGACATAGATCACATCAGGCCTTCCTGAGGATCGGTTACGGCTTTCCTTACAGGAGGCTGTGAAACTCAGGCCGGCAGTCCCCATGGCGCCGACGGTCCGTTCGGCGCGACCGGCGCGACCGTGAAGTCAGGCCGGTCGCCGGCCCGATACAGCACCGCCTCGCCGTTGCGCGGCAGGTCGATCTGGATCGTGGTGGCGTCGAGTTCCTTGGTCCGGAGGGGCCGTCCGTGCCCGTCCCGGACGGTCACCTGGCTCGGAATGCCGTGCCGGATCACGCAGGGCGCGCCGGCCTCGCTGCGGACCCTGACCCATCGGGTCACGTTGCGTTGACGCGACGCGCTGACCAGGAACGCGCCCTCGGTGCGGAAGCCGTCGATCGTGACGTCGGCCCAGGCGTCCGGGATCGCCGGGAACACGCGGATGACGCCGTGCCAGCTCTGGCAGACCATGTCGTGCATCGACTGCGCCGCCGACAGCGGCGTCTCGATCACCGGGCCCGACTCCTTGTACAGGGTGTTGGGCTGGACGTAGAGGCGCAGCAGGTCGCTGAGGTACTGGGCGGAGTCGTTGCCGCGCAGCATCTGCGCCGCCATCGAGGCCGCGCCGGTGTAGCTGTAGCCCTGCAGCGCCCCCTTGAAGCTGATCCAGTGGTCGAGCGAGGTCTGGATCAGGTTCCGGTTCTCCGGCTGCTCCCAGTTGACCAGGTAGAGCGGATACACCGACAGCATGTGCGAGTAGTGCCGGTGGGACATGGCGAACGGCTGGCCCGCGCCGATCATGAAGCCGTTGCCGTCGGTAGGGTACGGGGTGAGATCGGTCAGAACCTCTTGCCATTTCCCGACGAGCGGGTCGGCGATCTTGAGGATTGTCGCCGACTCGAGCAGCGTCTGGCAGCCCCAGCGGATCAGCGCCAGGTCGAAGTTGGTGTCCGGGGTGTCGACTCCGTACTCCGGGGAGAACGTCTTCGGCAGGTGCAGCTTGCCGTCGTCGCCCTTGGCCAGGAAGTGCAGGTAGTAGTTGATCGCCTTGCGCAGCAGGGGGAAGACGACGGTCTTCAGAGTGTCGGCGTCCATGGTGTGGCGGTAGGTGAGCCACACGTTGTGCAGGGCCCAGGTCAGGTTGCCGGTCTCCGGCGTCGGCGGATCCTGGCCGGGCACGCCCGCCGTGCCGCCGTTGAGCAGCGTGATGTCCGTGGTGCGGGGGATGGCCGCCGAGTCCTGGTTGTACGGGGCGACGACCTGGCTGCTCAGGCGGTCCCGGTACTGGCTGATCGCCCGCGTCAGGGAGTCCAGTTCCAGGTGGTTGGAGCCGTTGATCAGCCAGTACTCCAGCTGCACGTTGAGGTTCCACCACGTCGCCGGCCAGGGCGTCGGCTCGAGCCAGGGGCCGGTGGTCGCCATGACTGGGGCGTTGCGGCGGGTCGCCGAGGCCACTTTGTACAGCTGGATCCAGTAGAAGCTCTGCAGGCGGCCGTCCGGGACCGAGAGGAAGCTCTTGCGGTAGAAGGCGTTCCACCAGGCCCGGTGGTCCTTGGCCAAGGTGTCGAGCGGTTTCACGGCTTGGCCGAGCGTGTGCAGCGCCTTCGCACCGGCCGTCTTGTCGGGGTTCGACCAGGCCACGGTGGCGTACAGGGTTCTGGTCGTGCCCCTTCGGGTTTCCTGGTACGCCGTGACGTGCTCGCCGCCCGACAGCAGGGCCTGCGTGACCAGTGTGGCGTCGCCGCCGGTCTCCGTGTTGGGCTTCGGGTTGGGCAGGTAGCCGTCCGGGGCCGGCTTGTTGAACTTCGGGTCCGTGCGGGGGCTCACCGCGGCCGCCGGGTGGAACACCCAGCGGAACTTCGCTTCCCCGTCAGTGGCTTTCGCCTGGACCACGAGTGTCGATCGTCCATTGTGGATGATCGCCCGGATCGCGATGCTGCCGGCCGTCGTCGTGATCGTGCCGGCCAGCTCCGCGTCGTACAGGCTCAGCCGCCAGTCGACCTTGGTGATCGTGCCCTGCGGCTCCAGCGTGAACCAGCCGATCGGCAGGCGAGCCAGGCCGTACAGGGAGCCGAATTCCGGCCGGTGGTCCTGGACCTCGCTGTGCTACACGTTGAACCTGATCGCGTTGGCGCCCGGCTCCGCGTAGATGCCCGAGCCCAGGAAGCCGTTGCCCAGGAAGGGTCCGTCGTACCAGTTCTTCGGCAGCTGCTGCCAGACCAGGTCGCTGCCGCTCACGAAGTCTCGCCAGTCCAGGCCGTTGACGTCGACATCGATGCCGGGGATGCCCAGCGTCGGCGCCGCCAGCAGCGCCCCGCCGGCGGCCAGCACACTCCGTCGCGACAGCTCAACCATGTCGGCTTCCTCACCTCGTCGTGAAAACCTATACATCGGAGCTCTGCCGCCGACCGTAGGCAGCTTCTTGGGCCGGGTCAAGACTTCCGTCCGGGCCAACGCCTGCTGTCATCGGAGGAATCGATTACCACAACAATGATCTTCATGCGTCTCACCGCCCTGGTCATCGCCCTCCTCTCGGCCCTGGCCGTCCCGGCCGCCGCCTCCGACATCAGGCCCGGCCTCGGCGACTCCGTCAACGGCTCCAGCGGCGTGCTCACCGGCAACAGCGCCCTCGCCCCGGCCAACGTGCCGATCCAGCTGCCCGGCCCCGGCATCGGCGTGCTCGGCAGCGGCGTGGGCGGGTCCGCCGACTGAAGTCGCCACGGCCGTCACCAGCGCCTACGCTGCGTTCGGCCCGATCGGACGCACGCGGAGGACTTCGCCATGACCTATGCCGTGGACTTCACCACCGTTTCGACCATCGGCCTGGAGTCGTCGCCCGTCGTGGACGCGCTGGCCGGTCTGCGGGCGAACGAGGCCCGGTACTTCAAGAACAAGTACGACCACGTCTTCACCGTCGTGCCCGCCGCCGAGGCCGGCGCGACCATCGACTGGGTGCACGGGATCCTCTCGGACGAACGCGGCATCGTGATCTCGTCGCGACCGCTGGAGGCCACCGAGTTCCAGGTCGACAACATCCGCATGGCCTACGTCTTCTACGAGAGCGGCCTGTCGATCAACGTGATGTACACGCTCGACGACGGCGGGAAGCGGGCCGTCGGCTTCAAGCTCTCCGACGGCATGGAGATCCCCTCGGAGCTCTCCTCGTTCAAGTTCGCCCGCCAGAAGTCCAAGCTGGCCGGCACCATCCGCGGCTCCTATTTCGTCATCAAGAACGAGCACTGATGCCGGACGCCGACGGGATCCGCGACGGTCAGCGCGCCGCTTGGGCCGGCCTCGCCGCCGGCTGGGAGAAGTGGGACTCGCTGATCATGGACCAGCTAGCCCCCGTCGGCGCCGCGATCATCAACCGGCTCGACATCGCCGAGGGCCAGCACCATCTCGACATCGCCTCCGGCACCGGTGAACCCGGCCTGAGCATCGCCAAGCTGGCTCCGCGGGGCCAGGTCGTGCTCACCGACATCTCGCCCGAGATGCTCGCCGTCGCCTCTCGACGAGCGCTGGCCCAGGGTGTCACCAACGTCGAGACCACCGTCTGCAGCGCCGACGACCTTCCCTTCTCCGACGCGGCCTTCGACAGCGTCTCCGTGCGTTTCGGCTACATGTTCTTCCCCGACATGGCCCGCGCCACCGCCGAGTTCGCCCGCGTGCTCAGACCCGGCGGCCGCCTCTGCTCTTCCGTATGGGTCGAACCCTCGGAAAACCCGTGGACCACCATCGCCATGCAGGCCATCGCCACCGAGACCGCGCTGATTCCACCCGCCCCCGACGCGCCCGGCATGTACCGCTGCGCCGCCCCCGGTCACGTCAGCTCTCTCTACGCCGCCGCCGGGCTTCACTCCATCTCCGAGTCGGACATCCCCGTCGCGCTCGTCGCCACCTCGCCCGACCAGTACTGGGCGATGATCAGCGAGCACGTCTCCCTCGCCGTCGCCGCCCTCCAGCAGGTCTCCGCGTCCGCGCGGGAACGCATCGGGTCCCATGCCATCACCGCCGTCCGCGCCTTCGAGCACAACGGCGCCATCCGCGTCCCCGGCCTGGCCCGCTGCATCGTCGGCACCAAGTAGCGTCTCGCCCCGGATTGACGCCACCCCTACTATGTAAACGTTTCCAGCCCGCCGCCGCGCCGACACCCTGGAGGTTGTGGTGGCATCTCGTTCCCGGTGGTCGCTGGCGATCGCCTGTTCCCTGGCGGCCGGGGCCCTGCTCCCGACCGCGGCCTCGGCCGCGCCGACCGCCTGTCCCGAGGAGGCGCCCGTCCGGGCCGCCGCCGACCACTGGATCGCCGGCAACCCGAAGCCCGCCGACTCCACGTGGTTCAACTCCCTGTTCATCAAGGGCGACATCGAGGCGTACAAGCTGACCGGCGACGCCAAGTACCTCAACTACGCCACGGCGTGGGCCGTGCACAACAAGTGGAAGCTGCCCACCGGCACCCCCAATCTCGACGGGCCCGAGGCCGCGCAGGAGTACATCGACCTGTACAAGCTCGACCTCAAGCACCCGGCATCGGACATCGCCGACGCCAAGGCCTATGTCGACCGGGAGGCCAAGAAGGTCGAGGGCGGCAAGTCCTCCGACATGAACTACGTCGACGCGGTCCGCCTCGGCGCCCTCTCGGCGTTCGCCTACTTCGGCGGCAGCACCGACATCGACGCGATGGCCAAGCTGTTCGCCTATCCCGAGAGCCACATCTACGACAAGAAGAACGCCCTGTGGTGGCGGGATTCCCGCTGGGTCGGCACCACCCAGCACTGGTCTCGCGGCAACGGCTGGATCGTCGCCGCCCTCACCGACACCATCGCCAACCTGCCCGTCGGCGACGCCCATCGGGCCCACTACATCGGCCTGCTGCAGGACATGTTCGCCAAACTGAGGGCCACTCAGCAGTCCGGCGGCTACTGGACCGCCGACGTCGACCACCCGTCCGCCTACCCGGCACCCGAGTCCAGCGGCACGTCGTTGTACACCTACGGTCTGGCCAAGGCCATCCAGGCCGGCTACCTCGACTCCGCCACCTATCTGCCTGTTGTGCAGAAGGCTTGGGGCTGGCTCAAGTCCACGGCTTTGCGCTCCAACGGCGTCGTCGGCTACGTGCAGGGGCCGTCCTCGCACCCGTCCCAGTACCAGCCCATCAGCCCCACTGCGACCAGCAACTACGGCACCGGCATGTTCCTCATGGCCGGCGTCGAGGCCGCCAGGCTCATCCCTGGTTGCTCGGCAACGTACTGACAAGTACCGACTGTCCGGCCAGGTCACCCCTGGCCGGACG
>DASWRQ010000112.1:0-14588 GCA_036403095.1 Kutzneria sp. | reverse complement strand
GACTTCTGAAGTCGAATGTGGACCACATGTGGAGAAAGTGGGGGCGGGGGCGTCAGGGGTGGTCGACGAGGGCGGCCGAGGTGATCAGGTGCACGGGGTAACGGCGGATCTCGCCGCCGCCGTCGACGCCTTCGAGGATGCCGCCGGCGACGCTCACCGGCGTGACAACCCGCTGCGTCGCGACCCCTCGTGAGTCGACAAAGCCCAGCCACACGCTGCGACCTTCGCTGGCCGCTGCCCGCAGCAGTTCCAGCGTGGCGGCCACGGCCGTGCCGCGCGGTGTCGCGGCCGCACGGTCGCCGGCCCGGAGCTGGTCGACCAACGCGCCGAGCTGCTCGTCGGCCACCGCCGGCGCCGGGACCCGCCGCGACGACGGCCGGGCCCTGGGCGGGATCCGGCGGCCCGGCGGCCGCAGGTCCAGCACGGTGCCGTCGGCGCCCTCGGCCGCCGGGGCGAAGCCGGCGGCCCGCAGCTCGTCGAGCACCTCGATCAGCGGCAGCGGGCTGACCAGCACGGTCGGCGCGATCCGCCGCAGCTCCAGCCGGGCCGACGCCGGGTTGGCCAGCACCTCGGTGATCAGCACCGGGTCGTCGCAGCGCAGGAACGAGCCGGCGGCCCCGCCGCGCAGCCGGCCGTGCCGACGGGCGACGTCGTCGATCAGGTAGGTCAGCCCCTGCGGAACCGGCGTCCGGGACCGGGTGCGGAACAGTTCGTGCAGCTCATCGGCGGTGCGGCCGGCATCGAGCGCGCGCCGCACGGAGGCGTCGCCGACTCGGTACACGGTCGCGCCGCCGGCCGATTCCACGTCGGCGACCAGCGCCATGTCGGCGGCCAGTATCGGCTCCAGCGGCCCGGGCGCGACCACGGTCAGGTCGGCCTGCACCAGCACGTGGTCCAGCGGCTCCGGCATCGCGTCGGCCATCCGCTTGGCCGCCATCGCCGGCCCTTCGGCCAGCAGCGCCCGCGTCGCCGAGCTGACCGCGCCGAACGCCATCACGCCCAGCGCCGCCGCCTCGGTGTAGGTCCAGCGCACGACGTCGTCGCGCAGCCGCCCGCCCCGGCGCGGCGCGCGCCAAGCCAGCAGCGCCGCCACCTCCTCGGCGTTCGGCACGGACGTGCCGGCCGGCAGCTCGGCCAGCGTCTCCAGCACCCGGCGGCGCTCGCGTGGGGCCAACGGCCGGCGCAGCTCGTCGGTCAGCGGGCCGACGGCCTTGTCCCGCTCGTCCCGCGTGCCGATCAGCGCCGGCAGCCGCGGCAGCTCCAGCCAGCCGGCGGCCAGCGTGGCCCAGCGCTGCTCCGGCGCGGCCACCAGCCAGCCGTCGGTCAACGTGGTCGGCACCCACTCCGGCTCGACGCCCTCGCTGTCGGCGACCAGCCCGGCCCCGACCACCAGCTCGGCCAGCAGCCCGGCCCGGGTGTCGTCGACGTCCAGCGCCTTGGCGATCCGCCGAACCTCGCGCACGCCCAGCCCGCCGGAACGCAACACCGGCGCGGGCTCGTCCGACCACAGCCGCAGCAGCCCCTCGGCGTGCCGGACCAGCTCCAACGCCTCGCCGGCTGCCGTGCTGTCCACAACGGACGGATCACGAACAATGGCGGTGAGGCTTGGCTCCTTGGCGTGGACCGTCCCAAGTGGACGACGGCCGCGGACCGCCATGCCGACCTCGCGCGGCAGCTCGACCGTCTCGTTGTCCCGGCGGGCCAGCAGGCCCATGGCCAGCAGCCGCTGGGTCGGGGTCTTGGCCCGCTCCAGCGGCACGATCATGCCGGCGTCCTTGGTCAGCCCGATCGGGGAGTCGCCGGCCAGCGCCGACAACAGCCGCCGCTCCGGCTCGGCCAGGCCGGCGATGGTCTCGGCCAGGTCCTTGCCGGCGAGATGCGATAACGACCGGCCGAGGCCGGCCGGGTACTGCGGCGCCACCTCCCGTGCGGCCGGCACCGCCGACACCGCGTCGTCGGCGCCCCACACGATCGCCCTGGCCCGCAGCGACCGCACGGCCCCGGTCACCCGGGTCAGCGTCGCGTCGGCGGCCAGCAGCCGGGCCACCTCGCGTACCGACACCGGCGCGGTGTCGGCGTCCAGCACCAGCAGCGCTTCCAGCACGGTCAGCGTGAAAGTGTCCAGGTCTTCGCAGGCCCGGGCCACGGACGCGCGGATACCCGCCCGCGTGGCCAGCACAGTGCTGTCCGCGGGCGGCGGTGTCGCCAGGTCGGGGCGGGCGCGCAGCAGCGCGACGAGCGCGTCGTCGTCGAGCGCCCGCAACCAGTCCGCGAGTGAGAGGCCGGCCATCATGCACCACGTTAGCCGTGCGGCACGCCGCATGCGCAGGTCGGGCGGCCTCGGGCCGGCGGCACCGGCGCAGGTCATACTGTGCGTGTTGGACCGCACTGAGGAGGAACTGTGGCGAAGGACCGCTCCGCGCGCATCGATCCCGCGTGGCCGCACATCGAGGGTGAGAAGCACCCGGTCAGCGAGTTGGCCACCGACGTGCAGGGCGCGCTGTCGCCGTTCGGTGACGTGGCGTTCCCGGTCGACCCGGAGTCGCTGCCGTACACGCACCCGGTCACCGAGATCAACCGCTGAGCGTTTCCGAGTCGCTCTCGTTCCGGAATTCGACGCGGTTTAGGCTCGTTCATCGGCCGTCGGCCGCGTCGAATCTGGAGGAAAGCCATGCCGGTTCCCGGACCCGGATATTCGATCACCATTCGGGTCGAGGCGCCGCCGTCGGCGAGCGCTGCCGGCGACCTGACCAGCGCGGTCGGCCGGGTCGGGGGTGTGATCACCGCGTTCGACGTGGTCGAGTCGCACGTCGATCGGGTCGTGTTCGACATCACCTGCAACGCGATGTCGGCCAATCACGCCAAGGACATCACCGACGGCTTGGACGCACTTCCGGGCGTTCGGGTCCGAAAGGTGTCCGACCGCACATTCCTGGTCCACCTCGGCGGCAAGATCGAGGTCACCTCCAAGGTCGCGCTGCGCAACCGTGACGACCTCTCCCGGGCCTACACGCCCGGCGTGGCCCGCATCTGCCAGGCCATCGCGGCCAACCCCGAGGACGCCCGCCGCCTGACCATCAAGCGCAACACCGTGGCCGTGGTCACCGACGGCTCGGCCGTGCTCGGCCTTGGCAACATCGGCCCGGCCGCCGCGCTGCCGGTGATGGAGGGCAAGGCCGCCCTGTTCAAGAAGTTCGCCGGCGTCGACGCGTGGCCGGTGTGCCTGGACACCCAGGACACCGAGGAGATCATCCGCGCGGTCGAGCTGATCGCCCCGGTCTACGGCGGCATCAACCTGGAGGACATCGCCGCCCCGCGCTGCTTCGAGATCGAGGCCCGGCTGCGGGAGAAGCTCGACATCCCGGTCTTCCACGACGACCAGCACGGCACGGCCATCGTGGTCGTCGGCGCGCTGCGCAACGCGCTGCGGGTGGTCGGCAAGGACATCACCGAGTGCAAGGTCGTGGTGTGCGGCGTCGGCGCCGCCGGCTCGGCCATCATCCGGCTGCTCCAGCACCAGAAGCCGGGCGACATCCTGGCCGTCGACGTCAACGGCATCGTGCATCCCGACCGCGGCGACCTGGACTCCAACCTGGCGCAGATCGCCGCCTCCACCAACGTGGAGCACAAGGCCGGCACCCTGCACGACGCACTGGTCGGCGCGGACGTGTTCATCGGCGTCTCCGCGCCCAACCTGTTCGGCGCGGCCCAGGTGGCCACCATGAACTCCGACGCCATCGTGTTCGCGCTGGCCAACCCGGACCCGGAGATCGACCCGGTGGAGGCCCAGCAGCACGCCGCCATCGTGGCCACCGGCCGCAGCGACTACCCGAACCAGATCAACAACGTGCTGGCCTTCCCCGGTGTGTTCCGCGGCCTGCTGGACGCCCACGCCTCCACGATCAACGACGCGATGCTGGTGGCCGCGGCCAACGCCATCGCCGACGTGGTCGAGCCGGCGCAGCTCAACGCCTCGTTCATCGTGCCGAGCGTGTTCGACAACGCGGTCGCGCCGGCGGTGGCCGAGGCGGTCAAGAACGCCGCCCAGGCGAATTGAGAATGCCGGCGAACTAATATTCGACCGTGAGCGAGCTGAGTCACGTCGACAGCGCCGGCGCCGCCAGGATGGTCGACGTCTCGGCCAAGGACGCGAGCGCCCGGGTCGCGGTGGCGACCGGGGTGCTGCGCACCACCGCCGAGGTTGTCGGTCTGCTGCGCCGCGACGGCCTGCCCAAGGGCGACGCGCTGGCGACCGCCCGGATCGCCGGCATCATGGGGGCCAAGCGCACCCCCGACCTGGTGCCGCTGTGCCATCCGATCGCCATCACCGGCGTGAAGCTGGACCTTCGGCTGGAGGACGAGGCGGTGCGCATCACCGCCACCGTGAAGACGACCGACCGCACTGGGGTCGAGATGGAGGCGCTGACCGCCGTCGCGGTGGCCGGCCTGACCCTGCACGACATGGTCAAGGCCGTCGACCCGGCCGCCGTGCTGGACGCGGTGCGGGTGGAGCGCAAGGACGGCGGCAAGACCGGCAGCTGGATCCGACCGGAGGACCGATGAGCAGGCGGGCGCGAGTCGTCGTGGCATCCAACCGGGCGGCGGCCGGGGTGTACCCGGACCGAACGGGGCCCGTCATCGCCGACTGGCTGCGTGAGCGGGGCTACGACGTGCCGGATCCAGTGGTCGTGCCGGACGGCGATCCGGTGGCCGCCGCGCTGCGGTCGGCAGTTGCCGATGGCGTGGCCGTGGTGTTGACGACCGGCGGAACCGGCGTGACGCCGACCGATCGCACGCCCGAGGCCACCCGCTCGGTACTGGACTACGAGATTCCCGGCATCGCCGACGCCGTGCGGGCCGCCGGGCTGCCCAAGGTGCCGACCGCCGTGCTGTCCCGGGGTCTGTCCGGGGTGGCCGGCACGACGCTGGTGGTCAACCTGCCCGGCTCGACCGGGGGCGTGAAGGACGGCTTGTCGGTGTTGGCTGGCGTGCTGGACCACGCCGTGGAGCAGCTGGCCGGCGGCGACCACGTGTCCGCGGCTGCCACTCCGGCTGCCGAGACGCGGTTGCCGGCCGCGGTGGTGCGGGCCGAGATCAGCGAGACGCCGGTCTCCGCCGCCGAGCACGCGGCTCTGGTCAACGACCGCACCGCCGGTGCTGTCGTCACGTTCGAGGGCGTGGTCCGTGACCACGATCACGGCCGGGACGTCACCGAGCTCGAGTATTCGGGTCATCCCAGCGCCAAGGACGTCATCGCCGAGGTGGCCGCCGAGGTCGCCGCCCGGCATCCGGAGGTGCGGGCGCTGGCCGTCAGCCACCGGCTCGGGCATCTCGCCATCGGCGATGTGGCGCTCGCTTGCGCCGTCGCCGCCGCCCACCGCCGCGAGGCGTTCGTGGTCTGCGCTGAGCTCGTCGACGAGGTGAAGGCCAAGCTGCCGATCTGGAAGCGCCAGGTCTTCACCGACGGCACCGACGAATGGGTCAACTGCCCGTAGATACGCCTAACGGGTGGGGCCGTTTCGGCCCCACCCGTCGAGCTTTAAGCGAACGTTACTTCGTGGCCAGCTTCTGGCCGACGAAGATCAGGTTCGGGTTCGAACCGACGACGTCCTTGTTCTTGTTGTACAGGTCCTGCCAGGTGCCGCTCAGGTGCAGCTTCTCCACCAGGCCGGACAGGGTGTCGCCCGCGACCACGGTGTAGTCGCCGTTGCCGTCCAGCTTGGGAGCCTGGTACGGGGCCTGAGCCTGCGGGGCCGGGGTGACCTTGCGCTGCGGGGCCGCCGGGGTGGCCTTGCGCTGCGGAGCCGGGGCGGCGTTGCCGCCGGCGGTGACGCCACCGGCGCCACGGCTGTAGCAGACCGGCCACGCGTGGGGACCCTGGCCGGCGAGCACGCGCTCGGCGACGGCGATCTGGGCCTCACGGCTGGCCTGCCAGGCCTGCGGGGCGTACGCCGTGCCGCCGTAGGCGGCCCAGGTGCTGTTGGTGAACTGCAGACCACCGGAGAAGCCGTTGCCGGTGTGGATGGCCCAGTTGCCGCTGCTCTCGCACTGCGCGACCGCGTCCCAGTTGGTGGACCCGGCAGCGTTGGCGGTGCCCGCCGCGATCGCCATCGGGGCGGCGACAATCGCACCGGCCAGGGCAACCTGGGTCACGGTACGAGCGACGGTGGACTGCTCACGGTGCTTGCCACGGTAAGAACTCATTGACCTCTCGCCTACAGCGCCTGCGTCACGAGCTCGCCGGCCGCACGGGGCACAGGCGTGCCCCACACGATGGCCGGCATGGGTACCGGGTGTTGCTCACTCCCGCTGGGCGGTTCTCGGGCGCCCAGGGGTGGTTCCCCCGCCCCTGTTCGGTAGTTGTCTCTCGCTCGGGGTTGGTGCCGGGGGACCGCCGAACAGGGTTTGGCGCTTCGGTCCCTCGGGTAGTTCCAGCCGATCGGGTTCGGCCGAGAAGCGACACTAGGTAACGAATCAGCGAACGCCAAATGCTGATGGATGTGACCGTCATCACAGTAACGTGACGCAACCTAGGCCGATCACCCCCGTTTTCGCAGGTCAGACCGTCGTTATCTGGCCGTTTCCAAGTCGAGATCGATCACCCAACGTGAGGTGCGGGTCACGTGGTTTAGCCCAAATTCCCCGCCCTTCGCGCAACCGAAAAGTTGCCCGGAAATCCCTTGCGCGGCACTGACTGTATCGATACAGCACCAAGTCACGGACCGCTAGGCTCTCTGCGACACCGACGGTCGAGGGGAGGGGCGCCGATGGCGGGCGAGATCGAGTTCCGGGTGCTCGGCCCGCTCGAGGTCCTCGTCGACGGACAGCCCCGGCCGCTGCCGGCGGCCAAGCAGCGGCTGCTGCTCGGCTCGCTGCTGCTGCGGGCCAATCGCGCGGTCTCCGCGGCCGAGCTGGTGGACGTGGTCTGGGGCGAGCGGCCGCCGGCCGGCGCGCGCAACACGCTGCGGACCTACGTCATGCGGCTGCGCCAGCAACTCGGCCCGTCCTGCGCGCTGCGCACCGCCCAGGACGGTTACGCGCTCGACGTGCCGGCCGGCGCGCTGGACGCCACCCGGTTCCGCGAGCTGCTCGTTCGGGCCCGTGAGATCGAGGACCCGGCGACCGTTTGGACCCTGCTGACCGAGGCCGTCCGGCTGTGGCGCGGGCCGGTGCTGGCCGACGTGCCGCTGGATCCCTTGCGGCACAACGAGATCAACCGCCTCGACGCCGAGCGCATGGACGCCCGCGAGCGCCGCATCGACGCCGGTCTGAGCCTCGGTCGGAACGAGGAGCTGGTGCCGGAGCTGCGCGAGCTGGCCGACGCCAACCCGGCCCGGGAGCGGATCTGGGCCCAGCTGATGATCGCCCTCTACCGCTCCGGCCGACGCGCCGACGCACTGCACATATACAGAGAGGTGTACGAGTACCTCTCCGACGAGCTCGGGGTGGACCCCGGCGCCGAGCTGCTGCGCGTGCACCAGGCCGTGCTGTCCGACCATCCGAGCCTGAGAACCCCGTTGGGGGCCAAGACTTCCGTGCCGGCCCAGCTGCCGCCGGAGGTGATCAACTTCGTCGGCCGGTCGGCGGTCGCGGCGCTGGTCACCGAGCGGCTGGCGCCGGCCGAGCCGACGGCGACCCCGGTGGTGGTGCTGACCGGCCCGCCCGGCACCGGCAAGACCGCGCTGGCCGTGCACGTCGCGCACCGCCTGCGATCTCGTTTCCCCGACGGACAGCTGTTCGTCGACCTCCGTGGCCACGCCCGCGGCCCGGCGCTCGGCCCGGACCAGGTGCTGGCCCGGTTCCTGCGGGCGCTGGGCGTCGCCGCCGACGACGTGCCCACCGATCTCGACGAGCAGTCGGCCGCGCTGCGCTCCCTGTTGGCCGGCAAGCGAATGCTCATCGTGCTGGACAACGCCGCCCGGCCCGGCCAGATCCGCCCGGTGCTGCCCGGCGACCCCGGCTGCGCGGTGTTGATCACCAGCCGGGACGCGCTGCGCGGGCTGGTCGCCGAGCAGGGGGCGAGCCGCGTGCACGTCGGCGGCCTCACTCCGGTCGAGTCGCACACCCTGCTGGCCCGCATCCTCGGCGACGAGGTCGTCCGGGTCGAGCCGGCGGCCACCGCCGAGCTGGCCGAGCTGTGCACGCATCTCCCGCTGGCGCTGCGGATCGCCGCCGCCAACATGATCGGCGACGACCAGCCGCGGCTGGCCGAGCAGCTGGGCCGGCTGCGCGAGGGCAGCCGGCTGGCCGCGCTGGCCGCCGACGGGGACGAGACGGTGACCGTCCGCGCCGCGTTCGACCTTTCCTACGAGGCGCTGGCCGAACCGGCCAAGCGAGCCTTCCGCCTGGTCGGCCTGGCGCCGGGCCAGGACCTCACGCCGGCGGCGATGGCCGCGCTGGCCGACTGCCCGCCGGAGCAGGCCCGCCGGCTGCTCGACCAGCTCGCCGCGGCCAACCTGGTGCAGCAGCTGGCTCCCGGCCGCTACCAGGCCTACGACCTGCTCCGCGTGTACGCGCACGAGCGGGCCCTGGCCGAGCCGGAGGACCGGGCGCTGTCCCGGCTGCACACCTATTACCTGCACGCCGTCGCCGAGGCCGCCGGTCTGCTCGGTCCCGAGGTGCCGAGCCTGGTGCCGTTGCCGCCGCGCCAGGGCCCCGACCGGTTCGGCGACCGTGACGAGGCGCTGGACTGGATGACCGCCGAGCTGCCCAATCTCGTGCCGCTGATCCAACAGGGCCGCGGCGAGATCGTCTGGCAGCTGGTGGACTCGCTGCGCGGCTTCTTCTACGCGCAGCGGCTGGCCACCGAGTGGCAGCTGGTCACGCAGGCCGGGCTGGCCGCCGCGGCCGAGGCCGAGGACGGGCTGGCCGAGGCGGCGATGCGCTACAACCGGGCCGCGCTGGACTGGAGCCGCGGCCGGGCCAACGAGGCGGCCGAGGGCTTCGCCCGCGCGCTGGCTGTCTTCCGCCGCACGGGATTGCGGGTCGGCGAGTACTCGGCGCTGACCAACCTGGCCATCGCACTGTCCGAAATGGGTGATCTGGACGGCGCCGCCACCCGCTTCGCCGACGCCATGGAGCTGGCCGAGGGCGAGCCGACCCGGCTGGCCCCGGTGCTGTTCAACCTGGGCCTGGTGCAGGTCAGCCTGGGCGAGACCGAGGAGGGCTTCGGCTACCTGGCCCGGGCCCGGGCCATCTGCGCCGAGCTCGGCATCGAGCACGGCGAGGTGAACTGCCTCAACAACCTGCTCAACTTCAGCCGGCACATGGGCCGGTTCGAGGCCGTCGAGGAGTACTTCGAGCATGGCGTGGCGATGAGCCGGCGGCTGGGCAACCAGGAGAGCGAGTCCGGGCTGTTCAACGCGATGGCCCTGGTGCGGCTGGACTTCGGCCGCCAGGACGAGGCCGAGCGAATGGCCGCGACCGCGCTGGAGCTGGCCGACTCGCCCAGCATGTTCCGCTCGCGGATCGACGCACTCAACACCCTCGGCGACGTGGCCCTGGTCGGCGGCCGGCCGGCCGAGGCGATCGAGCACTACCGGCAGGCGCTGGACCTCAGCCGCCAGCGCGACCTCCGGTTCGGCGAGGTCGAGGCGCTGATCGGGCTGACCTACGCGATGCGCGACGACCACCGCGCGCTGGCCCACGCCGAGGAGGCGGTGGAGCTGACCGCTCGGCACGAGCTGCGGCTGTGCCAGGGACGGGCGCTCCTCGCGCAGGCGCACGTGCATCTGCGGCGGGCGGAACCCGACGTGGCCATCGACTTCGGCGAACGGGCGTTGGCGCTGCTGCGCAAGACGGGCCTGCGGCTGTGGGAACCCCGCGCGTTGGCGCTGCTCGCCGCGGCCTACCGGGCCGCGGGCGATGTTGTGGCGTCCGATCAGCACAACGCCGAGGCGACGCGGCTGCTGTCCGCGATGGGACTCGCGCCTTCGCCGAACTAGACTCCGACGTTCACCGGCGGGAAGTTCCTTTTCGCTAGTGGACGCCGCGGCACGCTCCTAGGCTGAACCACAACTGCACGGCCGAGAGGAGGCTGGCATGTCCACCGACATGCGCTTCCGCATCCTCGGTCCGCTCGAGGTGTCGCTGGCCGGCCGGCCGGTGCCGATCCGCGCGGCCAAGCACCGCACCCTGCTGGCCAGTCTGCTACTGCGGGCCAACCGCGTGGTTCCGGTGGACGCGTTGGTCGAGCGGCTGTGGGCCGGCAATCCGCCGGCCCGGGCCAGGGGCACGCTCCAGACGTACGTGCTGCGGCTGCGGCAGACGCTCGGCGACCCGGCGCTGGTGCGGACCGCACCCGAGGGCTACTACATCGACGTGCCGCCCGGATCCGTGGATCTGGAACGGTTTCGCGAGCTGTCCGACGAGGGCGCGCGGGCCGGCGACGCCGGCGACCTGACCGCCGCGGCCGCCGCACTGGACGAGGCCCTCCGGCTCTGGCGCGGGGCCCCGCTGGCCGACGTGCCGTCGGAGGAGTTGCAGCGCAACGTCGTGCCGCAGCTGGTCGAGCAGCACCTCCAGGTGCTGGAGCGGCGTATCGACATCGACCTGCAGCGCGGGCGGCACCAGGCGCTGATCGCCGAGCTCCAGTCGCTCACGGCCAAGCACCCGGCGCGGGAGCCGTTCTGGGGCCAGCTGATGCTCGCGCTGCACCGCAGCGGCCGGCAGGCCGACGCGCTCGCGGCGTACCGGGGCGTGGCCGGCTATCTGGCCGACGAGCTGGGCATCGACCCGAGCGAGCCGCTGCGCCGGCTGCACCAGGCCATGCTGCGCAACGACCCCGTGCTGATCGCGCCGCTGGCCGCCGAGGCGGCGCGGCCGGTGGTCGTGCCGTCGCAGCTGCCGGCCGACATCGCCGACTTCGTCGGCCGCGAGGAGCTGATCGACGAGCTGGTGGCCCGGTTCGAGCTGGGCACCCCCGACGGGCCGGTGGCGGTGATGGGGCCGCCCGGCGTCGGCAAGACCGCCTTCGTCGTCCACCTCGCGCATCGGCTGCGGCCACGCTTTCCCGACGGCCAGCTCTACGCCAACCTCCGCGGCTATGCCCTCGGCCCGGCGCTGAGCACCGCGCAGGTGCTGTCCCGGTTCCTGCGGGCGATGGGAGTGCCGCCGGAGCAGATCCCCATCGACGTCGACCACCAGGCGGCGACCTTCCGTGCGCTCGTCGCGGGCAAGCGGATCCTGATCGTGCTGGACAACGCCGCCGCAGCCGACCAGATCCGTTCGCTGCTGCCGCCGCCCGAGGGCTGCGCGGTGCTCGTGACCAGCCGCAACGACCTGAGAAACCGGCTGCCCCACGTCGAGACGGTGCTGTTGGAGCCGCTCACGCCGGCGGAGTCCAGACAGTTGCTCGGCGCCGTGCTCGGGCCGGACCTCAAGGATGTGCCGGCCTCGACGGAGCTGGCCCGGCTGTGCGCGTACCTGCCGCTGGCCCTGCGGATCGCCGCCGCCAACCTGGCCAAGTCGCCGCCGTCCGGGCTGGCCGACTACGTAGCCGAGCTTCGCAACGGCAACCGGCTTTCGGCGCTGAGCATCGCCGGCGACGAGGGCACCGCGGTGCGGGCCGCCTTCGACCTTTCCTATACGACACTGCAGCCGCGGGCCCGGGAGCTGTTCCGGCTGTTGGGTCTCGTGCCCGGGCCGGACTTCACGCCGCAGGCCGCCGCCGCGCTGCTGGCCACCGATGCCGCCGACGCCGCGGAGCTGCTCGACCAGCTGGCCGCCGTGCACCTCGTGCAGCCCGGGCAGCCGGGCCGGTTCCAGTTCCACGACCTGATCCGGCTCTACGCCGCGCAGCGTGAGCACGAGGAGAACACCCGCACCGAGCGGGACATCGTGGTGCGGCGGCTGCTCGACCACTACCTGGCCGGCGCGATCGGCGCGGCCCACGTGGCCTATCGGGACCTGGTGCGGCTGGTCGTCGGCAAGCAGCGGGGCCTGGTGTTCGCCACCGAGCCCGACGCGCTGGCCTGGCTGGACGCCGAGCGGCTCAACCTGATCGCCGCCTTCGGTTACGCCGCCCGGCACCACCTGGCCGACCACGCCGTCCGCCTTGCCGACGCGCTGCGCGGGTATTTCCTTGCGCACCAATACAACGTGGACTGGTTCGCCACCGCCTCGACCGCCGTCACCGTGGCGCGGCGGGCCGGCGACCGGCGCGGCGAGGCGGCGATGCTGTTCAACCTCGGCACCGCGCAGTGGAACATGGACCGGCAGGAGGACGCGATCGCCAGCTTCCTCGCCGCCGCCGACATCTTCCGCGAGCTCGGCGCCGACGACGGGGCCGCCGCGTCGCTCAACAACGCCGGCAACTCGCATCTGGAGCTGGGCCAGTTCGACGAGGCCGCCGGCTACTTCGACGAGGCGCTGGCGCTGGCCCAGCGGTCCGGGCTGCGCGAGGTCGAGGTGATCGGGCGGGCCAACATCGGCTTCGTGCTGCTGGAACTGGGCCGGCTCGGGGAGGCCGTCGAGCACTGCCGGCGGTCCATCGAGCTGTGCCGGGAGGCCGGCCTGCGGCACTGCGAGGCGCACAGCGTGGCCAATCTCGGCGCCGCGCTGCTCGAACGGGGCCACCCCGTCGAGGCCATCGAGCAGCTCAGCACCGCGCTGGCCATGTTCCGGACCATCGGCGAAGTCACCGCCGGGTTGGAAGTGCTGCACCGCTTGGCGACCGCGTACCAGATGACGTCTCGGGTCGAGCCGGCGCTGGAGCTGGCCCGCGAGGCGCTGGACAGCGCCCGCCGCACCGGCAGCCACCGGGCGCAGGCCATGAGCCTGTCCGCGCTGGGGCTCACCCTGCACATGGCCGGCAAGTTTCCTGACGCCATGCGGTGTTTCGACGAGGCGCTGGCCATGATCGGCGACATCGCGCACCTGCGCACCCGGCTGTGGGTGCTGATCGGCGCGGCGATGGCGATGTTGCCCGTCGGCCGGCTGGAGGAGGCGCTGGCCACCGGCCGCCGCGCCCTCGAGCTCGCCGCCCCGCTGCCGCTCTACCGGGCCCGCGCGCTGTTGTTGTTGGCGCACTTGCTGATCAACCGCGGCGACGAGCAGGACATGGCCGACGCCTACGCCTATGCCGTGCAGGCGCGCACGATCTTCCATGCGGCCGGCAACCCCAGCGGCTCCGCGTGGTCCCTGCACGCCATGGCCAAGGTGCGGAAGTACCGTGGCGACATGGAAGCGGCCGACCGCCTCAACCGCGAGGCCCTGCAAAGCATCGACGGCCGCGCCTGGGCCGACCGCATCCGCGCTGTGCTTTCGCCGGGCGTTCCGCCCGGGGCGAGCCCGCTCTGATCCGGTCTCTTCGCCTTGTCCGGAAAAATCGCTGAAAAGACGCGATTTTTCCGGCCCGCGGCTCCAGAGACCGGCGCGGGCTCGCGATCCCGCTGCCTGGCACTCAGCCGCCGGCGAAGGGTGGCAGCACGTCGAGTTCGACTCCGCCGCCGACCGGAATCCTGGTGTCCCGCACGGCGATTCCGTCCAGTAGCAGGCTGGAGGCGGTGAGCACGCGGGCCAGCTGGTCGCCGTGGCGATCCCGGACCAGCGCCAGCACGTCGTCCACAGTGGACTCCGGCGGCAGACTCAGCTGCTCGTCGCCGACCCCGGCGGCCGCCTTGGCGCCGGCGAAGTAACGGATGGTCAACACCACGCGGTCAGCCTCCGATCGCGCTCATCGGACGGTCCGGCTGCGCGAATCCGTCGTCATTGATGCCGTGTCCCTTGGCCTTGCCCCACATCGCCGCCCGCCACAGCTGCGCGAGCTCCTCGTCGGAGGCGCCGGCGCGCAGCGGGCCGCGCAGGTCGGTCTCGGTGGTGGCGAACAGGCAGGTCCGCAGCGCGCCGTCGGCGGTCAGCCGGGTCCGGTCGCAGGCCGCGCAGAACGGCCGCGTCACCGACGCGATCACGCCGACCGTGGCCGGGCCGCCGTCGACCAGCCAGCGCTCGGCCGGCGCGGCGCCGCGGGCGGTGCTGCCCTCCGGGGTGAGCGTGAAGCGGGCGCTCAGCCGGTCCAGGATCTCCTCGGCGGTGATCATGGTCGCCCGGTCCCACTCGTGCTGCGCGTCCAGCGGCATCTGCTCGATGAAGCGCAGCTGGTAGCCGTGGTCGAGGCAGAACTGGAGCAGGTCCGGGGCCTCGTCCTCGTTCACGCCGCGCATCAGCACCGTGTTGACCTTGACCGGCCGCAGGCCGGCGTCGTGCGCGGCCGCGAGGCCCTCGAGCACGTCCTCCAGCCGGTCCCGGCGGGTGATCGCGGCGAACCGGTCCGGGCGAAGTGTGTCGAGGGACACATTGATGCGGTCCAGTCCGACCAGCGTGAGCTGACGGGCCTTGCGGGCCAGCGACACCGCGTTGGTCGTCAGGGACATGCGGGGCCGTGGCCGCAGTTCCGCCGCGGCCGCGAGGATTTGCGGCAAATCCTTACGCAGCAGCGGTTCCCCGCCGGTGAAGCGGAGCTCGCGCACGCCGAGCCGGTCGACCGCGACCCGGATCAGCCGGATCAGCTCGGCCCCGGTCAGCAGATCCCCGTTCGGCAGCCACTCCAGGCCCTCGGCCGGCATGCAGTACGTGCAGCGCAGGTTGCA
>DASWRQ010000111.1:0-10386 GCA_036403095.1 Kutzneria sp. | reverse complement strand
GGTTCCCGGCGGCGAAACTGGCCGCCGCCGCAGCCAACGCCCGGGCGGCCCGTGGCTTCGGGTCGGCGGTCAGCTCGGCGGCCCGCTCCAGGAATGCCGCGGCCGCGGCATGCCCGCCGCGAGCCCGCGCCCGATCGGCCGACTGCTCCAGCTCGGCGGCGACTTCCTCGTCCAACCCGAGCGTGGCGTGGGCCCGGTGCCAGGCCCGCCGGTCGGGGTCCTGCCGCGCATCCGTGACGTCGGCAAACGCTTGGTGCACCTCACGAAGCCGAGCCGGCGCGGCCGACCGCCAGCTGGCCGACCGCACCAGCGGATGCCGAAAACGGACCCGCGCCCCGAGGTGGAGCAGCTCGGACGACTCGGCTGCGGCGGCGGCCTCGGGCCCGACCTTGAGACGCTCCAACGCCCGCCACAGCAGCGGCACGTCCCCGAGCGGTTCGACGGCCGCGGCCAGCAGCAGCGTCTGCGTGTCGGCCGGCAGCTCGGCGATGCGCCGCCGGAAGCCCTCCTCGATCCGGTTGGCGATCGGCTTCGCAGTGCGTCCGCCGACGCCGAAGGCCAGCTCGGCCTGCGACAGGCCGCGCGGAAGTTCCAGCAGCGCCAACGGGTTTCCCTGCGTCTCGGCGACGATCCGGTCCCGCACGCGGGCATCCACCGGCCCCGGCAGCACGGAATCGAGCAGCGCCCGGGCATCCCCGTCCGCCAGGCCGTCGACCCGCAGCTCGGGCAGGCCGCCGAGCAGTTGCTCGTCGCCCGGGGTGCGCGCGGCGAACACCAGCGCCACGGACTCGGCGTCGAGCCGGCGCGCGACGAAGGTGAGGATCACCTCGGACATCCGGTCCAGCCACTGCACGTCGTCGACCACGCACAGCAGCGGCCGGTCGGCGGCGGCCTCGGCCAGCAGCCCGAGCACGGCCAGCCCGATCAGCAGCACGTCCGGCGTGGGCCCGACCCGCAGGCCGAAGCCGATCTCCAGCGCCTGCCGCTGCGGCTCGGGCAGCCGGTCCACGTGCGCCATCAGCGGCGCGCACAGGCGTTGCAGCGTGGCGTAGGCGATCTCGCTCTCCGGCTCGACGCCGACGGCCCGGGACACGCTCGCGGCCGGCATCGTCTCGGCCAGGTAGTCCAGCAGCGCGGTCTTGCCCGCGCCGGCCTCGCCCCGCAGCACCAGCACCCGGCTCTGGCCGCCGCGGACGTCCCGCAGCAGTCGATTGAGGGTTTCCTGCTCGCGTCCTCGTCCCAGCAGCACGTCGGCGAGCCTACCCGCGGCACGGGAGTCCACAGGGGACACACGATCGCTGGCGGGATCCGTGCGATGGGACGTTGGCGGCACTGGATTTCGAGCCGCCGGCCGAGTTGGACGAGGCCGCACTCCCCCGGCGGTCAGCCGCCGGTCCGGAACTGGGCCAGGTGATCGAGGCAGAAGTCCAGCGCCGCCTCGAGATGACGCTCGGAGCCGGTGGTCATGAGGATCACCACGCCGCCCTGGATGGCCGCGATCACCGCGGAGGCCGCGGCCGAGGCGTCCAGGGCGTGGTCGATGTGACCCAGCTGCTGCATCTCCCGGATGCCGACCTCGACCCGGGCCTGCCACTGCTCGAACAACCGCCGGGTCACCTCCTGCGCGGCCGGGGTGCGCCGGTTGATCTCGGTGATCAGCGCGCCCAGCGGGCAGTTCACCCCCTGCCGGCGGTAGCGGTCGACCACCGCGTCGCGCCACTGCCGCCAGGCCGGCCACGAGGTGAGCCCGCTCAGGTAGGGCTCCTGGTCCTCGAGCACCCGGTCGGCCTCGCGCTGGGCCACCGCCAGCAGCAGCTGCTCCCGGCCGTCCGGGAAGTAGTGGAACAGCTGGCTCTTGCCGGTCTCGCTGCGGCGGCCGATGTCGTCCAGGGTCACGTTGCCGATGCCGCGTTCCCTGATCTCGGTCGCCGCCGCCTCGATGATCCGCTGCCGGGTCGCGGAGCCCTTCTTGGTGAGCACGTGGTCGAATGTACTCAGCGGTCCAAAGTGACCCTGGCCCGCCGGGCCTTCCAGGCCAGGATGGCCGCCTGGACCACGAAGAACGTGCCCCCGGCGGCGGTGTACATGATCAACGCGGTCAGCGCGGGGTCGGCGCTCAGGGCCACCGGGAAGTAGCTGCCGCCGGCGATCACGGACAGCGTGCCGGCGATGAGCAGCGGCCATTGCCGGCCCAGCTCGGGACTACGGCGTCGCAGCGCCACGACGAGCTGGGCCAGGCCGGAGACGATGGCCCACAGGCCGAAGACAAACAGCACCGGGCCGACGCCGCTGAGCGCGGCCAGCCCGAGCCCGACGGCGGCCAAGCCGCTGAGCACGGTGTTGAACACCTGGAGCGTGCGGCCCGGCGTGCCGGCGCGGACGTCCAGCAGCGTGGCCACCACGTCGATCAGCGGATAGATCACCAGCAGCGCGACGACCAGGCCGGTCAGCGGCGTGTGGACCAGGGCAAATGCCGCCGACCAGACCAGCGCGACCAGACCGCGGACGAGGTAGATGCGACGGAGCGAAGTCATGTCCGTGAACCTTTCGGTGGTGGTTGGGCGACACCACCTTCACCGCCAGGGCGGCCCGCTCGCCCCCGTGACGCCCACTGGTGCACTCCCTGGGGTCACGTGCCCGTCGGCCACGGTCAGCACCCGGTCGGCGATTGCGGTCAGCCGCGGATCGTGGGTGATCATGATCGTGGTCCGGCTGGTGGTCAGCCGGCACAGTCGCCGGCCTTGAGCGAACTGTCCACAATGGTCGCGAACATGTTGACGGCGACCGAGTCGCAGGCGGCCGCGGCGATCAGCAGCAGGCTGCCGGCGGCCAGCCAGCGCCGGTCGGTCCTGGTCAGCGGCCAGAACCGGCGAAACACCGTGCGGGTCGACAGCACCGGCGTGGTGGAATCCATGACGGACGCTCCGTTTCGGACGGACGACGGACCTGCGGCGCCGGTGCGCCGCGGGCCCGTCGATCGGATCAACCGCGGCGTTACCTCGCCGCGTGCACGCGCTGATGGCCGCCGACGGGGCCGTGGTCAGCGCCGAGGAGCTGCTCAGCGGCGTGTGGGACGAGAACGCCGATCCGTTCACCAATGCCGTGCGGATCACCATGTCCCGGCTGCGGGCCAAGCTGGCCGACCCGCAGGTGATCGAGACCGTCGCCGGCGGGGGCTACCGACTGCGGCGCGACGGATGAGACGAATCGCGCTGCGAACCCGGCTGACGATCATCCACACCGGACTGTTCCTGTTGGCCAGCCTGATCGTCGTGGGCCTGATCTACTGGCAGAACCGCCAGAGCATCCTCGGGCTGCGGGCACAGGTGACCCCGCGCCTCGGCCTGAACACCGTGCCCCGCACTTACGCCGACAGCGCCTTCGATGACGTGCTGTCCGGCCTGCTCGTGCAGTCCCTGCTGACGTTCCTGGTGCTGGGCGCGGTCGCCGGCATGCTCGGCTGGTGGCTCAGCGGTCGGGTGCTGCGGCGCGTGCATGCGATGACCGCGCAGGCGCAACAGATCTCCACCGCCAACCTGCACGAGCGGATCGCGCTGGACGGGCCGAACGACGAGCTCAAGGAGCTGGCCGACACGTTCAACGGGCTGCTGTCCCGGCTGGACGACGCCTTCCAGGTGCAGGGCCGGTTCATCGCCAACGCCTCACACGAGCTGCCCACTCCGCTGGCCGTTACCCGGACGGTGATCCAGGTCGGACTGTCCTCATCGGACCCGGAGCGGGTGCAGCGGGCCAAGCAGGAGTTGTTGCGCAGCAACAACCGGGCCATCGCGTTGATCAACGGCCTGCTCCAGCTGGCCCGTGGCGAACGGGAACTGGAGCACCGAGAGCCGGTGCGACTGGACATGGTGGTCGAGCACGCCGTCACCGAGGTCGACGTGCCATCGGATGTGACGATCGAGATGCGCACCGAACCGTGCTCGCTGCTGGGCGATTCGCTGCTGCTGAACCAAGTCGTGCGCAACCTGGTCGACAATGCCGGCCGCTACGACGTTCCCGGCGGCACGGTGTGGGTTCGAGTTACCGCACAAGGGGAACTGACCGTCGCCAACACCGGGCCGGTGGTGTCCGAAGAGGACTCGGCGCTGCTGTTCGAGCCGTTCCACCGAGCCACCGACAAGAAGGACGGCGTGGGACTCGGGCTGTCGATCGTACGGGCCATCGCCGCGGTGCACGGCGGCCGAGCCGCCGCCCGGCCTCGGCCGGATGGCGGACTCGTTGTCACCGTTGAGCTTCCGGTCAGTGAAACAGCGACTGGCCGGGCACCGAGCGGGTCGAGCCGTCCTTCAGCGTGATCGTCACGTCGCCGCCGAGCAGGCCGGTCGGTGGGTCGGCCGGCCACCACGCGGTCCACCGGCCGTTGTCGATCAGGGCATCGATCGTGCGGCTGCCCTCGTGCAGGGTGACCGCCTTGACGTCGGAACCGGCACTGCCCTCCACATAGTCGAACGCCGTGTCGCCGTCACCGTGGCCGCCGGCGCTGTCCGCGTTGATCGCGTTCGCGGCAATGTCGCCGACCGGCGAGATCAGCTCGGTCAGCCCCGTCCCGTCCTTGGCCACCAGGCAAAGCGTGATGTCCTTGCCCCTCGTGAGCACCATCGACGTCACCTCGCCGCGCAGGTCGGCGTTGCTGACGGTGAATGGGCCGGTGGCGTTCTGATCGCCAGACGCGTTGTCCTCGCACCATTGCCGCGCGGCGCCGTCGGCCGTCGTCCGGACCGGCGTGCCGGTCCAGCTGCCGATCGCCGCCGCCGAGAGCACGCCCGGGTTGCCGCGGATGATGTGGTACGCCACCGGCCCGAAGACCACCGCCGCGGCGACGCCGGCGGCCAGCGCGCCGGCGATGGCCACGCGGCGCACCGGGCGGCTGCGCCTGATCGCCACCGTGTCCGTGAGGATCGAGGACAGCAGCTGCTCCTGCCGGAACTGCTCGGCCGGCGTCAGCTCCCGCTTCGGGGCCGGGTCGAGCGCGGCCAGCATGTCGCGGTTCATGATGCTCCGTTCAGGTTGGCGAAGGCGACCGGCAGGTCGGACGCGGGACCGGCGTGGTTGGCCAGGCGGCGCTTGGCCCGCGACAGCCGCATGCTGAACGCGGCCCGGGTGCAGCCGAGCACCGTGGCCGCCTCCTTGTCGGTCAGGCCCTCCCAGGCGTGCAGGGCAAGGAGCTCCTGGTCCGATGTGGACAGTGACCGCCAGGCCGTGACGAGGTCCATCCGGGCCTCCGCCGACAGCATCGGCTCGTAGCCGTCGGCCCGGTCGTGCTCGGCGACGCGCACCGCCACCGCCCGCTGCCGCCGGGCGCTGCGGTCGGCGTTGAGCATCAGGTTGCGGGCCGTGCGGAACAGCCAGGGCCTCGGGTCCGGCGGCAGCTCCCGCCGACGGCGCCAAGCGGCCAGGAACGTCTCCCCGACCACGTCGTCGGCCTGCACCGGATGGGCCCGGCGACGGACGAACGCGAGCACGTCCGCGTACTGGGCCCGGTACATGGCCGAGAACTCGGCGTCGGTCTCGATTGCCATCGTTCTCCTTCGTGGGTTGTCACCCACACATGTCCGACGCCCGCGCATGTGCAACGCTCGATCTCGTGGGCCCGGATTTCATCGGCCCGGAGTTCTTGAGCGCTGCGGAGTTCGCCGATCGAGGCGGCGTCAGAGGTTCTTGCTGAGCACGTCGTGCGTGGTCCGGATCTGCGTGGCCAGCAGGTCGACGGCCAGTTCGGCGTCGCGGGCCAGGGCGGCGTCGAGCAGGGCCTTGTGCTCGGCGGCGGTGTCCCGGTCCTCCCCCACCGACCAGCGGCGGTAGAGCTCGGCGGTGTCGCGCAAACGATTGGCAATGCCGAAAATGCGGCGGTTGCGGCAGCCGGCGATCAGGGCGACGTGGAAGGCGCCGTGGGCCTTGCCCCAGTCGGGCGTGTAGCGCTCGCCGCTGTCGTCCCGCCGCGGCGTGACGGTCAGCAGGTGGTGGGCCCCGACCAGCTGCGACTCCCAAGCGGCGTCGCCCTGCATGACCGAGTAGCGCAGGGCCAGCGTCTCGATGTCGAGGCGGGCCTCGGTCAGGTCCTGGAGGTCGTCGGCCGTCAGCTCGGGCACGCGGAAGCCCTGCATCGGACGGACCTGCACCAGGCCGTGCTCGGCCAGCCGCAGCAGGCTCTCCCGCACGACGCCCACGCTGCTGTCGAAGCGTTTGCACAGCTCAGCCGTCTTCAGCGGCTCCCCGGGCCGGCGCTGCCCGGCCAGGATCTCCCAGCGGATCGCCAGGTAGACCCGCTCGTTGCCGGTTGTCTTCGCCGTCACTCGACCATCGTACGTCTGGACAGATATTCGATTATCTGCCAGATTGTCGAGTATGAGCACCGACGAAGGCGTCCTGACGGAACTGGGCCTGCGCCTGTTCCCGCTGTACGTGATGTTCGGCAGCCCCACCTCGGACTGGGACATCGAGTCCGAGCGCACCCAGCGCGTGCTGGCCGACCACGTGACCTGGCTCCGCGGCATCGAACGCGACGGCGTGATGTTCATGGGCGGCCCGTTCCGCGCCGCCGACTACGAGTGGGACGGCTCCGGCATGATCGCCGTCCGCGCCGCCTCGCTGGCCGACGCGCAGGCCATCGCCGCACAGGACCCGCTCCACGTCGACGGGCTGCGGGTCTACGAGGTGCGCGGCTGGCAGCTCAACGAGGGACGCATCGTCCTGACCGTCGACCTCGACGCGAACCGCGTCGGTATCGCCTGATCTCCTGGGAGGAAAGACCATGCACTTCGACTTCGATGCCAAGGTCGCCGGGCCCGTGCTGCACGGACCGGCGCTGGAGACGCCCGAGTTCGAGGCCCCGGAGCTGACCCCGTTGGGCAAGCCGTTGGCTGAGGCGACCGTGGGCCTGATCGTGACCAGCGGCGCCTACTACCCCGAGCAGATGCGGCTGGGTGAGCGCAACGACCTCTCGTACCGACTGTTGTCGCGACACCGTGAGCTCGGCGAGATCCTGTTCGCACACAAGACGCCCATCCGCCAGTTCGGGCTGGCCGACCCGAATGTGGCGTATCCACGGGATTCCATGGTCGACCTGGAGGCCGCCGGGGTGTTCGCCCGGTACGCCGAGAACGCCGTGTCCATGGTCGGCTCGATCAGCAAGTACGAGGAGCTGGCGACCGAGACCGCGCCCCGGATCGTCGACGAGTTCGCTCGGATGGACGTGGATCTGGTGCTGGTGGTGCCTTTCTGCCCGCAGTGCCACAACGCCGCCGGGGTGCTCGCGCGGGCGTTGGAGCGGCGGGGGCTGCCGACCACGAGCCTGACCACGTTGTACCGGCACGCGATGGCCGTCAAGCCGCCGCGGGCCACGTTCCTGGACTTTCCGCTGGGATGCCCGGGCGGACGGCCCGGGGAGACCGCGCAGCAGCGGGAGATCATCCGCGCCGCGTTGGAAACCGGTGTGACGGCCGACGGGCCGTGGGACCTGCACCGATTGCCGTTCCAGTGGGACGCCGACGGGTCTCGGGACTGGGAGCAGCTGGTGGTCGACCTGTACCGGGTGGACGACCAGATCCGCGGCACCGTGCGAGGAAACCTTGGGACGCATGGTGATCAGCTGAGCAGCATCGCCGGCCAGGAGAAGGAATTCTCGATCCGCTGCGCGTGCTGAGGGGTTTGCCTAGATGCATGACGTGACCATTGTTGCGCGGCGGCCGGGTGCACCGCTGCCGTGTACGCGGCCCGGGCCGGGTTGTAGCGGCGGGGTCGGTTTGCGTTGTGGCCACTGATGCCGAGCGCTGGTTGGCTGCGGGTAGGCGGTGGCCGTGCCTTGCGGCTGGCTAGCCGTGCTTGCCGTTCCCCGGCGGCTCGTTGCCGTGGCCGCCATGGTCGGGGCCGGTCTTCTTGGCCTGACCCGGCGGCACATGCTCGGTGGCGACGGTGCCACTTCCGGCAGTGCCACTTCCGCCAGGGCTGGCGGGTCGGCCGGCATCGTTGACGCCGGCGGCCAGGTCAGGGCCTGAGGTGAGCGGCACCGTCGTGGCCGGCGTGGTGGTTGGCGTCTGCGTCGTGGTCGTGGACGCGGGCGGGGCGGTGGTGGTTGCCGGGGGTTCGTTGGCACGGAGCGTGAACGCCAGTGCCGCGCCCGTCACGAGGAGCCCGACGGCCGCGGCGACCAGTCGGCGCCGGCGTGGGTGCCGCGGCAGCGGCATCGTCGACAGGTCGGCGCTCCCGAGTTCGCCGAACCGTTGCGCGCACTGTGCCGATGACGGCCGTTGGGCCGGATCGGCGCTGGTCATCTCGGCCAGCAGCGTGGCCAACCCGGCCGGCAGCCAGTCCGGGATCACGGGGTCCCGGGTCAGCCGGGCCAGCGCGGCTTCCGCCTGCCCGCCCTGGAACTCCTGGTAGCCGGTCAGACACTGCAACAGCACCAGGCCGAGCGCGTAGACGTCGGAGGCGGGGGTCGCCCGGCCGCCGCGCACCTGTTCCGGGGCGAGGTAGGCGGCCGTGCCGACGATCTCCCCGGACCGGGTGATGCTGTCGGAGTCGACGAGCCGGGCCAGCCCGAAATCGGCCAGGTAGGCCTCGCCGTCCAGGTCGATCAGGATGTTCGACGGCTTGATGTCGCGGTGCACGATGCCGCGGGCGTGCACGTAGGCCAGCGTGGGCAGCAACCGGTTCGCCAGCGCCAGCACCTCGTCGACGGTCGGCCGTTCCCTGGCCAGCGCCAGGTGCAGGGTCGGGCCGTCCACCAGCCGCATCACCAGGTAGCGGCTGTCCTCGTGCTGGCCGGCGTCGTAGACCGTGACCAGTCCGGGATGCGAGAGGCCGGCCAGCAGCCGGGCCTCGTCGTCGAACCGCCTGCGGTCGATCACGCTGGACGTCGAGCTGAACCGCTTGATGGCCACCGGGCGCTCCAGCTTCAGGTCGTAGGCCCGGTACACCTCCGCCATGCCGCCGCTACCCACCAGTGCGCCGATCCGGTAGCGCCGGGACAGCAACGGTCGCTTGTCCGCCGCGCTGAACGGATCACCCTCCATGTGCCGGCCTCCCGTGCTCTGCAACAACAAGGGTTACCCATGTTGTCCCCGCGTACACCGCCGAATCACGCCCGCTACGTGACTTTCGTCCGTCGGCCTACGATGCCGTCACTCCGGAAGCTACCTCGCGAGCTCACTGCCGCACGGGGAACACCAGCTGGGTCACCCGGTCGCCCTGGATACAGACGGTCGGGTTGTCCAGCAGGACGTCCTGGGGCGAGAGCCGGACCGAAGAAGGGGCGTAGCGGCCCTCCTCGGCCTGGGCGAGGAAAGAACCGACATCGGGATCGGCGGCGGTGACGCGCATGACGTCGACGAGGGCTGGCGGCGCTGCGCATGGGAGACGAGATCGCAGCGACGCCGTCGGCCTAGGAGGTGGCCGCGACCTGGCTAGCGCGGCGCCGGCGGTCCGGTGAGGTGCTCGTCGACGAAGGACACCTTGGCCACGCTCTGCTGGTAGAGCTTCAAACCGATGTCCAGGCGCACCTGCCCGAACTCGAGCAGGGTCTGCAGGCTGTCCAGCTCGGCGTTGGCGGTCTCGGCGGCGCTGATGCGCGCGGCGGAGTTCTGCGAGCGCATCAAGTTGGTGCAGATCGCGGCGACGACGGAGACGACAAGGGCCAAGGCGCACAGCGTGCGCCACACCGGTGAATCGGTCGTGGACCCGACGAAACCCTGCGCGGCCTTGGCAAAGGTCTCGCCGCCGATGGCCGGCCCGCCGGTGAAGACGGCGGCCAGGGCGCTGCTGACGACACCGACGGCGGCCAGGCGGGAGTTGCGCGGGCGGGCGCGGTCGAGAAAGCCGTCGATGTCGATCCGCCGCGCACGCACCCGTTCGACCAGCTGGCGGCGTAACACCCGCTCATCGTCGACGGTCATCAGACGCGGTCCCGCCGGGGCGCGTGCGGCGGCGTCGCAATGCCGTGCAGGCGCTCGGAATGCGCCGCGTAGGCGTTGCCGGCCAGGTCGTCGAGCACGGCGCCGACCTGAGTTCCGGCGGCGGCCTGCCGGGTGGCGAGCTGAGTGTCCGTCATGGTCAGTCCTCTGGTGGACGCGCGGCGGTGACGCGTCGAGCTTGTCGCATCCGGGGGCGTTCGCACCGCGCGGTGACGGTGATCGCTGAGCTTCTGTGCCTGAACGGTCAGGTCCGTGGCGTCAGCACAACGATTCCCGTGGGCAGATGATGGCCGGCAGCGCGAACGGGCGGCGGAACCCGGGCCGGTGACGGACCCGGGATTTCCGTCACACTCTGGCCAGGAATGCCTCGCCGGCGGCCACTCCGCGGTCGAACAGCAGCTGCCCCTGTTCCTTGGTCAGGCCGAAATCCATGGACGGCACCTCGCTGGTGTCCACCACG